>DATLYH010000108.1:0-52583 GCA_035575035.1 Gemmataceae bacterium
TTGGAGAAGGATCGGACGCGGCGTTATGCGACGGCGAGCGATCTGGGTCGGGACGTGGAGCGGTATTTGCGGGACGAGCCGGTGGAGGCATGTCCGCCGTCGCTGGGTTATCGGTTGGGGAAGGTGGTGCGGCGGTATCGGGGGGTGTTGGCGGCAGCGGCGGCGATGGTGCTGTTGCTGGTGGCGGGGGTGGTGGTGAGCACCTGGCAGGCGGTACGGGCGACGAAGGCCGAGGCCGAGGCCAGGGAGGCCGAGGCCGAGGCCAGTCGGGAGGCAGCGGCGGCGCGGCAAGCGGAGGAGCAGGCTCAGCAGGAGGCGGCGCGGGCGGAGCGGGAGAAGGCGCGGGCGGAGGAGCAGTTGCGGCGGGCCGAGTTGCTGCTGTACACCAGCAAGCTGTCGCTGGCCCAGAATGCTTTTGCTGAGGGGCGCGGAGACCTGGCCGTCCGCTACCTGGAGGAGTGCCCGTGGAACCTGCGGGGCTGGGAGCATCGCCATCTGTGGACCCGCTTCAACAGCAAGCAAACACTCCAGGGGCACACAGACCGGGTGACCAGCGTGGCGTTCAGTGCCGACGGCCGCCGCATCGTCTCGGGGAGTGATGACCAGACGGTGAAGGTGTGGGATGCGGAGCGGGGCCAGCAACTGCTCACCCTCCAGGGGCACAAAGGCGGGGTGCTAGGCGGGGTGACCAGCGTGGCGATCAGTGCCGACGGCCGCCGCATCGCCTCGGGGAGTGAGGACGGGACGGTGAAGGTATGGGATGCGGAGCGGGGCCAGCAACTGCTCACCCTCAAGCATACAGGCTGGGTGACCAGCGTGGCGTTCAGTCCCGACGGCCGCCGCATCTTCGCCTGGGATGACACGGGCAAAGTGCTGGCCTGGTCCAGCGAGACCGGCCAGCCCGTTGACCCCATCGATCCCCCCGCCTTCCTGGACAGCGAAGAGGCCCGCTTCCCCGATGGCTTCCGCCGCGCCTTGGTCCTCGGCGGCAATGATGTCTACGTCGCCGATTCCCGTCTGGCCCACTGGAACGCCTGGCCCTTGCCCGACGCCGCTGAGCGCCGCCGCTACCACAGCGAGAAGGTCCAGGAGTGCGAGGCCAACAGACAGTGGTTCGCCGCCGCCTTCCACCTGCGGCGGCTGCTGCTGGACGACCCCAACAATGCCGAGCTGAAACGCCGCCTGGAGCAAGCCCTGAAGAAGCACGCCGGCCAGTGAGCAGAGAAACAGGACCAGGCCGACCAGGGCCGGGCAGCCCTGAAGCCAGGAGCCAGGCGACGACGGGGAGAATCCAGCCTGGGCGACCTGCTCCCTGGGCTGCGGCAAGGGGAGAGCTTCCGGCAACTCTCGAAGAAGTTGACTGGAAAGCCGGCAATGAGCCAAAGCCAATAACCCCTGTGCGGGAGAACCATCATGAGCACTGCGAGTGCAACCTGTCCCAAATGTGGCGCGGCTTTGCCGCCGGAAGCGCCCGCCGGCCTCTGTCCCCGCTGTCTGCTCGAAGCCGGATTGGCGAGCCAGTCGCAAGCGGGCGATGATTCGCTCGCTGCCCAGCCGACCCTCGATCATCCCCAGGGCCGTCGCTTTGTGCCGCTGACGGCGGCCGAGTTGGCCCCCGCCTTCCCGCAGCTGGAAATCCTCGAATTGCTCGGCTCCGGCGGCATGGGGGCGGTGTACAAGGCCCGCCAACCCCATCTGGACCGCCTGGTGGCCCTGAAGATTCTGCCGCCGCAACTGGCCCAGGACCCCGCCTTCGAGGAACGCTTCGGCCGCGAAGCCCGCGCCCTGGCCAAGCTCAATCACCCGCACATCGTCACCGTGTACGACTTCGGCGAAACCACCGCCCCACCACATGCTGAGCCGGGAGCGCCAGCGACCGGGAAACTCTACTACCTCCTCATGGAGTACGTGGACGGCACCAACTTGCGTCAGGTGATCCAGCAGGGGCAACTGAAACCGGAGGAAGCCCTGGCCATTGTGCCGCAGATCTGCGATGCCTTGCAATATGCTCACGACCGGGGGGTGGTGCACCGCGACATCAAGCCGGAGAACATTCTGCTCGATCGGCAGGGGCGAGTGAAGATTGCCGATTTTGGCCTGGCCAAGATTGCGGGGCAGCCGCCGGCCGGAGAAGCCGCCGTCGTGGGCAAGGCGTGGACACTGACGGCGACGGGCCAGGTGATGGGCACGCCGCACTACATGGCACCGGAGCAACTGCGGGGCACGCATGAGGTGGACCATCGGGCCGACATTTATTCGCTGGGGGTGGTGTTCTACGAGATGCTGACGGGCGAGTTGCCTATCGGGAAGTTTGAGCCGCCGTCGCGGAAAGTGCAGGTGGATGTGCGGTTGGATGAGGTGGTGCTGCGGGCGCTGGAAAGCAACCCGGAGCGGCGTTACCAGCAGGCCAGCGAAGTGAAGACGGATGTGGAGACGATTTCGAACAGCGCTTTGGTCCAAAGGAATCCATCAGCGCCCCCCCCAACGCTCGGTACCGAGGACAGAGACATGATTGAGGCAGCGCGACGCCAGCTTCGCTGGCCTGCGATTGCCTTAACCGTCGTTGGCTGCTTGGCTCCCGGCTTGGGAGTCGCTGGCATCATCTTCGCTGTGCTAACAAGGAGCTTAGGCATGGTCGCGATGGGCGTGCTGTCGATCCTCTTGATCGAGAGCGTACTCGGGTTGTTTCTGGTCGTCAGCGCCGGCCGCATGCGTGCCTTGGAGTCGTATGGCTTGGCTTTGGTCGGCCCCATCCTCGCCGTGATACCATGCGCTAGCCCTTTCTATTTGGTGCGGCTGCCCATCGGCTTATGGGCTTTGGTCACGTTGATGAAGGCGAATGTCCGAGCTGCGTTTCGGCAGATTGCCCAATCTAGTTCAAACCTGCAGACACAAGCCGAGCCAGAGACAGGTCTCAGATGGCGCACGGCTGTTATGAAGACGGACGTGAAGACGATCTCGCGGCAGCGGTCCTCTCAGCTCTCGGCTGCACCTGCGCCGGCTGGCGTGTCTTCGGCACCAACGACGGCGGTGCCACCAAGCGAGCAGTTCCGTCTGCTTCTCGCCTGTGCCATCGGCATGGTGCTCGGAGGGCTGATGATGGCGGCGGGGGTGGCCTTGGGCGTCTATGCCCTCTTGAGTGTTCCGGTTGGCAGCGGCAGCTTCTGGAGCTGGATGGGTGGAGCCTTGGGCTGTTTCATTGGCGGCGGCGGAAGCCTGCTCGGCTGCTGGAATGCGTTCCGGCAATTGGCCGGCGCCGGCGACCTGTTGCGAGCGCCGGGACGCACCTGGTTGGATTACCTGATGTGGACGTACACTCTCACAGGCATTGGATTAGCAGGCGCTGCCCTGGTCGTGTTTTTCCAGGTAGAAGCGATCACGCCCACGGTTCAGGCGCTACTCACTTTGGGCGGGATGATGGTGTTCCAGGGCATCCTCTTTCTCGTTTTCCGCGGCCTGATGCGGCAACCGAAAGAGAAGCAAGGCCCATAGGCGATGCCGGGCGGAGGCGAGGCGAAAACTCGAAGTCTGCGGAGGTGCCTCATGACCACGACCGCAACCTGTCTCAAATGTTGCACCGCCGGCCCGCGAATGCTTACCATTCGTCATTGGTCATTGGTCATTGGTCATTGGTCATTCGTCATTCGTCATTCGTTGTTCGCCAGTGACGAATGACTAATGACGAATGACTAATGACGAATGACAAAGGACAATGAGATCAACGTCACGTCGTCGTTGCGCAGCTCCTCGCGCTGGCGCAGCTGTGCCACCCACGAGGCGAAGCCGGCCGCGGGAGAGGGCGGGTTTAGGACATCGGTGATCGGCCGCCAGGGGCGCCGCCCTGCCTCGTACTCCCGCAAGAACCAGACCGCCAGGGCGTCGGTCATCAGGAAGAAGCGGTCGTCGGGTTGCCAGCGGCCCCGGTCGTACCGCTGGCGTTCCGCGATGAGCCGGTCATTGGCCGACGGTCGGGAGCCGAGCAGATCGGGGTAGCCGTCGAAGTCGCGGGAGCGAAGCACAGGGAAAGCCCGGATCAAGTGGTCGCCGCGGACCTGGAAGAGGCAACTGTCGCCGACGGCCCACGCCCGCCACCGCCCGACATGCTGGCCGCGGCAACGCCGGACCACCAGGCCGAGCAAGGTGGCGAAGGCCCCCTGCTGCCGCTTCGCCTCCGCATACCAGGGGAGCGGCTGATCATCGACCTTGGCCGCCCAATGCTGCCGCAGCGCCGCCAGCCAGTCCATCCCCTCACCCCCGGCCCCTCTCTCCCCGCGGGGGGAGAGGGGAGGAAGAATAACTCGCCCCTCGTCCCCGCTTCGGGGGCGAGGGGTGGGGGTGAGGGGGCTGGGCGGTCTGTCAGCGTAGACAAAGCCATTGACTAGCAGCTGGGCCCATAGTGCGGCGAAGGAACTTTCCGAGGCGCCGTCAGCGACGGCGAAGCGACCGGTCCGCGGGTCGGCGGCGAAGGCGTCCTCGTACTCCTCAGCGCTGTGGCCGCGCTTGGGCAGGCCGAAGGGTTGCCAGCAGAGCGAGACTCGTGAGGGGCCGGGCATGAACTCACCGGACGCTGTGGGCCACCTTGGTGCCGATGTCCAGGAAGCGAACGACGGCGACGAGGTCGGCATTGAAGACGAAGCCGCGGGTGGCGTCGTTGGCCGGGTAGCCCTCGGCGCGGGCCGCCTCCTGGAGCTTCGCCGGCAGCCGGCTCGACATGCGGAACAGCAGCCGGGCGAAGTCGTCGGGCAGCCCCTCCTCCGTGTCGGGGAACTCGACGGACGGGTCGGTGCGCGACGACAAGTGGGCGTTGAACAACAGCACGTTGCCGTCCGTGCTGGTCAGGCTGCGCAGGGCCGCAGCCGCTGCCTGCGGATTGCCGTCGGTCGGCATGCCGTCGGTGATGTTGATCGCCAGCGGCGGGTAGCAGGCAGGGTACTCCTTGAGAAACTTGGCCAGGACCTCGCGGGCCAGACTCAGGGCCTGGCACATCGGAGTCTTTCCCTCGCCGGTCGGCTCGCACCAGACAGGGAACTTGTATTTCTGCTCGGTGACGGTCCCGGTGCCGTCCCCGACCTTGCGCGTCCGCTGCTCAATGCGGAGGGGATTGTTGGCCAGCTCGCTGATGGGGACGAGCCCGCGGCCGGCCAGCTTGCCGCCGAAGGCCGAGCCGACCTTGCTGCCGTAGCCGATGACGCCGACATGGAAGTAGTCGCGGATGCCGTTGGACTTGGCGCACTTCAGGCAGAGGTTCTGGAGAAGCCGGTTGAGGGCATCGGCAACGCCCTGAGCCTTGATCTTGCCCGGCTGGCCGCCGAACGGCTTGGTCATCGAAGCAGATTGGTCGATGAGGAACAAAAAGCAAGAGGGATTGGACCGGCTGATCTCGGCGGCATAGGGCATCGAAGGGCGCTCCCGTTGAGTGCGGCGGCCGCATGGCGGCGACCGGAATCCTCACCCCTACCCTTCTCCTCCTGAAGAGAAGGGCGGATCCGGTTACGGACCGGCCTCCCAACCAGTCCGATGATAAACCAGGGAAAAGACAACTGCAATGGCCCCCGAGTGTCCGCGGCCGTAAGGTCCGCTCCGCGAAGTGGCGCTGGGGCATTGAAGACGCCGCCTCGGCTACCCGCGATAGCCTGGCCAACTCCAGAAGTGGCTAAGTTATGACCCTACAACCCCATCTTCAAAGTGCCTAGTTGCATTCCTGTGATCGCGAAGGGAAGACAGGATACTTGGTCGAAATGCCGAGGGTGTGGCCGGAGCCGAAGTGAGCGGCAGAAGCGTCGCGGCGTTCCGCCCCGGCCACATTTCCTCAGAGCATCTAAGGCTGGGTTCCGGTGCTTAGCCTTCCTCGTCGATGGTCGCAACATACAACCGATTCCATTCGTCCTGCGCGACGTTGTAGTAGATCCTTTTTCCATCGGTGCTGAAGACCGGGTGTGGATGGGAGCGGCGCCAGGACGATGCTCCCCGGGAGTGGTCAAAGCGGTGGAGCAGGACCGAGTCCTTGCCCCGCAAATCGGCCACAGCCACGCCCCACTCGAATGGGCCCTTGTTGCTGTTGGTCGTCTCCCTAGGGAAGTACAAGTCCGTGACGAAAAGCTTGCCGTCCGGGCTGACCGACGGGTGCGATCCCGGGAAGGCCGGGAGATCGGGAATCGACCGTTGTTCTCCCGTTTCGCTGTCGATTAATACGTTCGGCACGTTGAGGATCGTGCGCGAGTCTGGATGCCAGGCGGGATGTCCCCAGCGCCGCTGCATAAACAGGAAGCGTGACTTTTCCAGGTCATAGCCGATCAGGAATTCGCGTTGGCTGGCCTGCTTGCTACGGACATCGCCTCCCAGCGGCGCCGCCAGTTTGAAGAACACCCGTTTCTGGTCCGGGCTGAGCACCGGGAAGTAAATCGATATGGGGCGTTCGCCGAATACCTGGGCGATCGCCTCGCGGTAGGCCGCCTTGACTGCCGCGACCGTGACGACGGTCTGGACCTTTCCGGTTTCGACCTGGAGCACTTCCAGGTCGCGAAAGGCGTTCGGGTCCCAGTGCGGACCATACAGGGGAATGAGGTCGCCCTGAGGCGACCCAAACCCTACCTGGCGTCCCCGAGCCAGCAAGCGTTCCTTGCCGGTCGCCACGTCCACGGCTACGACTACGGGCCCGTCCTTGCGTAAGTCGTGAAAGACGACCCATCGGCCGCCGGAGAGCCACTGTTGGCAGGCGACCCGGTGGGCATCCTCGACGGTGACTTCCCGAGCCAGGACTCGCTCGTGGCCGCTGCTCCGCTCGACGATGCAGATATCGCCGGTGTGCGCATCGGCCGCCGTCGATGCGAAGAAAAGAACCTGACGGCCGTCGGGGCTTTCCGGCGAGGCCACGTAATAGGAGTGAATGGTATGCCGGCCGCCGACACGCGACACCGGCGTGATCTTGACCCCTTGCTTCCAGGGAGCAAGGAAATCGGACGACAGTTTCGTACCGGTCGCGGCATGCCGTGGGGCGTTCCCCGGTCCGTCGGCCCCTTCGCTGGCCGGACCGGTGCTTAAGATAATTAACATCACGGCGACGCCTAGGCTGGCTGGAACAGCACAACGCAGCAATTGCGGCATGACGGTCACGTTTAGGCTCCTCAAGATACTTTCTTATCGTCCTTCAGCGGCGTGGAGGTTACGGGGGCCTTTGCCCGACGCTGCGCCAGGCCGATCGACCTCGAACGTCACCTCATTCTTCCCCCGGACCACCGTGTACTCCAAGGGGGAGGTCTCCAGACGAATGTACTTGACGTCGATCGGCAGCGGTTTAGAGGATTCGCCGGCGGGCATGGGAGGCACCACGAGTACGCGATAGCGCCCTTCGGGGACGCCATCCGTTTCGCTGTAGGTGCCTAGACGGAAGGTGCCGTCCTTGTGGATCTCGCCGATGGCGCTAACCCGGACGTCGGCTTCCAGCGGCTCAAAGACGACCAGGCCTTGCGTGAAGGGCGTGCCGTCGCGATAGACGACCCTGCCTTCGACCGGGTACATCCTTCGGCCGCAGCCCGCAGTGACACCAAGCACCAATACTACTAAGGCCGCTCGTATCAAGCGACCGCGCCAAACCCGTATCAAGGAACACATGGGAAAACATTCCTCAAAAGTCGCCAATCGGCTCGCCGTCAGCGCGCATAGTCAGGCGGCCAAGCGTCGTCGTGTTGATTGCGGCGGGCAGAGCAATGACTCGGCCATCACCCATGGCGAACTGGCAAATATCCGGATGCCAGCTGCCGAATCCCTGGGGAAGACTTTGTGTGGATGTCCGGGCCAGCGGCGAGGTGGGGCCGGCCCGGCGGGCGAAAGACCCGTAGATATCACCGTTGTAGACACTGTTGTCCTGGTTTGCCAGGCCGAGCATGGTGGGGCTCACATGCTTTTCGCCAAAGAAGATTGTGTTACTGAGACCATCTTTGATAGAGTCGAACCGGGTAAGACTGCCGAAATTCGGCTTGGTCCTTCCCCCACCGGTGATGATGGCACCATCGGCATTGACGGTTCCCCAGACGACGCCGTCGTTCCCCGACGAGGCGGCGTAGTCACTGCACCCGCCCGGAAACTGAGGGCCGGTCGTGGGAGTTCCCTGGGGAACCTCGATTTTGCTCAGCATAGGGGCTCGCCGGGTGGGACAGAAGTACAGCCTTACCAAACCCTGGCGCGCCGCCTCCGCCTGCGCGTAATAGTCCAGCTGGAGGTTCCACAGACGGTACAGGTTATCCTGTTCTATGTACGGAAGAATAAGGACTGCCCAGGTGGCGTAAGGGTCACCGAGGCGGGACGGCGGGAGGACCCCGTAGGTGTCGTGAAAGCTGTGCGTGGCAAGGACAATCTGCCGGAGGTTATTGGCACACGTGGTCCGATTGGCGGCCTCCCGCACCTTTTGCACCGCCGGCAAGAGCAGGGCGATCAGGACGGCAATGATGGCGATCACCACCAACAACTCGATCAGGGTAAAACCACGACGTTCGAACCGGAACTGGGTCATGGATCGTATCTCCCCTGAAATGCGAGCGATCCGCTCGTTCGCGAACATGTCCTATCTCCTGCGGTTCCCATCGGATTGTTCCTGCGCTCATTCGCGGGATTATCCAGACTCAGCGTGGCGGCAGATCCCAGAGAGTGACCGCGCTGTTCCACAGCTGCTCACCGGGCGCTCTGTTGCTCGCCTCGCTGGTCACCAAAGTCTTTCCCTCGGGTCCAAAGGCGATCGCATAACTACGGTCCATGCATCCTTCGAGGATGGCCTGCTGCTTTCCCGTGGCGATGTCCCACAGCCGGACCGCGGCTTCTTGACGGTGCCCGGTAGCCAGCCGGGTCCCATCGGGGGAAAATGCCGCTCCCGAAACCCGGCCACCCGGCCCGCGGAGCGCGGCCCGCACCTGACCGGCCCCAAGATCCCACAACGTCACCGTGCTGCCGTGACAGATGGCCAGCAGCTTGCCGTCAGGGGCAAACCTCAGGTGGCAGACCCGTCCCGTCAGTCCACCAATGGTGCCGCGGCATTGATTGGCGGTGAGGTCCCACAAGGTCACGGTTGATACGGCCCCCGGCGACGCCGACGCACCGGGATGGACCACCGCCAATGTCTGGCCGTCGGTGGACAGGGCGAAGATGTTATTAGCCGATAGGTTGATCGGCAGAATGGTCCGCCGCCGAGTGCTCGGCTCTGCTAGGGCGACGGTTTCGACTTCTTGGCCGGTCAGCACGATGAGCGCCTGATCGTCGGGGGAAAAGGTTAGGGCCCAGACCGGGGCCGGATATTCAAAGGTGGTCCGTAACTGTCCCGAGGCTGGGTCCCACAGTTGCACGGTTTGGTCTAGGCTCCCGGTGGCCAACGTCCGGCCATCCCTGGAAAACGCTATCGTGGTGACCCGTTCGGTGTGCCTGTCGAGTAAGGCCCGCTGCTGGCCGGTCGCCGCATCCCAGAGGGCCACGAGGCGGTCCTTGAAGCGCCGGGCCGCCAGGGTCCGGCCGTCCGGAGAAAGGGCCGCCACTCCCCAGTACCCGGAGAGAGTAAGTCGTCGGCTATGGAAGCGCGGCGGCAGGGGTTGCGGCGTCAACGGTTCGCTGTCGTTAATGACTGCCTCAAACCCAGCCGGCACCTCCACCGACCGGCCGTCACTCTTGCGCGTAAGTTGAACGACTCCTTTTTCCGTCTCCAGTTGGGTTGCCGATGCCTCATTGCAGAGCTTCAACCGGGTGCCCTGGACAATGACTTCCGCGCGCGGCGTGGCCAAGACCACAGGCTGGTCCGGCGGTTGAGGTGTCACCTCCGCCCGGAGAAAGCCCTCGGCCAGGACCACCTTTTTCCCGACAGCCTCCCCGCCGGAAAGCTCGTCCAGCGTTGTGTCGGCATCGAGCTCGAGCCGAGTGCCGTCGGGATAGCGGACGACGACGGCGCTCTCCTCACCAACGACCTGCACCCCCTGCCCCGCGCAAAGCGCTTGACCGTTCTGGGCCGGGCGCCGGGAACCCGCCGCGAGGACATATACCTCTCCCCGCACCTGATCCAGATGGGCCAGGATCGGGGCCGCTGTCGTCCGTGGTCGGAGCATCCACAAACAAAGCCCCAAGGCGAGCAGCACGGCGGCAACCATGCCGACCCCTGCTTGCCGCAACCGCAACCGCATCCTGCCCGATCGGGAGCTCGACGGCGTCGCATCGTGCCGGTCGCTGGGGGCTAAGGGGTGAAGATCGGCAGCGCGGCATTGGCGATCGATCGCTTCCATGAACGCCAGTTCGGTCCGCAGCCGGTTGTCATCGCGGAGAAGATCGGCCGTCCATTGGTCCATCCAGCTGGCGTCGGCGAAGGCGTCGGCGGCTTCCGGGCTCTCGACGAGGAGGCGCTCCAACTCGGCTTGCTCGGCCGGGGAAGCTTGGCGATCCAGGTATTTGCGGATGAGTTCATCCAGTCGGGATTGCGGAGCCATAGTTTGCCGGGAACCAGGAATTTAGCGGTCAAAGATGGAGAAAAGGGAGTCCTCGCAGCGCTTCCTTATCCCTGAATCCTCTCATTCAACGGCCAGACGCTGCCGAATGCATTCTTCTAAGCGGGCGCGAATGCGGGACAGCGCCTGGTAGACGGCATTGACCGTGCTGTGTTTCTGCCGGGCTATTTCCTCGGCGGCCAAGCCGTCTTCGTAGCGGAGGGTTAGCAGATGTCGTGAGGAATCGGGCAACTCTTTCAAACACTCGCGCAGGGCCTCTGCTTTGCGGGAGACAGCGGCTTCGATCCGATCATAGGCATCCAGGACCGCCTGAATAGTCTTGGGGGAAAACACCACGGGGAAGCGGGCGTTCTGGTGACGCAACTCCAGGATCTTGCGGTAAGCGATGCCGCGGGCCCAGGCACCGAACGAGCGGTGCGGATCATAGCTGTCGAATTGGAGCCAAAGCACCAAGGCTACCTCCTGAAACACGTCATCACGTAAGTGGGGATCGAGCACCAGCGACCCGATGAAGGCCTTGATGTCCGTCTCATGACGCAGCAGTAGTTTTAGAAACTCGTGGCGCTCGCCCATGCCGCCTCCCCTGTATCTTCTTGAAATTCGCCGCCAAAATCTGACAGAGATTTAGAGAGGACGACCGGCATTTTCCGGTCGGGCCGGAGCTTGACCTGGACTCGCGG
Source organism: Gemmataceae bacterium (assembly GCA_035575035.1). Taxonomy (GTDB): domain Bacteria; phylum Planctomycetota; class Planctomycetia; order Gemmatales; family Gemmataceae; genus DATLYH01. Next base: position 11,153 of record DATLYH010000108.1, read on the forward strand.
TTCCTAGCAGCTGACCAAAGAATCGGTCTCCTTGCGGGGATGACGGAGACCCCGACCCCACCCATGTCCCCGGCAAGGCGGCGGCTTTCATCTGCCGGCGGCGCCAATCCCTGGGACCCCGCAGGAGAGAAACAGCACCCGAGTGGATGCGTTTTCTTGCAATCCCCTGCCGTGGTCGGTACGCTGGAAGGAGTTATGCGGCGGGTTGGTCCAGCGGCGAGCGGGCCGCGCCGATTGCCCGAGTGGCAAAGGCCGTTTGCCTGAAGCGCCGCGACCTGGTCCGTCTCCTGTGCTACCATCGAGATACCCTGCTGCATCATCACGAGGGCTGTACGGCTTTTTCTCCTGAGTGCGATCGTTCTTGTTCCTTTAGCAAATGAGGAATTCACCATGTCCCTCTCCCGTCATCCGGTGCCGCGCCGTCGGTTCGGCTTTACCCTGATTGAGTTGTTGGTCGTCATCGCCATCATTGCCATCCTGATCGCCCTGCTGCTCCCTGCCGTCCAGAAGGTCCGCGAGGCGGCTAACAAGGCCAGCTGCGCCAACAACCTGAAGCAGATCGGCCTGGCTTGCCACAATTACCACGAGGCCCACGGCTGGCTGCCGCCGCTGCGCATCGCTGGCGCGGAGGGCTGGGCCACCTGGCTGGTCCTGATCCTGCCCTACATGGAGCAACAGACCCTTTACAGCAACTGGGACATCAGCCGGAAGTATGCCGTACAGTCGGTCACGGCCCGCCAGACCCACGTCAAGTCCTATTACTGCCCCAGCCGGCGGGGGCCGACGACCCTCAGCGTCGCGGAGAACTGGTACGTTCAAGACGCCACGCCGCCGCCGGAGCCCCGGCCCGCCGAGGGGTTGCAGCAGCGGTTCAGCGCCGCGAATAACCCGCCGGGGGCCCTGGCGGACTACGCCGCTTGTGTCGGCGACATGCGCGGCAACCCGAACAACCCCAACCAGCAGAACTGGTTCAACACCCAAAGCAACGGGGCGATCATCATCGGTAACCCGTCCCCGGCTCCTCCCAATCCCGCTCCCGCCACCCAGCAGGTGATCAGCTTCACCAGCAACACCAACCTGGTCCGCATCATTGACGGCACCAGCAACACCTTCTTGGCCGGTGAAAAGCATGTGCCGCAGGGCATGTTTGGCCGGCTCAAGGTGGGGGATGGCCCGGCTTACAGCGGCGCCTGGACCTGCTTCTCTGCCCGGCTAGCCGGCATCGAAGACCCGCTGGCCCGCGGTCCGACCGACGTAACGCCCAGCGGCGGCGTCGTGGACGGGATCTACGCTCGGAAGTTCGGCAGCTGGCATGCCGACGTCTGTCAATTCGTTTTCTGCGATGGCAGCGTCCGCGCCATCCGCACCAGCATCGACACCGCCAACCTGCGCCGGCTGGCGGCCCGCAACGATGGCGAGACCATCACCTTCGCGGAGTGACCTCGCTGGAACGCCCGAGGAGTCAGATCCATGATACGACCCGCCTCCCGGCCGAGAAGGTATGGCCCGGCGATCATCCTGCTATTCACAGCATTCCTGGCCGGCTGCGGGAGCGGCCTGTATCCCGTCGAAGGCCAGATAGTTTGGAAGGACGGCGCGCCGGCGAAGGAGCTGGCGGGCAGCCTGGTGATCTTTGAACTCCCCGAAAAGCAGACCAGCGCCCGCGGGGTCATCCAGCCCGATGGCTCCTTCCGCCTGACCACGAACAAGCCGGACGACGGGGCGCCGGCCGGCGAGTACAAGGTGCTCCTCATCGAGGTCGGGCGCAAGCCCCAGGGCGGCGCCGATGCCAGCGTTCTGGCCCCCGGCGTGATCGACACGCGCTACTCGGACCTGTCCACGTCCGACCTGCAGGCGACAGTCCGGCCCGGCACCAACAAGATCACGCTGACCATCGAGCGCAACCCGCGGCGCTAGGCGAGCGGCCAGGGTGAACCGGCCGGCTGACGCCGGCCGCTCGCCCGCACCGGCCGCTCGCCCGCACCGGGGATGCTCTTTCTTGCAACCGGCCCGCCCAGTCATTACGCTCTCCTCAGTCAAGGTCCCGCGCCGCTGCCTTTCGGGGGAATGCCATGACCGCTGCTGCTCGCTTCTTCTGTCTGACCTGCCTCCTTGCCGCCGCGCTGCTGGGCGACCGACCGGCGCCGGCCGCCCCGCCTGTCACCTCGCCCAAGGAATTCTTCGGCTTCAACCTGGGCGATGACTACTGCCTGGCCAATTACCGCCAGCTTGCCGCCTACTGGGCCAAGCTCGAGCGCGAGTCGGACCGGCTCCGGGTCGTCTGCATCGGCGTCACCGAGGAGGGCCGGCCGCAACTGATGGGGATTGTCACGTCGCCGGCCAACCACCGCAACCTGGCCCGCTACCAGGCCATCGCCCGCCGGTTGGCGCTGGCCGAGGATGTCAGTGAGGCCGAGGCCCGCAAGCTGGCCGCCGAGGGCAAGGCGGTCGTCTGGATCGATGGCGGCCTGCACGCCACCGAGGTGCTCTGCGCCCAGATGCTCATGGAGACGCTGTACCAGTTCCTTAGCCGCTCCGACGAGGAGACGCTCCGCATCCTTGACGATGTCATCATCCTCTTTGTCCACGCCAACCCCGATGGCCATGATCTGGTCGCCGACTGGTACATGCGCGAGCCCGACCCGAAGAAGCGCTCGCTGGCCGGCCTGCCGCGGCTGTACCAGAAGTACATCGGCCACGACAACAACCGCGACTTCTACGCCAACACCCAGGCCGAGACCAGGAACATGAACCGGGTGCTCTATCAGGAGTGGTTCCCGCAGATCGTCTACAACCACCATCAGTCCGGGCCGCCCGGCACGGTGCTGTTTTGCCCGCCGTTCCGCGATCCGTTCAACTACAACATCGACCCGCTGGTCATCAACGGCATCGATGCGGTCGGGGCGGCGATGATGCAGCGCTTTCTGGTGGAGGGCAAGCCAGGGGCCACCGTCCGCTCCGGGGCGCGCTACTCGACGTGGTGGAACGGCGGCTTGCGCACCACCACCTATTTCCACAACATGATCGGCCTGCTGACCGAAACGATCGGCAGCCCGACGCCGATGCAGATTCCGTTTAACCCGGCGCTACAGCTGCCGCGGGGCGACTACCTGGCCCCGGTGGCGCCGCAGCGCTGGCACTTTCGCCAGTCGGTGGATTACTCGGTGACGGCCAACAAGGCGGTGCTTGACTATGCCTCCCGCCACCGCGAGCAGCTGCTGTACAACATCTGGCTGATGGGGAAAAACGCTATCGACCGGGGCAATCGCGACAGCTGGACGATCACGCCCAAGGTGGTCGAGGCCGCCCGCGCCGCTCGTGCCGGCGCCCCCCCGGGCCGTGGCGTCGAGGAGTTCAACCGCCTCTTCCGCGACCCGGCCAAGCGCGATCCGCGCGGCTACATCCTCCCCGCCGACCAGCCCGACTTCCTCACCGCCACCAAGTTCGTCAACATTCTGTTGGAGACCGGCGTCAAGGTACACCGGGCTCGGACCGACTTCGAGGTCGCCGGCAAGAAGTACCCCGCCGGCTCCTACGTGGTCAAATGCGCCCAGGCCTTCCGCGCTCATATCCTCGACCTGTTCGAGCCGCAGGACCACCCCAACGACTTCGCCTACCCCGGCGCTCCGCCGACGGCCCCTTACGACATCGCCGGCTGGACCCTGGCCTACCAGATGGGCGTGCAGTTCGATCGCCTCCTTGACGGCTTCGATGGCCCCTTTGAGGAGATCAAGCCCCCGGTCCTCCCTCCGCCCGGGCGCGTCCACGATGCCGAGGGGGCCGTCGGCTTTTTCCTCAGCGCCCGGACCAACGATTCCTTCCGTGCGGTCAACCGGCTCCTGGCCGCGGGCGAGGAGGTGCGGCGCCTCCAGAAGCCGTTCGGCGAAGGGGCGTGGGCGGCCGGGGCAGAGCGCAGCGAAACCCCGGGAAGTGGCGCCGAGGCTTCGAAGACCCCGCCCCGGCCACCCCGGACGCAGCCGGCGGGAACCTTCTTCATCACCAACCGGCCGACGACGCTCCCCTTGCTGAAGCGGATCGCCTTCGAGCTGGGCACCGATTTCCAGGGCAGCCCGGTCGCCCCCGCCGGACAGGCAGTGGTCCTCCGGCCGACGCGCGTCGGCCTGTGGGACCGCTATGGCGGCTCGATGCCCTCCGGCTGGACGCGCTGGCTGTTGGAACGGTTCGAGTTTCCGTTCCGGCTCGTCTTTCCGCCGGAGCTGGATGCGGGCGGGCTGCGCGAGAAGTTCGATGTGATCATCCTGGTAGACGGGGCGATCGGCGCTCGGGGCACGGCCGCACTCCGCCGCCTTGCCACCAACCCTCCGTCCGGCGATCAGCCGCCCGCCGAGGGAGGCTCGATCTCCGAGGAGAACATCCCCGAGGAGTTCCGCGGCCGACGCGGCGCCATCACCATGACCCGGACCGTGCCGCAGCTGCGCAAGTTCCTTGAAGAGGGGGGCACCATTCTGACCATCGGCAGCTCGACCGCTCTGGGGAGTCAGCTTCGCCTGCCGCTGGCAAATCACCTGGTCGTGAAGGAGGACGGCGAAGAGCGGCCCTTGACGCGGGAGAAGTTCTACATCCCCGGTTCCGTGCTGCGGGTGCGGGTAAACCCGGCCCATCCGCTGGCCTGGGGCCTGGGCGAGGAGGTCGATGTGATGTTCCAGTCCAGCCCGGTCTTCCGTCTGCCCGAGGGCTCCGAGGCGAACGGCCTGCGGCGCGTGGCGTGGTTCGACAGCAAGACCCCCTTGCGCAGCGGCTGGGCCTGGGGGCAGGAGCACCTGGAGGGGGGTGTCGCCATCGCCGAGGCAAAGGTGGGCCGGGGCACGCTGGTGCTGTTCGGCCCTGAGATCCTCTTCCGCGCCCAGCCGCACGGGACGTTCAAATTCCTCTTCAACGGCATCGTCCAGGCCGGGGTGAAGGAGTGACCCCAGACAAGTGGCATTCAGCTGTTAGCCGGTGCCACAAGTCGAGTTGCCCTCGCGGGGCAGCGGACGCTGATCTTCCCCCCCGCTGCTCCAGATTTTTGTTTGCTCGCCGCACGGTTGTACCCTATACTCGAATTGTCAGGGGTCGCTTACACCACCATGCCTACGATGTGCCCCGCAACCTTCACCTCTGTTCGTGTCGGAGTCGTGTCATGTTCCCCTCCCTTCACCGACGTGCGTTCACCTTGGTGGAACTCCTGGTCGTGATTGCGACCATCGCTGTGTTGCTCGCCCTTCTGCTCCCGGCGGTCTGAAAGGGGCGGCGAGCCTCCGCCCGTTCGCAGTGTGCGAACAACCTCAGACAGATCGCGCTGGGACTGCATAACTACGCCGCCAGCCACCCGGCAGCGTCGGCCCCCGGGGAAACAACCCCCCTGCTGCCCGCCGGCACGCTGCCCCACCCGGAGTTGCCACCTGACCAGCGGCTCAGCTGGTACGTCGAGGTTCTGCCGTTCATCGAGCAGGATACCCTCTACCGGCGTATCGACCGGCAGGCCGGCTGGGACGCCGCTGTCAACGCTCCGGCCGTGCAGACACCGCTTAGAATACTCCGCTGCCCGGACTGGGACCGGGAGGCGCCGCCCGCCCCCGCCTACCTGACGCCCTATCTCGGAGTGGCCGGCCTCGGGCCCAACGCGGCCGACCTGGCACTCAGAGACCCTCGGGCCGGCGTCTTCGGCCACGACCGCCGGACGGCGCTGGCCGCGATCCGGGACGGCGCCAGCAACACCCTGTTGATCATGGAATCGGCCCGGGAGAACGGAGAGAAGGTCGGCCTGGACGAGTGGTGATGGTTTCCACAAAACCGGCTACTTCTCCCTTTTTCACTTGCAAAGCGTTTGGCTCCTGAGATACTAAAACAAGGAAAGGGAAGAATTAGGCACGCCGGATCGGCGCCAATCCTGACTGCGCCCGCATGGTAAGTACTGTCTCTGTCCCCGAGTGCGGGGCCGTGGTGAACCCATTTCTTGATGGCGCCCGATATCTGCCCCACCCATGAGGTGATGGCCCCAAAAGGAGATGCCTTACATGGCCAAGACTCGTGGAGACTTTACCGAGATCCTCATCCGCCGTCAGATGCTCAGCAACGAGCAACTCGAAGAGGCCCTTCAGCTCCAGCGCCAGACCGGGGCCAAGATCCAGGACACCCTGGTCAAGCTCGGCTACGTGACCAACGAACAGGTCATGAGCGCCATCGCCGAGTTCCACGGATTGCAGTTCGTCGATCTGACCGAGGTCAACATCCCCCCGAGCGTCATCGAGCTGGTGCCCGAGTCGGTCGCCCGGGAGAACGTCGTCCTCCCCATGGCCCAGGAAGGCGGCGCCCTCAAGATCATCATGAGCGATCCGACCGACTTCGACACCCTCCAGAAACTCCAGTTCATTCTGAACAAAGATATACAACCAGTCCTCGCCCCCCGCGAGCAGATCGTCGAGGCGATCAACCGGCATTACGGCCAGTCCGAGACCGAGTCGGTTGACTCGATGCTCGCCGAGTTCACTGACACCCAGATCGACTTCCAGGAGGCGTCCACGGCAGCGGCGATGGCGGCAGCCGAGGAGAGCGACGCCCCCGTGGTCAAACTTATCAACCTGATGATCCAGGAAGCGATCTCGCTGCGGGCCAGCGACATCCACATTGAGCCGTTCGCCGACCGCATCCGAGTGCGCTATCGGATTGACGGGGTGTTGGTGGAGCGCGACAGTCCCCCGCGCCGCCTGCTGGCACCAATGCTGTCGCGCATCAAGATCATGGCCAGTATCGACATCGCCGAGAAACGCCGCCCCCAGGACGGCCGGATCAAGCTGAACGTCAACAATAAGCACTTCGACCTGCGCGTCAGCATCTTCCCGACCAACCACGGCCAGTCGGCCGTGATGCGCATCCTGGACCGCAGCAACGTCCAGATCAGCATCAAGGACCTTGGCTTCGCCGAGGACGATTACCAGCGCTTCCAGAACATCATCAAACGGCCCAACGGCATCTTCCTGGTGACCGGCCCGACCGGCTCCGGCAAGACGACCACCCTCTACGCTGCCCTCAACGAGTTGAACCGACCTGACCGGAAGATCATCACCGCCGAAGACCCGGTTGAGTATTACCTGCCGGGGATCAACCAGGTGGAGGTCAAGCACCAGATCGGTCTGGACTTCGCGCGCATCATCCGGGCCATGCTGCGTCAGGCCCCGAACATCATTCTGGTGGGCGAAATTCGCGACCGCGAAACGGCCGAGTGCGCTATCCAGGCGGCCCTGACGGGACACTTGGTTTTCAGCACACTCCACACGAACGACGCGCCCAGTGCCATAACGCGGTTGATGGATATCGGCATCCAGCCGTTCCTAATTGCCTCGGGCGTTATCGCCATCATGGCTCAGCGTCTGGTGCGGGTTGTCTGCCCCAAGTGCAAGGAGCCCGACCGCCCGCCGCTAGCCGAGTTGAAGGCAGCGGGCGTCTCCCCCGAGCGGGCGGCCACCGCCCAGTTCATGCGCGGACGGGGCTGCTCGCACTGTCATCAGTCGGGCTACCGTGGCCGCATCGGCATCTTCGAGATGCTCCGCATGAACTCCGTCATCCGCGAAATGACGTTCAACCGCGAGCCGACCCAGGCCATCCGCCGGCAGGCCCGCCTGACCGGGATGCGGACCTTGCTCGAAGACGGTGTCAACAAGGCACTTAAAGGAATCACCACGCTGGAGGAAGTGCTGAGCATTTGCCACCATGTCGAGGAGGGGTCGTGAGCGGCAGCCCTGAGTGGCGGCGGGCAGACAGGCCCCGGGTTGCGGCCCCGCAGCGCATCACAACCCACGAGCTGGCTGTCGCCCCGCGGCGACACCTGGCCGGCAGACAAAAGGAGGGAGGAGAGCATGGTTGCCTGCCAAGAAAGAACGGGTTTCGGGTGAGAATGGCTCCGGCAGCGGCCTGCGCCGGGCCGCTGCTGAGGTTGGCTTCGAGGTTTGGCGGGGCAAGGGAGGCCTTGGGAGTTTTTGGACCTGGGATTTGCTTACGGCCGGTCTCCGGCGGAATAATGCGAGATGACCCCCGCCCTTCTTAGCCGCGTTTCGGAGTGGGTTTCATCCCGCCCTTTCGCCCCCCGCTCCGCCGGAGGGGGCCCGACAAGCTACCCGCGCGGGGTAGATGTTGGACAGGAGGATCTGTGGCCACGAACTCGGTCTTGATGGAAAAACTGCTGGCCACCGTGTGCCAGCTGAAGGCGAGCGACCTGCACATCAGTGTAGGACAGCCGCCTGTGATCCGGCACCACGGCCGCATGCGCCGCCTCGACACCAAGGTGCTGGACAGCGATGATACTACCGCCCTGATGAAGAGCATTACCCCGGATCGCTGCCAGCAGGAGCTTCAGGAGAAGGGCGGCTCGGACTTCGCCATCGAATTCCATGACGGCACCCGCTTCCGCGTCGCCGTCTTCAAGCAGAAGGGAACCATCGGCCTGGTCCTGCGGCGCATCCCGAACCAGTTCATGACCTTTGAACAGATCGGCATGCCCCAGGCGATCCCGCGGCTCATCACCCGGCCGCGCGGCCTGTTGCTGGTCACCGGCCCGACCGGCTCCGGCAAAACGACCAGCCTGGCCAGCATGATTAACTTCCTTAACGAGAACTACGACCGCCATATCATCACCCTGGAAGACCCGATCGAGTACTACCACCACCACAAAAAGTGCACGGTCAACCAGCGGGAGATCGGCGTCGATGTGCCGAGCTTCTCGGAGGGGATTCGGCGGGCCTTGCGTATGGATCCCGACATTATTCTCGTCGGCGAAATGCGCGACCTGGAGACGATCCACGCGGCCATCGAGGCGGCGGAAACCGGCCACGTGGTCTTCGCCACGCTGCACACCTCCGGCGCTGCCAGCACCATCAACCGGATCATCGACGTCTTCCCCAAGGAGCAGCAGGACCAGATCCGCACGCAGCTTTCGACGGCCCTGATCGGCGTGCTGTCGCAGGCGCTGTTGCCGCGCAAGCCGGAGGGGCTGATCGCCGCCTACGAGATGATGGTGGTCACCCCTGCCATCCAGAACCTGATCCGCGAGAACAAAGTCTACCGCATCGACTCGACCATCCAGACCGGCCGCAAGCACGGCATGTTCCTGCTCGACGAGCACCTGTTCCGTCTGTGGCGGGAGGGACTGGTAGACAAGGAAGAGGTGCTGCTGAAGACCTCCAAGCCGCAGGAACTGGCCGCCAAGATCGCGGCGGCCGAGCGCGGCATCTTCGAGGAGGAGGACGAGTACGACGAGGACGAGGACGAATACGACGACGATTATGATGAAGATGAGGACGATTACGAGGACGAAGACGAGGAAGATGAAGGGCCGCGCGGCCGCCGGCGCTGACGCCAGCTGGGCGTCTGTGCTGCTTGCGGCTTAAGCGTCAAGCTACCGGCGGCGACGAGGACAGTCCCAGGCGATCCTGGATAACCCTAGCAACTGAGCGATCATGGCATCACCGAAAGACTCTGTTCCCCCGAAGAAGCCCGCCGTCCCCCCAGCCAAGGGTACGGCACCTGGTCAGCCGACTGCCCGGCCGGCCGCCACCTCGCCCGGTGCCCGGCCGACGGCCCGACCCGGCGACGGCAAGCCGGTCGCAGGCGCCAAGCCGGCGGCCAAGCCGGGCGACGGCAAGACCGCCAAGCCGGGCGACGGCAAACCCGCCGCCAAGCCGGCCGAGACCAAAACGACCCCCAAGAAGGTGGCGGTTCGGTCCGTCGGCGGGCGGCGCAAGATCGGCCAGGTCCTGGTGGACCTCGGTTTCATCGACGAGAACCAGCTGTGGGAGATCCTGGAAGAGGCCAAGAACACCGGCCAGCTCACCGGCCAGGTGGCCGTCGCTCGCGGCCTGATCAATGAGGACCAGCTCCTGCAAGCCCTGGCCGACCAGCACGGCCTGAAGGTTGTCAACCTGGAGGAGGTCAAGCCCCACCCTGAGGCGTTAGCCCTGGTCCCGGAAACCATGGCCAGCGTCTACAAGGTCCTGCCGTTGACGTTGTGGGACAATGTCCTGACCATCGCCATCGGCGATCCCACCAACCTTCCCGCCGTTGACGACCTCCGCAACCTGCTTGGCCTCAGCGAGGTCCAGGCCCAGCTTGCCCCGCCCGCCGCCATCGAGGAGTACATCACCAAGTTCTACGCCGGCAAAGAAGAGAGCATCATCGACCTGATCCATCAACTGGAGGCCGACCCTAACCTGAGCAAGAAGACGACCAAGAGGGAAACCAGCATCGACCTGGAGGATCTGGTCGAGATCGCCGAGGCCGCCCCGGTCCGCAAGCTGATTAACATGGTCTTCCTGATGGCCATCAAGGACCGGGCCTCGGACATTCACTTCGAACCGTTCGAGGACGAGTACAAGATGCGCTACCGCTGCGACGGCGTCCTCTACGAGATGGTGCCGCCGCCGCGCCACCTGGCGATGGCCATCTCCAGCCGTATCAAGGTCATGGCCAACCTTGACATCGCCGAGCGCCGCTTGCCGCAGGACGGCCGGATCGAGCTGAACGTCGGCGGCAACCCGGTGGACATGCGCGTCAGCGTCCTGCCGACCATGTTCGGCGAAAGCGTGGTCATCCGCGTGCTCGACCGCACCACCGTCCAGCTCGACCTGAACAGGCTCGGCATGACTCCGGACATCCTGGCCAAGTTCCGCAAACTGATCCACAAGCCCAATGGCATCATCCTGGTGACCGGCCCGACCGGCTCCGGCAAGACGACCACCCTCTACGCCGCCCTCAACGAGCTGAACGTCATCACCGACAAGCTAATTACCACCGAGGACCCGATCGAGTACGACATCGACGGCATTATCCAGTGCCAGATCAACCCGGACATCGACCTGACCTTTGCCAACGCCCTGCGCTCGATCTTGCGGCAGGACCCCGACCGCATCCTGGTCGGCGAGATCCGAGACCTGGAGACGGCCCAGATCGCCGTGCAGGCGTCCCTGACCGGTCACACGGTCTACAGCACCCTGCACACCAACGACGCCCCCAGCACCGTGGTTCGGCTGCGCGACATGGGGCTGGAGCCGTACCTGATTACCGCCACCCTGGAGGGAGTGCTGGCCCAACGGCTGGTGCGCAAGATCTGCGACGCCTGCCGCACCGAGTTCGAGCCCAGCCCCGAGATGTTGATGGAGTTGAACCTGCGTCCGGCCGATGTTCGCGGCAAGAAGTTCTACTATGGCCGCGGCTGCGACCGCTGCAATAACACTGGCTACAAGGGGCGGACCGGCATTTTCGAGTTGCTCGAGATGAACGACGACCTCCGCAACATGATCACCGACGGCGCCTCGACCGACCAGTTGCGGACCGCCTGTCGTAAGATGGGCATGAAGACCCTGCGCGAATACGGCCTGGAGGCCATCTTCAAAGGCATTACCACCCTCGAGGAAGTGGTCCACTGCACCGTGCTCGAGGAGGATCTCTAAGTCGTTATTCGTCATTTGTCATTAGTTATTCGTTAATTCGCTAATGACAAATGACGAATGACCAAGGACCAATTGACGGGAGCGCCACCATGCCGACCTACAAGTTTGAGGCGATGGACACCACCGGCGGAGAAGTCAAGGACTCCGTCGAGGCGATGAGCGAGGAAGAGGCGCAGCAAAAAATCAAGCAGATGGGCTACTTCGTGACCAAGATCACGGAGGTCCAGGAGAAGGGCAAGAAGGCGAAGAAGGGGAAGGCGGCCGCCAAGAAAAAGAAGAAGAGCTTCACCATTGGCGGTGTCTCGGCCAAGGCCCTGTGCACCTTCACGCGGCAGTTCTCCACATTGCAGGACGCCGGCCTGCCGCTGTTGCGCAGCCTCAAGATCCTCGAGCACCAGATGAAGCCGGGTGTCCTCAAGAATGCCCTGATCGACGTGGTGGACGATGTCGAGTCGGGTAGTTCGCTGTCGGAGGCCTTCGCCAAGCACCCCAAGTGCTTCGACCGTCTTTACGTCAACATGGTCAAGGCAGGCGAGGCCGGCGGCGCCTTGGAAGTGATCTTGCAGCGTCTGGCCGACTTCAAGGAAAAGGCCCAGAGCCTGAAGCGCAAGATCACCGGGGCTATGGTCTACCCCGTGGTGGTGATCTTGGTGGCCATCGCCATCCTGACCTTCATCATGGTGTATATCATCCCGAAGTTCGACAAGATCTTCCGGGACTTCCAGATGAAGCTGCCGTGGATGACCGAGGTCCTGATTGCCACCTCGCGTTGGTTCGGCCAGTACTGGTACGTCCTGCCGCTGTTCCCGCTGTCGTTCTGGCTGTTGATCAAGCTGATCCGCCTGAGCCGGGCAGGGGCCTATGCCCTGGACCGGATCTACCTCTGGATCCCGATCATCGGCAAGCTGATCGAAAAAACGGTTGTGGCCCGCACCACACGGACGCTGGGAACCCTGATTTCATCCGGTGTGCCGATCCTGGAGGCGTTAAGCATCGTGCGCGAGACCAGCAACAACGCGGTCTTCGAGCGCATGTACCAGCGGGTCTATGAGTCGATCCGTGAAGGGGACACCATCGCTCAGCCGTTGAAGGAGAGCCGGTTGGTGGATGACATGGTGGTGAACATGGTGGACGTCGGCGAGGAGACCGGCGACCTGGACAGCATGCTCTACAAAATTGCCGATGTCTACGACGAGGAAGTGGATGTGATGGTGGAGAGCCTGATCAGCATCCTGGAGCCGTTGATGATTGTGTTCCTGGGTCTGATCATTGGTTTCATCGTCATCGCCCTCTTCCTGCCGCTGATTAAGCTGCTGGAAGGCCTGAGCAAGTAGCAACGTTCGTGGTTCGGGGTCCGCGGCCCGCGGCGTTGGTGGCCGGACCGCGGACCGCGGACGGACCGGGAGAACGAGCCATGATCACGAAGAACTACGGACTACGGACCACGGACTACGGGCGCAGGCCCGGCTTCACGCTGGTGGAGATGTTGGTGGTGATTGCCATCATCGTGATCCTGGTCAGCCTGCTGGCAGCGGCCGTCAGCAAGGCCATCAACACCGCCGAGGACGCGGCTAACCGAACCGAGATCAGCAAGTTGGAAGCGGCGATCGAGAGCTTCAAGCAGCACTTCGGTGTGAAGTATCTGCCCAGCCTCATCTGGCTGGACGAGACCCTGCAATATAATGCTCCGCCCACCAACCTTAATGACTATATACCTCCCGGTCCTCAACAGATGCAGATCCTCAACCAGCTGCTTACCGATTCCCAGGTTTACCTCAAGCAGCTGTGGCCCCAATTAGCCATTCCTGCCCCCTCGCCGGCCGGCTACATCGATTGGAACGGCGATGGCATCAAGGGCAACTCCAGTTTAATTCTGGGAGGCGATCAAACCCTAGTGTTTTTCCTGGGAGGCATCCCGGCCCGAAGCGGTGTCGCGGTGACCGGATTCTCGACCAACAAGCGCGACCCGGCCTGGCATGTCGCTAACGGTGGTGATGTGATCCAACCGTTCTACGACTTCAAGAGTGATCGGCTGGCCCGGCTTCACTTTGCCAATACTCCTCAGAATCAGCTCAATCTCTACTTCTCCTATCTGGATTACCACGGTCGGTCGGACGCCAACGGCAATCCGGTGAATTCGGAGTATAAGCCGTTCGCCTATTTCAGCTCTTACAAGGCTGGCAATGATTACAATCGATACATGATCAATGGCCAGATTCTCGATTGTTTCCCTCTGAAGATCACGCCTACACAGCCTCTGCAACCTTATATCGAGGCTGGAACTAACCCGGTGATCTTCATCAACCGCAATGGTTACCAGATCATCTCTGCCGGCGCAGACCGGAAGTTCGGGCCGGGAGGCGCCTGGAGTGCTGCCACCGCCAGTCAGGTCTACCCCCAGGGCAGTCCGGGAGCGGATGACCAGGCCAACTTCCACCCGCGCAAGCTGGGTGATTGATTCGATTGGCTTTCGCCCCTTTCCATATGGGAGGCACCCGTGGCCAGGACACCGTTGAAAAATCGATCGGCCTTCACCCTGGTCGAGCTGTTGATCGTGATCGGCATCATCGTAGTGCTGATCGCGCTGTTGTTGCCCGCTGTGCAGAGGATCCAGGAAACTGCCAGCCAAACCACCTGCAAGAACAACCTCCGGCAGCTCGGCATTGCGTTGACGAATTACCACGCCAGCAGCCAGCGCTTCCCGCCTGGCGTTAACCCGGCGGTAGTCCTGCCCCCTGCATCCCTCCCCGTCCCCGGGCTCAGTTGGACCAAGTATATTCTGCCCCAGATTGATCAGGGCAATTTGGCCCCTTGGAGTGCAAACTGGACTGATCCTGCCAACAGTGCATGGGTGAACACACAGCTAAAAGTTTTCAGGTGTCCATCGAGCCCATCCGGCCCTCGGTTGGAAGGGAACGCTGCGCCAACAGACTATGCCCCGACCGCCGGAATCGGTATGCACGCCATCAACAATGTGCCGCTTGCCAACCTGATCAGCCCTCCCGCGCAGAAGTGGCACGGCGTCCTGTTCGAGCAAGTGGTGAATCAACAAGGGACACCGACCGGCCTATTCAAAGGTGCCAGCACTAAGCTGAGTGAGATTAGCGATGGGGCCTCGAACACCATCATGCTTGCCGAGGTGGCAGGCCGCCCTGAAGGTTGGCTGTTGGGTATGTCGCAAGCTGCTCCTTCTCCCAACAGTGGATGGGCGAATCCTGCCCATGCCATCGTCGTCAACGGTCCCCTGAGCCCTAACTGCCAATCGTATGTGAACTGCTCCAACAACGACGAAATCTTCAGCTTCCATCCTGGAGGGGCTCATGTCCTCATGGCTGACGGTTCGGTGCGCTTGCTGGCGGAAAGGATCCCGCTTGGCGTGCTTGCGAAGCTGGTAACGCGGGATGGCAAAGAACCGATCACGGGTGCGGAGAGCGACTTCTGAGGTAGGTGAGCGCGGTTGCCTTGCGTCAGGCGGCAATGATCGCCTTGAGGGAGTGCATCATGATCCTGGAATCACGGACCCGCCGCTACGCCTTCACGCTGACGGAGCTGCTGGTGGTGATCCTGATCATTGGTATCATGGTCGCGCTGACGGCCGGTGCCGTCGTCCGCTTCATTGGCGTGCAGGAGAGCAACAATACCGAGACACTCATCCGCAAGGTCCATACGGTCCTGCAGAGCCAGTGGAGCACGGTCGTCCAGCAAGCTAAAAGGGAACCTCTTACCCAGACCGCCCTGAGTATGTCCATGGATAACTCGGGCATCCCTAACGAGCGGCTTGCCCGTGTGATCCACATCAAGTTGCGGCTACGGCAGGAGTTCCCCATGACGTACAAGGAGATCTTCACTCCCGTAGCTGCCGAGTATCCGCCGCCGCAGTCTTACCTTGCTCCCCTCCGGCAGAACACCGCCGTCTGGCAGGCCCTCCAGAAAGGTACCTGGCAGACGCAGCGCAGCGAGTCGGCCGCCTGCCTGCTGATGGCGCTGGAGCGAGCTCGCGGCGGGCAAGCACTCAATGCGGCCGACCTGGGAACCACGGCCGTGCAGGACACGGATGGTGACGGCATACCCGAAATCGTGGACGCCTGGGGAACCCCTTTGCAGTTCATCCGTTTTCCGACGGGCTTCGAGGAGTTGAATCCCGGCGGACAGGAGCAAAACGGCCTGAACGACTCCAGCGATCCAGAGGGACTGCTGACCACCGCTAACTGGCAGCCAGCAGCCCGCAATAATTTCATCACCTACGTCCACAAGCTGCCGCAGCCCGGGCAGGCGAAGTCATTCAAACTGTTCCCGCTCATCGTATCATCAGGGCCGAATAAGGCATTGGGCCTCGATTTGGTTAACAATCCCGGCTTCGTGACGAATGTGAACGAGGCCAATGATAACATGTCCAACGTCACCTTGGCGCGCGACTTCGCCCGCGGACAGTGAGGCGATCATGCGAACGTTCCACCACCGAGGCCTGGGCCGCCCCGGCTTCACGCTGACCGAGATGCTCGTGGCCATTGTGATCATCGTGATCGTGGCCGCGATCACGGCTGCGTTAGTGCCGCGCATCGGCCAACAAGAACGGGCCGCCCGCGGGGCCGACCGGCTACAGCGCTGGCTGCTGATCGCCAAGCAACGCGCCCTGAGCGAACGGACGCCGGTCGGTCTGCGCCTCAAGCCGGTCGATATCCCTCCGCTTATATCCCCCACGCCGGTCAACCCTGGACAGCAAACCGTTAATGTGCAAACCAGCGGTACCGTCCCTAGCACCGGCTGGCCCTGGAGGATTCAGCAGGGTACGCCTTTGCTGATCGCGGATAGTACCGGCACCAATCTGGAGCTGGTCCGGGTGACGGCAGCGACTCCCACGAGTTTTACGGCCACGTTCAACCAGCCCCACTCCACAGGTTTTTCCATTACAGTTTTGGCTTATGTCACCGAGCTGGAGTACATCTATCAGCCGGAGCCATACCGCAAGGGAAAATATGCCGGGAGAGAAACGACGTTGCCGGGCAATTGGTGCAAATTCGAGGGCGCCGACTTCTTGCAGGGCGGCACCTTTTCGGCAAACGATCCCAATGCTCCAGTGCAGCCGGGGGATTATCTGGAAGTGTACGGCGGGGGACTGGTGACCCAGATAGAACAGGTGGTAGTTAGCGGCGGCAACGAGTTACTGAGGACGGTGTCGCCAACACCAGACCTCTCAACCGGAGTGAAGACGGAGAACTACCGTATTCTGCGGCAGCCGCGGCTGCTACAGGGCGAGAGTCCTCTGAAACTGCCCCAAGACATTGTCATTGACCTGGCCCTTTGCCAGAGTATTACCATGCGGATTTTCCAGCGGACCGCTTTTGTGGAACTCCTCTTTTCGCCGTCTGGTGGGCTGGTGGGCAAGGGGACCACCAGCGAGCGAGTCATCCTCTGGGTCCGTGACGCCACCCTGGACAGCCCTATGCAAGGCTCGCCCACCTTGATCACCATTTACGCCGGAACCGGCCTGATCGCCGCCCACCCCGTCGATACGTCGCCGGGCGGCGACCCGTATGCCTTTACCAAGGATCCCCGGTCATCGGGACTGTGAGCCGCCCTGTCTGGAGGGAGCATCATGATTCGGCGTCCCGGTATCACCTTGGTTGAGGTGCTGGTGTCGATCTTCATCATGGGGATCGGCCTGTTGGCGCTATTAACGCTGTTTCCGCTGGGCGCTTTGACCATGAACCAGGCGATCCAGGCGGACCGTGCCGCTGCCTGCGCCCGCAACGCTGCCGGCCTTGTCTCCGCCCTGGACATCCGGAAGAACAGCGCGCTCTTTAGTCCGAATGATGTCTTTTCCGATCCTGATGGAGGAGGTAACGAGTGGCCGACCCTGGCTGATCAACATGGCCCCAGCTATCCTGTATTCGTTGATCCGTTCGGGATACTCGGAGGCGCGGGTCAGACCCTGGGGGCGTACACGCCAAATCCGCAATCGCCCGGCATTCCCCGACGCACCCTGGTGTTCGGGGGAAGCGCCCTCACCTACCAACAAGCGTTGCGCTGGTTCAGCCTGCTCGATGACATGGACTTTGACGAAAACGGCGTGCCCAAGAACAGCGCTCTTAAGCAAGTCCAGCGCTCGAACCGTTACACCTGGGCGTTGATGATGCGACGACCACGCGCCATGGATACTTCATGGGTGGAGATGGCGGTGGTGGTCTACAGCGGACGCCCGCTCCAGGTGATTCAGCCGGAGCCGACCTACATCGGCACGAATACCGATCCCATCATATTCAATCCGAACAGCAAAGAGGTCACGGTCGCCTACACCGGTGAAAAGCCCCCGGTCCGCAAGGGGGGCTGGATTCTGGATGCTACCGTAACCACGCTGGGGCCGCCCGGTAATCGCATCGCGGTACCTCGTGGTTACTTCTATCGAGTAGTTAACGTTACCGACACGACGACAGCCAGCGGTACGCCAGCGGTTGTGCTGGAGTTGGAGACGGCACCCCGGGTCGGCACTAACAATGCCGTGTTAGTCGTGATGGAACACGTTATCGAAGTCTTTGATGAGGGGCTCGGGTGGAAGCCATGAGCATTCCAGTAGTCCCTATTAATGCGAGTCAGCAGAGCCGTGTGATGCGCCAGCGGCAAGGCTTTACCCTGATTGAGCTGCTAGTCGCCTTGGCGCTGGTCATCTTCATGATGGTCATCCTCTCCGAGGCCTTCTCGGTAGGGCTGGAGTCATTCCGCCGGCTCAAGGCCATCGGCGACATGAACGCCCGGCTGCGCACCGCCATGATCGTGATTCAGAGCGACCTGCAGGCCGACCACTTCGAGGGCCGCAAGCGGCTCAGTGATCCGGATTTCTGGAGGGAAGGCCCGCCGCAACAAGGGTTCTTCCGTATCTACCACGGTAGCCCACTGGTTGTCGAGGTCGATGACAGCAACGGCGACGGGATCAACGCCACCCGGACGGCCAATCATATCCTACATTTCACGGTGAAGCGGCGCGGTAATGACCGCAAGGATTTCTTCACGGCCCGGGTGCCGGCTGGCTCGCCGTTGCTGGCCCTCGGGATTCCGGACGCCCGCTTTCAGGAGCCCAACTCGGATATCTACACTTCCCAATGGGCCGAGATCGCCTACTTCCTGCGGCCCAACGGCGAGACGGCAGGATCGACGACCCTCTACGCCCTGTATCGCCGCCAGCGGCTGGCCGTGCCCGATAGCAGCGCCTTGGGCAACGGCACCGGCACCATCGCCGGACAGGCCAACCAGTACCTCGAAGTCAGCTATGTTCCAACGGCTAATGGTCTTCTCATCAACGATCCGATTGACTTGACCGTCCCGCAGCGACGATTCGGCATGGACCCGAACCAGGACGGCGGCGTGATTGCCAACAACGGTCAGTACCTGCGCCTGCAAGATGAGCAGGCCGCTGGCGCGAATCCTGATCTTACCAGCGCCGACCTGTTGCTGCCCGATGTGATCTCATTCGAAGTAACCGTATTGTTGAGCAGCGGCAGCGAGTTCGTCGATCTGTTCCATGAAACCGTACAAGTCTTCTCCAATAGCAATCCGCTATTCAGCGCCCCTAACGGACCGCGGATGTTCGATACTTGGACCTCGGTCCAGAATGGTACGTACGACTACTCGACCTGGGAACAGAGTGGAACTGCAAAAAGCATTCCGCTGTACCGAGCAGGCCCGAACGGCCCGCAGATTCGCATTGTCGCGCTGAAGATAACCCTCCGCGTCTGGGATGCCAAGACCCAGCAGGCGCGGCAGGTTTCGCTCATCCAGGATATGTGAGGGAGCCGTTTCGCCCGCTCCCTCCTGACCGGACGTCACAACAAACTTCCCTCGCCAGACCATTGCGGCGGCCAACCTGATCGGGGGCCGCCCAGAGGAGTTTGCAGCCATGTACCGAGCACAGCACCCGACGGCCTCCGAACCCCGGCGCGGCCTGGTCTTGTTGGTGGTGTTGTTCATGCTCACGCTGTTCGCCATTGCCGGCCTCAGCCTGGTGCTGTACGCCGACGCCGAGGCAACTGCCGCGCGGCTGCATGGTTCTGCCGCACATTTCCTCCAGCCGGACATGGAGCCGGAGGAAGCGTTTGCCTTTTTCCTCAATCAGCTGATCTACGATTGCCCCGACGATGAACGCGGCGTCTACTCCGCCCTGCGCGGCCATAGTTTGGCCCGGAACATGTACGGTCTGAACTACAACCTCACGGCCGGTCCGATCGGCACCATCACCATGCTGGATAATGTCACGCCGTTCAACGGCACCGGCCGCCTGCGCACCGGGTTGATTCCTGGTCTTAACCACGATGATTACGAACTGATCAACTACACATTCTTCCCGGTAGATCAATTCCTGCGTGATCCCGAGCGGCTCAACTGGAACTTCGATCCCCAGACTAGTGCAATAACCTCACCGAAGCGCGCCGACTTCAACGGGAACCGTGGTGAGTTTACCGGCGGCTTCAATGTACCTTACACTTATCCCGATCTCAACAATCTGTTCCTGGCCGCTGTCAAGGCGGACGGTACATTGCTAACCCCATCCTTCCACCGGCCCTGGCTCTTCAATCCCACGCAGGGGCTCAACGACCCAACGAACCCGAACTGGACCAATAAGGCAGGGAAGTACCTGATCCTGCGCCCGCGGCCCGTCGATCAGCTCACGCAGGCCCAGGTGACTAGCGTTGGCCTGCCTTGGCCGCTGCCGGACCCCAGTACCCTGCCGCCTGCCGCGCAGGCGGCCCTTAGCAACCTCATCAACACCCAGCAGGCCAGCGGCAAACTCTTCCCCTATCCGGAAGACGCCACCGGCGATGTCAAGAACCTGATCGGCGCCCCCGGCGGCAATGACAGCATCTGGATCGACATCGGCGCCCCAGTACTGACCGCTCCGGACGGCCGCAAGTACAAGATGCTGGTCGCCCCGCTCATCCTCGACCTGGATAGCCGCATCAACATCAACGTGCACGGCAATAACCGTGGCAATAACAACACGCATGTGTCCAATCAGGGTTGGGGCCGCTGGGAGATCAATCCCCGGCGCATAGGCGCGGCTAATCAGGGCGAATGGGCCAACCTGTTTATCGGCAACAACGGTTGGCTGGGGCGGTACAAGGCAGACCTCAGACCGGGTAATGCTAACGATCCTAATAATAAGGCCCAACCCGGGACTCTGCCTCACTCCTATGGCCAAGTGGATTTCGACGGCACGGTCACAGGGCCCATCCAACTTCCGGCCGCCGGCACGACTGTTCCCTTTCCCACGTTCCCGGCCGGCTACGACAATGGTAACGATGTCGAGCGCACCGACCACCCATTGCTTTATAATGTGTTCAAACGGTCTTTCGACCCAACCAACTATGACAAGCGCTTCGCCGCGTCCAACCTGGAATGGCTATATCGCTACGGCGACACCAACACGCACGCGCTGGCCACCGAGTTGTACCGCCTGCTGCCGCTCAACCTGCAAGACCCTCGTATCCGCCGCATGCTGACTACCCATAGCTTCGACATTGATCAGCCAGGCGTGAGCCCGTGGCTGATGGATCGGGACACATCCGGTTATGGTTATACAACGGCGACCACCCTTGAGCAACTGGAACAGGCTCCCCGCGGACCATCCCAAAACTTCCCATCGCTGACGATGCGGTCTACTGCCCCTGCGGCCAACGCTAATACCGATTTCAATTCGGTTGACTGGCGTCCGGTGGCCAATCTGCTGGGGCGCATTAACCTGAGCCGTTTCCTGCCACCCTACCCGCACCAGGGAAGCGGCAAGACACAGGCGGAGTACAGCGCCGCTCCCCTGGTGACTTTCGGCAACAACACTCGCTTCGACGACGGTGGTGCGATTCAGGAGCAATTCCTGGCTGCCCAGACCGCCCGGCAGGAGCTGGCCAACGATATTTATCGCCGGCTCCTGGCAGTTACTGGCGTGAAGACGCCTACGAACAAGGCAGCACCGACTGATGAGGAATTAATGCCCCGGCGTTGGCTAGCCCAGCTAGCCGTCAATATCGTGGACTACATCGATGAGGACGAGATCTCGACGCCGTTCAATTTCTACAACACGGCCGATGGCCTCCCCGCTGCCGAGATCGGCGCACGGGGCAAGTGGGTGAATGAGTCTAACGAACTTGTGGACCACCCAGAACTCCCCAAGTACTGGGTCTTTGGCACTGAGTTGCCGCGGATTATTCTCAACGAGGTGATGGCCGAACAGAAGCTCCCTACTGTGGCAAAGGGCAAGCATCCCGTCCGGGTATGGGTGGAATTGTTCAACCCCTTGCCCGAGAACACCTACGCAGGGGCTCCGCCAACCGAAATCGATACCAAGGAAGTTCCGCTCCATATTACGAAAGGTACTGGACCAACGGCTGCTCCTTATAGCCCCTACAAGATCGTGATCGCGAACACCGCTACTCCTCCCGGCGGCTCCCCGCCAAATGATCCATTGCTGCCGCGCCTGAAACCGCCGCAGCTCCCAGCCCCGGGGAACAACGACAATGTCACCGGTGCTCCGGAGTTCGTCCGCACTGAGGCAACATTTCTCCAAGACAAGGTGGGCACGGTAGTCGATCCAGCCCCCAAGCTGCCAATGAGTGTGGGGCCGCAGAAGTATTTCCTTGTCGGCCCACCGTCCGGGAAAGACGAGCGCGATAGCATCAAGCCTCCGCGAGTGGACGGCGGGACTAAGCTGGAGCGCTCGCCGGGCATGGAGTATGTCGTCGATGTGGATGACACGGGGAACTTCAACGACAAGGCGCACGGGATCACGGTGCTGCTGCGCCGGCTGGCCAACCCGTACATGCCGCCCAACCCTGATCCAACCAATCCCCTATACAACCCTTACATCACGGTCGATTATATCGAGCGCGTGAGGGTCCAGAATGTCACTGATGCGGAGCACGCTTCAGTTGGCAAGCTCCAGCCATACGGGGGTTACTGGGACCAGGCCGCTGACAAGAGTCAAATCCGCGATCAAGTTGAGCCCCTGACTGTGAATATGGACTCGGATAAGACCAAGCATACCTTCGGCAAGCAGAACAACCCGGGGCCTCCGAACCATACCTACGACTGGCTGGTCCACCTTGACCGGCACCTGATTAGCCCGATGGAACTGCTCCACGTGTCGGGGTACAAGCCGCATCTGTTGACGCACCGCTTCATCATGCCGGCCAACACGCCGGGCCAATGGGTGAAGCACAACCACCGCGTGCCGTGGTTCGACGAGGACATCACAATAACAGGGCAATCCCACCGACTCTATCGCCTCTTCGAGTTTCTCGCTACCCGTGATTACTACACCAACGTGCTCACGGGCGGCCGCGTTCCAGGGAAGATCAACATCAACACGGTCTGGGATCCTGAAATCCTAGCTGCCCTGATCGACCCGCAGCCCAGCAATTACTTCAACACCATAGATGTCAATAATCTTTTCAATCAACTCCTCGCTTCACGCACACCATCCGGAGGGATACCGACTGGGAATGACCGGCCGTTCCGCGGCATGGCGGTCGGGCATTCTCCCGGGGGAGCCAGCGACCCACTTTATCCGAATGGCGCCGGCATCGACGATACCCTTCTGCGCCCCGCAACCGTAGGGGGGGGAGGCAATGCGCCGCGGTTGTTTGAATTCACTCCTCCTAACCCTCCTCCTGACCCTCCTCATCCTTACCAGAGGTTCGAGTTGCTCACCAAGATCTGGAACCATCTGACGGTCCGCAGCAATGTGTTCGCGGTGTGGGTGACGGTCGGCTTCTTCGAGGTGATCGACGACACTACCCGTCCGGTCAAACTGGGGGCGGAGATCGGCCGGGCCGAGAACCGCCACATCCGCCACCGCATGTTCGCCATTATCGACCGGAGCAACCTCAGCCTGACGGATCAGCCGACGTTCTTTGTCACCGGCAAGGAAGCGGTCACAGTACCGCCCGGCAATAGCTCCGTCAATGCCACCGTAACTATTGTCAGGCCCGATCAGACCGAGGCGACAAGCGGCTACAGCGAGGATTATCTCTGGCAGATCAAGCCAAACGATCGGCTGCTCGTTGACCCCGGTCCGAATCAGGAGATTATCACGGTGACGAATGTCACTAATACACAGATCACGGCGACATTCCAAAAGTCCCACCCGGCCGGGTTCCTGATTACCAACATGGGTAATCCAGGGCCGAAGCCGGCGGGATTCGATCCGCGGCTGAATCGCGCCGTGGTGCGCTACTTTAGCATCATCGACTGACCCCTGCCGTCCATCCTCGCCGCCGGCGTGGGGTCGAATTACCCTTGACCGCGCCGCGGCGGCCGGTATATTCCCCGCCGCGTGCGTCCCCGGGGGAGGACGCCGAATCGGAACCGAGGCGGGAGACAGTCATGCACAGGAGGTGGGCAGACCTCGGCGGGTTGGGCGTGTTACTGCTGCTGGCGATCCTGGGCTGCCGGCCAACCGAAAGCCGTATCAAGCCGCCACCGTTGCGGGAGGAATACACCCTGCCGCCCGCCGATGATGCCCGCTTCAGCGCACCGCCGATCTTCCCCAAGGAGGCGGGCTCTAGCGGTCCCCGCAAGCTGGCCGACCCGTCCGGCGGGATGCCCCCCTCGCTGCGCACGCCCGGCAGCACTCGGCTCGGCGGCCCCGGCATGAGCGGATATTGATGAATCGTCACCCGGACGGGACAACGCCATTGGCGGGCGGCTTCCTTTCGTCGGGGCCGAAGCGCTTGAGCAGGGCGCGGAGCGTGGCCACCATTTCCTTCTGATCTTCCAGCGTGATTGCCGTTCCGCTGTCTTCCCGCAACCGGCGCAAGCCG
Source organism: Gemmataceae bacterium (assembly GCA_035575035.1). Taxonomy (GTDB): domain Bacteria; phylum Planctomycetota; class Planctomycetia; order Gemmatales; family Gemmataceae; genus DATLYH01. The sequence continues at coordinate 35,400 of DATLYH010000108.1, forward strand.
CGCCAGGCGAGGTACACCGGCCAGCCGGCGTGGGCCGCCGAGCGGTTGAACTGCTCGCGCAGCCGTTGCCCCCAAAATAAGCCAAAGCGGTCGCGGAAGCTCAGCCAGAGCCGATCGAATTCGGATCGCACCCGCTTGGAGCGGTAGGACCGCGCCAGGGCCACCCAGGGACTGATGGCCAGCAGGCACCGCCCGACCAAAACTGCCTGGGCTCGGGCGCCGGTCTCGACTTCCACCGCCAGCGCCGCGAACTCAGTCGCACAGCCGATGCCCAGCAACACCACAGCCGGGGCCAGACGCGTCGGCAGGTAGTTGAGCAGGCCGACTGCCAGCACTGCTCCCAGGAAGAGGAGACGCAACGGGCTAAGGTCGCGCCCCCCTTCGACGAGGGGCCACAGCAGCACTGCCAGAAGCCCCACGACCACAAAGTTCCACGCAGTCACGCCCGGCCGGCGGGCGCCCAGCACCGCCACCCCCGCGCAACCGGTCAGGCTCAAGGCCACGTAGCGGGCCGTTGCCTCCGCGGGGCCCGGCCAGACGCTCGCCGCCAGCGCCGCGCCCCAAGCAGCCCAGGCGATCATGCTCCACTGGACCGCCTGCACGAGCGTGGTCCGGCGATTGGCACGCCAGGCCGCCCACAGGGGATAGGCTCCCGTCAACAGGATCAGCCAGCAAATCATCCGTCCGTCGCTCCCGGCAGGGATCATTAACTCGCGCCAGGCTGTAGCGGTCCTAACGCCGGACCGGTCGGCAAGCTTCTCTCGCCGGGCCATTTTCGCCGTCCTGCTCCCGGCGGCCTGGCCGATTTAGTTTATCAGGCAGGGGAGAGGGATCTCCCGGGGTATACTCCGTCGTCGCCCACCGTCTCTCGCCCAGCCTGGAGGTGGCACATGAAATCGCGAGTCTTGCTGGCCCTCGGAGTCCTGGTCGTGTTGAGTACGTCGGCGTTGGCGGGGATTTTCAAGAAGGCTCCCAAGCCCAATCCCAAGGAGCGCGTCCCGGAGTTGATCATCATTGTCAAGACGGACAAGGACGAGAGCAAGCGGGCTGCCGCGGCCGAAGAGTTGCGCGAGTACGATCCCAAGGCATTCCCCGACATCGTGCCGGTGTTGATCGACGTCCTGATGAACGACCCCAAGCCGGCCGTGCGGGCGGAGGCGGCCCAGAGCCTGGGGAAGATTCGGCCGGTGAGTATGGAAGCCGGCTGGGCGCTGGAGCAGGCGCTGGCCAAGGACCCGTCGATGCGTGTCCGGCTCCAGGCCCGCAGCTCGCTCTTGCAGTACCACTGGGCCGGTTATCGCCCACCCAAGGACGGCCCGGTCATCGAGAGCAAGGAACCGCCGCTGGCGCCGCCCCCCGCTCAAGGGCCGTCACTGGCCCCGCCTGCTGCCCAGGGACCATCGCCGGCGCCGCCGTCGCGGTTGGTGCCGAAACCACAGTCGATCACCCCGGCGGGCGCCCGGCCGCTGGCGCCTAGCCTGCTGCCGACGCCGACAACCGAGCCGCCGCTTCTGGAGCCAACCCCTGCCGCGCCTCGGAACGATGGCCCGGCCCTCGACCCGCCGTCGTTTTGACGGTGAAGTGCGGTTAGGGGGCTCACTCCGGTTGCGCGCCTGAAAAACGCCGGGAAAACTGCTTCCGGGCATGGCCGTCATTTTGGTGAATGGATGCGAAGGTAGTAGCGCGGCTTGCCCCGGATTTTCCGCCCCACGACCGTCATCGTGCGCGAACAGCGGGAAGTCGGGGGAGGGTTGGACGGGTTTCCGGCACCCGTGGGCCGGATCCAGGATATTGCCGGGGTTGTTGAAGGGTTGAAAATTGCGTAATCTAACCTTGGACATGGCGAAGTCTCCTGAGTTGGGGTTTGTCGTGTTCACGGCCGGTCCGGCCGCAACGGATCGACCATGAGGATGAATCCAGCAGGTGTCGAGCAAAAACGGGTGCGGATGAAATTAGCTCAACACCAGCAATAAAAAAGACCTGGAGAGGTGCCAGAGCGGCCGATTGGGCCGGTCTCGAAAACCGGTGTGGCGGCAACGCCACCGAGGGTTCGAATCCCTCCCTCTCCGCTTGCTGCGCAAGGACTTGGCGGCGGTGCCGGCCCCAGGCAGTCCTACCGACGGGCAGCGGGTTGCAGCAACTGTCGCGTCAGTTTGCGGATGGCGTCTTGAAAGGTATCGTCCACACGGGCGGAGTAGTCCATCGCCACCTGCATCGAATTGTGCCGCATCAACTCGTGGAGCATGGCGGCCCCACTCTTGCCGAGCATCTGCGCTACCCGGCACCCGAAGCCTTTTCGGAGCCGGTGTATCGACAACTTGACGCCTGCCCGCTTCGCCGTCACGAGCATCTGGTCAGGACGATTCGGTTGTCGGCGAAGTCTACCCAGGGCTATTCCTCAGACGACTCCCCCACCAAGAGGAGCGCTTCCGACAGGCGCAGCCCTGCCGCACAGCAGGTATGGCCGCCCAAAGGTCAGCCTGGGACCTGGGCCAACAGCTGCCCGAACGATTCTATTGGGATGGGGTGTGGTTTCTTCCTCAGGACATGACGGCCGGGAACTACTGCCTGGGAATCGAAGAACTCCTCAAAGTCTGAGCAACGGATTTGTCTCATCATTTATAGTAATAACCGTTATCAGAACCTTCATTCTTTCTTGGGGTACAACCTTCTGATCTGCTGTCTCTCTTACTGACCGCGTCGATGACAGCAGCGGCCGTCATTCTGACCCTATCGGAATCCCTATTAGTTCATCGGCGCACGCGCTAACCTTTGCTTCCCTTTGCTCATCAGTCCTCACCAGGAGTTCGCGCACGGATCCTTGCCCGAAAGTTGTCCCTGCCGCGGAAGGAACCGTTTGCCGTTACAACCGGGCAGCTTGGTCATCATCGTCCCCGCGTGGTCAGCGCCGGGCAGGTGAGGGAATCGCCGAGCATCGGCTATTGGATCAGGCGGTTAGCCCGCTGCCAAGAATTGGTGGGAACAAGTGTCATTTACGGCCGGGCTGGCTCCTGATAAACTCTCGTGGCGCAACGCCGGGGCGATGCTCGCGGCCGATGGGGGAGAAGAACCATGCCCCGGTTCCTTCAGGATTTGCTTGAGCTGCTTCACCAGCATGCCGGCCGGATCGTGGGGGCGGCGGTCATCTTGCTGGTCGGCTGGCTGGCCGTGCGCTACCTGATTGCACCGCTGCACCGGCTGCTGGAACGCAGCCGGATGGACCCCTCCACCGTCTCCTTTCTGATCAATACCCTCCGCAGCGTGCTGATCGTAGCGGTGCTGCTCGGCGTGCTCCAAGAGTTGGGGGTCGAGACCACCTCCCTGCTCGCCCTGCTCGGTGCCGCGGGGCTGGCAGTGGTGCTGTCGTTGCAAAACTTCCTGGCCAACTTCGCAGCCGGCCTGCTGCTCCTCTCCTACCGCATGGTGCGCGTCGGCGACCTGGTCGAGGTCGGCGATGTCCGCGGCTATGTCACCGAAATGCTCCCCTTCCACGTCGTCATTGTCACCCTCGACAACCAGCGCGTCACCATCCCCAACACGACCTTGACCAACGGCCCGGTCCGCAACCATTCCGTCCTGCCGACCCACCGGGTGCAGTGGACGCTCCCCCTGACGCCGCAGGATGACGTGGCCCGCGTGATCGAGGCGTTGACGGTTCGGCTGAAGGCCGACCCGCGCATCCTGAGCGAGCCGGCACCGCAGCTGTTCATCCAGGATTGGGCCGCCGACAAGAGGACCTTGATGGTACAGGCCTGGACCTCCACCACGGCCCACCTGGCGGTGCAGCAGGAGTTGCTCGCAACCCTGGGCCAGACCGTGGAGGCGGTGCGGCGGCCGTCGTGAGGGCTTCCGGTCAGACGGCCTCACGGTCTCTTCCCTTTTTTGAGGCCCCTTTCGATCAGGTCCCCGGGGACTTTGCCGCCGATGGTCACCGTGTTCTTCCGGCTGGACACCGTCAACGCGTCGAGGATGTCGCCGAAGAGCGGGCCATACTCCTTGCTGCTCAGGGCGGCGAACTGCACGAAGCCCTTCAGCGCCTCCATGAGCCGGCGCACCTCGTCGGCCGACCCTGCATCGGTGGCATGAATCTGGATGGCGACCTGGACAGCATCGCCCAGGGCCGCCGCTCCCGTGAAAGAGGTGATCTTCTCGGCCACGGTCGCGGTCTGCGGATTGCCCTTGAGCACCTCGCGGACTTCACTGGTCGCCAGGGCAGCGAACCACAGACTCTGCCCCGGGTCTGCCTGTCGGATCAACTCCTGCAGCTCCTTTTTGACCCGCGGTCCTTGTGAACCAGCACCCCGAGCGGCGGCCACGACGGTCTCTTGCGCCGGCGAAACCAGCAGGGTATGGCGGTCGATAAAGGCGGCAAAGCCGGTTCCGCCATCCTTCTTGCCCCGGCTCTCGTAGATGCGCAGGCTGCCCTGCCGGTGGACCTTCACGGCGTCGGGATCGTTCCGGGTGATCCCGTCGGCGACGGCGTGGATGCGGTCCAGGTTGAAATTGCCGGCGACGATCAGCAGCACCCGGTCGGGCGCGCGGCTGCCGGGGGCGGCCAGGGTCACGCTCTGGATGTCCCGGAACGGGTCCAGGCCGACCGCGTTAAGGAACTTCTCCCCTTCGGGGTTCTCCTTAAGGGCGGCCCGGAGTTGCTCCAACGCATGCTTTTTGATTAGCGGCGCATCAAGCAGCTGACGGACGTTGACAAACACCACCACTTCGGTGTCATCGGGCAGGTAACGGTTGACTTCGGCCGCTGGGGCCGGCAATGTTGCCGCCAGCACCAGCAGCCCCGCCCAGGCGTGACGATGAGGAAACATGGGTTGGGGGACCTTTCCAGCTGAGGGTCGGGGGAGGAATGTCCCTCCCGCCGGCCGCTCGGTTGACCCCGGCGGGGGCTGGATCCCGCCGTTCATCCCCATTATGACCGGATGTCAAGGGGGACTCACGGCTCCGGCTTCAGGGTCTTCTCGATCAACTCGGCCGGGACCGCGGCGGTGATGACGACTGCCTTGTCCTTGATGGTCGTCTTCACACCTTTGATGACGTCCACCAGCGGGGTCAATTCCTTCTGATTGGCCGCCAGGATCGCCACGATGCCCATCAGCTGGTTGATGCCATCGGCGATGACCTTGTTCATCTCCTTGGCCGCCTGCACATCGCGGGCGCTGAGGACAAACTGGGCCTTGATGTCGTCGCGGACAGTGACACCGCCGGCGATAGCCTCGACTTTTTTGAAGAACTCCTTGACGTTCTCGTCGGCGGCGGCCGGCAGCCCCTTCGCCAGGGCGCTGCTGCCGACGGCGACCCACACGCTCTGCTTGGCGTCCATCCGCTCCAGCAGCGGGCCGATCTCCTTCTTCTGCAATACCGTCTTCTTCTGGCCGGCCGCCTTGTCCAGGGCCTCGGTGATGTACTCCCCGGCAACGCTGGCCACCAGGGTGTTGCGGTCAGCCACGGCGGCGAACACCGGCTTGGGCTGGTCAGGAACCTTGACTTCGTAAACCTGGTAGACGCCGGTCTTCTGGAGCTTCAAAAGGTCGGGCTGGTTTTTGGCGACTTCGGCCGCCTTAGCTTTGATCTTGTCCGGGTCGAAGCGGCCGGTGACGATCACCAGGCCCTTCTCCTCTTCATTCAGGCTGGGGCTGGCCAGGATTAGCTGGTCGATGTCCTTGAGCGGGTCAAGGCCGAGGGCATCGAGCACCTTCTGGACCTCCTCGTTTTCCTTCAGCCCCTGCTTGATCCGCTCCAAGGCATGCTTTTTGACCAAGGCCGAGTCGAGGATCTGCCGGATGTTGATGGTGACGACCGCCCCGGTGTCGTCAGGGAGGTACTTGTGCACCTCGGCGGCACCGGCCTGGGCCGGCAGCAAGGTCAGGGCCAGGGTCAGGCTAAGGGCGCCGGTCCAGGCTTTGGCGTGTGGAGTCATGTGTGTGCAATCCTTTCCAGGGATATGGAAGAGTTTGCGGCGGGCCTTGCAACCCTACCGCGGCCTACCGGCGGTGATACCGCCGACGACGGACGAAGGTTTCAGTCCGGTTTTACCTCACCCGGCAAATCAGGCACTTGAGGTAGTTCGATTCCGGACACGTTACCGCTACCGGGTGATCGGGGGCCTGCCCGCGCCGCTGGAGGATCTGGATCTCACGTGCTTCCTCCACCGCTAGCTGGGCAAGTAGGTCTTCTAGCATACCGGCCGTGATAAGCCCCGAGCAACAGCAGGTTACCAGGATGCCATCGGGTTCCAACAGGCGCAGGGCGAGCGTTTGCAGCCGACGGTAGCCACGTAGCGCCTCTTCCACCGCCGATTGCCGGCGGGCGAACTTGGGCGGATCGAGCACCACCATTCCGAAGCGCTCGCCGGCCGCCACCAGGGCGTCCATCTGGTCGAAGACATCGGCACAGATGAAGGAGACCCGGTCGGCCAGGCCGTTGCGTGCGGCATTGGCACGAGCCAACTCCAGGGCCGGTACCGAGCTGTCCACGGCCACGACTCTGGTCGCGCCGGCACGGGCGGCATGCAGGCCGAAGCCCCCTGTGTAGCAGAAGGCGTCGAGCACGCGCCGGCCGGCGGCCAGGGCGGCGACCGCCTGTCGGTTGTCGCGCTGGTCCAGGTAGAAGCCGGTCTTCTGCCCCTCGGCCAGGTTGACCAGGAAGCGTAGCCCGCCTTCCTCGATCTCGACCGGCCCATCAGGCAGCCGGCCCCAGAGCGGGCCGTCTTGCAGCTCCAGTCCTTCAAGCCGGCCGATGCCGCGCTCGGTGCGCAGTTGAATGCCCTCCGGCTGGGTCAGCTCCACCAGGAGCTCGGCCAGCATCTCGCGCCGCTGCCCCATCCCCAAGGCGGTGAACTGGACCACCAGCCAGCGGTCGTAACGGTCTACCGTTAGCCCCGACAGGCCGTCGGCCTCGCTGAAAACCAGCCGGCAGGCACCCCCCGGCCGGTCCAGCCCGAGGATGGGCCCGCGCAGGCGCAGTGCTGCTTCCAGTCGGTCGCGGAAGAAGGCGCGGTCGAGGGGCACATCGGCGGACCATGAGTAGAGCCGGACGCGGATATTACTTTTGCTGTTGTACAGGCCGCGGGCCACGAAGTTGCCGGTGTGGGAGCGCAGGTCAACCACGTCGCCATCGGCCGGCGTGCCGGCAACCGACGCGACAGCACCGGCGAAGACCCAGGGGTGCCGGCCATAAAAGGGACGGGCCCGGCGCGGCCGCAGGATAACGCTCGGCAGGTCCAAGGGAAGACTCAATCTTTGGTCAGCGGGTAGCCCTTCTCGCGCCAGCCGCGGATCCCGCCGTCCATCGAGTAGACGTTGGTGTAGCCCATCTTCTGCAAGTTGTCGGCCGCCAGGGCCGAGCGAAAGCCGCCGCCGCAGTACAGGACGATCTCCGCCGCGGTGTCCGGGATCTTCTGCTCCACGTCGCGCTCGATGATGCCCTTGCTCAGGTGGATGGCGCCGGGGAGGTGGTCCTTGGCCCACTCGCTTTCCTCGCGGACATCGATCAGATGGAAGCGCTCGCCGCGGTCGAGCTTGGCCTTGACCTCATCGACCGTCAGCTCGCGGATGCGGCTCCGGGCATCCTGGACCAACTTCAGGAAGCGCGGCGAATGTTGCGGTGCCATGATGAATTCCTCCGCTCCGGTCCACGGATTGCCACCCGTGGGCCTGGCTCACTCTTCTTGGAGTTTCTTACGCCGCAGGAGGTGGTGATAGTGCTGGGCGAAGCGGTGGGCCTCGTCGCGCACGTATTGCAGCAGCCGCAGCGCCGCCGAGTGCCGGCTCAGCCGCAGCGGCGCCGCCTCGTCCGGACGGTAGATTTCTTCCTCGCGCTTGGCCAGTGCGATCAGACAGGGCGGCTCCACGCCCAGCATCCCGAACGCCTCCCGGGCCGCGTTCAGCTGTCCCTTGCCGCCGTCGATCAGCAGGATGTCGGGAAAGACCTGCTCCTCCTCGCTCCCCTCGCTCACGCTCGGAGCTGGCTGGGACAGGGCTCGTCGCACCCCGCGGAAGCGGCGCGTCACCACCTCGCGGATCGAGGCAAAGTCGTCCACCCCTTCCACGGTGCGAAGGCGGTAGCGGCGGTAGCCCGGCTTGAACGGCAACCCGTCGAGGAAGGTCACCACCGAGGCCACCGTCTCGCTGCCGCCGAGATGGGCGATGTCCAGCCCCTCGATGGTCCGCGGCGTCTGCGCCAGTCCCAGCACCTTGCGCAGGCCGATCAGTCCCTTCTTCGGCTCGATCGGGAAGACTTCCGGCTGCACGTCGCGGTTGACGTCGCCGCGCAGCCCCAGGTTCTTCAGGGCGGCGATGTCGTCGCGCAGCCGGGCTGCTTTCTCGAAGAGCAAAGCGGCGCTGGCCTCCTGCATCTCCTTTTCCATCTCGGCGATGAGCCGGTCCTTCTTCCCCTCCAGTACCAACCGCAGGGCCCGGATCTGGCGGCGGTATTCTTCTGGAGTGACGCGGAAGTTGCACGGCGCGGTGCAGCGGTTGATGCTGTGCAGGATGCAGGGACGGAACCAGCGCCAGCGCTGCTCCTCGGTTCGGATGTCGAGCGAGCAGTTGCGGAACTTGAAGATGCGCTGGAGCACCTGCAAGGCGTAGCGGAGGGTCTTGGCGCTGGTGAAGGGGCCGTACAGCTTGACGCCGCGCCGCCGGGGGGAGCGGGTAAATTCGACGCGCGGGTACTCCTCGCGGATGCGGATTTGCAGGTAGGGGAAGCTCTTGTCATCCTTCAGCTCGACGTTGAAGCGCGGCTGGATGTCCTTGACCAGGCGCGCTTCCATCAACAGGGCGTCCACCTCGCTCTCGGCCTCGATGTAATCGACATCGGCGATCAGCTTGACCAGGTCGGCGGTGCGACGGTCCTCGGCGGCAGCCGGGGTGAAGTAGTGCGCCACCCGGTGGCGCAGGTTCTTGGCCTTGCCGACGTAGAGCACCCGGCCCTGGGCATCTTTCATTAGGTAGACGCCGGGCGCTGTGGGGAACTGCTTCACTTTTTCCGCGGGCGCCGGCGCGTGCGCCGGCCCCGCCGGCTCGCTGCTGGACATGGGACACCCGAGACAACTCCTTTGTCGGGCCGCGCGTCTGGTGGCGCGGACCCATCCTTTTTTTATATCAGAATTCGGGGCTGATAGGGCCGCGGTAGTAATAGAGCGGACTCACTTGCCGCGCGGCGCGATGCGGTCCTTGCCCACCCACGGTCGCAGCACCTCGGGGATCAGCACCGAGCCGTCGGCTTGCTGATAGTTCTCCAGGATGGCGAGGATGGCCCGGGTACAGGCGACCGCGGTGCCGTTGAGCGTGTGTACGAAGCGGGTTCCCTTCTGGCCAGGGGTCTTAAAGCGGATGTTCAGCCGCCGGGCCTGGTAGTCGGTACAGTTGGACGTACTGGTGACCTCGCCGTACTCGCCGCCCGAACCACGGCCCGGCATCCACGCCTCCAGGTCGAACTTGCGGTAGGCCGGCCCGCCCAGCTCGGCCGTGCAGGTATCGACCACCTGGTACGGCAGCCCCAGCCCCTGGAAGATCTTCTCCTCGATGCGGAGCAATTCTTGGTGGACGATGTCGCTTTCCTCCGGCAAGGTGAAGGCGAACATCTCCACCTTGGTGAACTGATGGACGCGGTACAAGCCGCGCGTCTCTCGGCCGGGGGCGCCTGCTTCGGTGCGGAAGCAGTGCGACAGGCCGACATACTTGAGCGGCAGCCGGGCCGCATCCAGAATCTGGTCGCGATGCATGCCGCCGAGGGTGATCTCAGCGGTGGCAATCAAGCAAAGGTCGCTGTTGGCGATGCTGTAGATTTGCGTCTCTGGGCCGCGCGGGATGAAACCGATTCCCTCCACCACCTCGACCCGGGCCAGGTCTGGCGTGATGATCGGCGTGTAGCCCTCGCCCACCAACACACCCATCGCATACTGCACCAGGGCCAGCTCCAGCAGGACCGCCTCGTTCTTGAGGAAATAAAACTTCGGCCCGGTCACCCGTGAGCCAGCCTCGAAATCAACCAGATCGAGCGACTCTGCCAGCGCAATGTGGTCCTTCACGGGGAAGTCAAACTTCGGCCGTTCGCCCCAGGTGCGAAGGACCTTGTTTGCGTTCCCTACCGGCGCCTCGGGGTGGGTCATGTTGGGGATGGTGAGCAGGGCGGCCCGCAGGTCGGCTTCGACCTGCTTGAGTCGATCTTCCAGGCCGGCGACCTTGGCCTTAAGCTCCTTGCCCTCCTGGATGAGTTCCTGCTTCCGGGCCGGGTCCTTTTCCTGCTTGACCAGCTGGGCCACCTGGTTTTGTCGTTGCTGGATCTGTTGCGTCTCCTGGGCGAGCCGCTTGCGCTCGTCATCGAGGGCAACAACACGGTCCACGTCGCCAGCGACATGACGGTTGCGGCAGTTGGCCTTCACATCGTCCAGGTGCTCGCGGATGAAGGATGCGTCCAGCATGGCAGCGGCCCATCAATAGCGCTCGGGCGGGTCGTACTGCTCGAGACGAGCCAGATAGTCGAATCGACTCTCTGGATACTTCTCCTGGTAATTCTTCAAAACGAACCGGATTGACTCCAGGTTCTCATCCGTGCATTCATCCACGTATCGGGGCAAGAGTTCCATGGCGTCGGCCAGATCGAAGATTTGCTGGTACTTCTGGCCAAGGGCAAGCAAACGAGCCTCAACAAAGCCAAGGTGCAGAATGTAGAGCAATCGTTTGCGAAGATCAGTTTGCGTGACGTTCATCACAGTATCTAGGTTAGTTGGACCTGGGTTATTGGTACGGTCGGCAACTGTCCCGGCAGCCCTAAAGATTCTACATGAATTGGTGGCGGTTCGGTCTTCAGCACTTGAGTCGGGTATTCCGTGTTGACGATGTAACGAGCATCCCGCGGGATCTGGTGTTTGGGCGAGTGGAGTTGGTCCAAGGAGATCCGTGCAGATACATCCGGCTTTCCCTGTTCTACGATGATGGCCTGAATATCTTTCAACCCCGATCGATAGGCCGCGACCGCACGTCTTACACCATCCAGAATGTAGTACTGCTGCGAATGCGTGGCTGTCATTGAGCAACGTCCTTGCTGCGTAACTCCTGCCTATGGCCGTTTCTCCAGCGGCACGTAGGGGACGTCATGCAGGCCGACGTAGATCTGCTCGGGCCGGAAGATCTTGTTGTCTTTCAGTTGCTCCAGCCAGTGGGCCAGCCAGCCGGCCACCCGGGCGATGGCGAAGATCGGCGTGAACAGGTCGCGCGGGATGCCCAGCGCCTGGTAGATGATTCCGGAGTAAAAATCGACGTTCGGGTAGATCCCCTTCGGTCCGAGCACGCCGGCCGCCACTCGCTCCAGCTCCAAGGCCAGCTCGTACTGCTTCGGCCGGCCGGTCTCGGCGAAGACATGCTCGGCCAACTCCTGCAACACCGTCGCCCGCGGGTCCTTCACCTTGTAGACCCGATGACCGAAGCCCATGATCTTCCGCTTGCTGGCGATCGCCTTTTCCAGCCACGGCTTGACGTTTTCGACCGAGCCGATCTCGTCGAGCATGTCGAGCACTTCCTCATTGGCTCCGCCGTGCAAGGGACCGGTCAGCGTGCCGATGGCCGAGCTGATTACCGTGTACGGATCGGCCAGGGTCGAGCCGGTCACGCGGGCGCTGAAGGTCGAGGCGTTCATGGTGTGCTCGGCGTGCAGGATGAGGCAGGCGTCGAGCACCTTGCGCACTGCCGGGGTCGGCTCGCGCTCGAAGAGCATCCAGTAGAAGTTGGCGGCGTGGTCGAGGTCGTCGCGCGGGTTGATGGCCTCGTCGCCGTGGCGGAGGCGCTGGAAGGCGGCCACCACGGTCGGCAGTTTGGCGATCAGGCGGATGACCGAGTCCCAGTTGCTCTGGGCATTGGAGACGTCGCGGGCCGGGTAGAACATCCCCATCGCCGCCACCGCCGCTTGCAGGGCGTCCATGGGGTGGCCAGTCTCCGGCAGGCACTTGATCAGATCCTTGAGCTTGTACTTGATGCGGCGATGACTGCGGAGCCGGCCGTTGAACTCGGCCAACTCGCGCTGCGTCGGCAGCTGCCCCTTGAGGAGCAGCCAGGCCGTCTCCTCGTAACAACTCTCCCGGGCCAGCGTCTCGACCGCGATGCCGCGGTACTCCAGACGGGCCCGCTTGCCGTCAATGAAACTGATCGCCGACTCTGCGACCGGCACATCCGCCAGGCCCGGCCGAAGCTCTAGCTGCTGACTCATGGTGCTCCCCAAGACAAGGATGAAAGCTGAAGGCTGAAGGATGAACCCGTCCTTCCTTTCATCCTTCATCCTTTGTTCTTCATCCTTCCGACGACAGTCCCACGAAGCGGAAGACATCCCGCCACAGCACCCGCCCGTTGCCGCGCTGACCGGCGACCAGATGACGGAAGACATTGGCCAGCCGGGCCGTCTCCAACGGCTCCAGGTCGAGGGCCAAGCCGACCGCGACCAACGCCGTGGCCATGTCGCGCGCCCCCATCCACTGTGGGTTCTCCAGGGGATAGCCCTCGACCAGGGTGCCGGGCGACCGCCCCCCTGCCGGGCAGGCCAGGATCCCTTCTTCCAGGAGGGTGAGGAATACGTGTTGAGCATATTCGCGGGCATGGCGCGCGGCCAGAGTGCGCGGGTCGGCGGTGTCGTCGGCGCCGGCCAGACGGCGCATCTCGGTGGCGTTGAGGACAATGGCGTCCAGCGGCTGGCCACGCAGCACGATCGTCCGCGGAATGGCCACCAGCCGGGCGCCGCGCTCCTTGGCCAGGCCGATAACGGCCAGCGACTCGGCCCCGATGCAGCCCAGGCCGTGGTCCGCCAGGATGACCACGTCCACGTTCGCCGGACAACGCGTGCGGAACTCGCCGACCAACTCCTCGCGGGCTCGGCCGGGCAGCGGCCGGTCGTAGTCGATCCGCTGGATCAGGGTAGTGCGGCTGCCACGCCGCTCGTAGATCCAGTCCTTGTGGGGCGTGGGCCAGCCGCGCTCGGTCACCAGGTAGTCGGCGAAAGGCTGGCGGTCGAGCAGGTTTTCCAGCTGTCGGCCGGGCAGGTCCGAGCCGATGACCCCGAACAGCACCACCTCGACGCCGAGCCGGGCCAAGCTCAGGGCAATGTTGGCTGCTCCGCCAATGCTCTCCTGGCTGCTGGCCTCGCGCAGCACCGGTACGCCGGTCTCCGGATGCCGTCCCCCCGGCACCCCCTCGATGGCGTTGTCCAGAATCATGTCGCCGACGACCGCCATCGTCACATGGCGCTCCTTCAGCCGTCGGGCCACATCTTGCACCAGCTTTTGCAGGTCCTTCGGATTGGGCATACAGGGATCTCCGGTGGTGAGGCAGGGGGCGCGCGGGCAGCGGACGCCGACGCGCCATCCATTATGTCAGGAAACGGCTTCCGGGGCAAACGAGACGGCGTTCCACCGTAGTCGCAAACAGCCTCGCTTGCGCTGGTCGTTGAATCTGCAAGCGGGGGCGCTCGCGGCTTACGACCACCCGGTTTCCCCGGAGCGCTGTCAGTCCAAGGACCGGGGGGCAATCTCCAGCTGGGCCTGCGGACCGGGCTGGAAGTCGGTCACGACCAGGCGGACGCTGCGGTAGCCGTTGAACTCGTTGATCTCCGGGGTGAAGACCAGCGAGCATTGCCCGCCTGCCGACATCAACTCGTCGAACCGCTCGGCCATACCCCAGGCCACAGCCTGAAGCGTGGTCCCCTCCTGGCGAACCTGAAACATCAGGTGTCGATCGCCGCCGCCGACGCGCCGCGGCTGTCCCGTCACCTGTACGCCGCCGGCCAGGAACACCGGCTGGGGGTTGTCCATGCCATACGGCTCCAGTTGGTCAAGGTCGCGGACCAGGGGCATGGTCAGGGCGCTAAGCGGCACCTCGGCGTCGATCAGCAGGCGCGGCACCGGTGGGCCGGACGGGAAGTGCCGGGCCGCGTAGGCGCAGAAGCACTCGCGGAAGGCATCAATCTGTCCAGCCCGGATGCGGAAGCCGGCCGCTCCCTTGTGGCCGCCGTGGCTGAGCAGGTGGGCAGCGCAGGCGCGCAGCGCCTCGTGCAGGGCAAAACCGGGGACCGACCGGCCCGAGCCTTGGCCAATCTCCCCCTCTTCCGGCCCTTCGCGCCGCAGGGCGATCAGCAACGCCGGGCGAGCGTAAAGCTCCGCCAGCCGGCCGGCCACGATGCCGATGACACCGGCATGCCACTCGGGGCTGGCCAGCACCAGCGCCGGCGCCCCGTCCGACGCACTCACCATCTCGCGTGCCTGGCTCAGCATCCGCCGCTCCAGCACCTGGCGCTGCTCATTCTGTCCTTCCAGGTAACGGGCCAGGTCGAGAGCCCGCTGCGGCGACGGCGTGGTCAGCAACTCGACCACCAGCCGAGCGCAAGCGAGACGGCCGGCTGCGTTCAGACGGGGAGCCAGCCGGTAGCCGATGTCTGCGGCGCGCAGTTCGGGCCGATCGCCGAGGCCGGCCCCTTCCAGCAGGGCTTTCAACCCCGGCGTTGGCGCCTGCCGCAGGCGGACCAGGCCGTGGCGCACAAGGATGCGGTTCTCGTCGTGCAGCGGCACCACGTCGGCTACCGTTCCCAAAGCGGCCAGGGCGACGCTGTCCAACAGGTACTCGCGGTGCCGCGGCGTGACGCGCGGGCTGCCGCAGTCGAGCTGGCACAGCGCCCAGGCCACCTTGAACGCCACCGCCGAGCCGGACAGATAGGGGAACGGGTACGAGCCGCTCGGCAGGCGCGGGTGGACCAGCACGGCCGCCTCGGGGAGGCGCTCCCGGGGTTCGTGGTGATCAGTGATGATCAGCTCCAGGCCGAGCCGCTTGGCCTCCTCAGCCTCGGCCACACTGCCGATGCCGCAGTCCACCGTGATCACCACCTCGGCCCCCTGCCGGGCGATTTGCCGCAGCGCCTCGGCGTTGAGGCCGTAGCCTTCTTCCAGGCGGTGGGGGACGTAAACATCGGGCTGGGCGCCGAGCAGGCGGAGTCCCTGGAGAAGAATGGCAGTACCGGTGACGCCGTCCACGTCGTAGTCGCCGTACACGCAGACGCGCCGGCCGCGGCGGACAGCATCGAGCAGACGGGCGGCCGCCTCGGCGGCACCGGGCAACAACTCGGGGGCATGCAGACCGGTCAGGGGAGCTTGCAAGAAGCGCCGGGCCTTGTCCGGCTCGGCCAGGCCCCGGTTGAGCAGCAGCTGGGCGACCACCGGCGAGAGCCGCAGCGCGGCCGCCAGGCGCTCGACCGCGGCCGGGTCGTGCGGCAACAGCTGCCAGGTTTTCTGAACGGCGGACACACCTTGGTCCCTCTACGCGCGCCGGGTTTGCTTTCGGCGGGCAATTATACCAGAGAGGGAGATTCCGCCAGAGGCCGACCAGTGCGGAAAGGGATCACCCCGCCTCACCCAGACGCCAGCGCCGCACTGTCAGCCCGCCGGCCCGGCCGCCGGCCCGGACCTCGACCACCTCATCGCCCGGCTCAGCGCCGAAGCCGTCGATCAGCGCCCGCGTGGTATCCTCGCCGTCAGGCAGGTCCTCGCGGTGGATGATATAGACGCCGGGCCGGTCGGCCGCCGCTCCGGTAACGCCCTCCGCCAGCCGGCGCCAGCTCACGCCACCCCAGTCCAACCCCGGGAACCAGTCGGCGAGATATCCGGCCAGGCGCTCTCCCAGGAATGAGCGCGGCGGCAACACATAGAAGGTGCACATGCTCGGGAGTCTCCACGGCAGCGGGGCTGCAACTATGGATCGACGCCCCGAGCGTGCCAGGCCAGCCGAAGCCATTCCTCTTCGCGCCCTGCACCCCGCCATCCGGGGACAGGGATAGCACCTTTGCCGGATTTGACGTGGCCCGGTTTCCAGCCGGGTCCGGAGCGCCAGCGCCGGGAGATATTCCCACGAGCCCGGAGCGCCAGCGACGGGGCGCATTACTACGAGCCCGGAGCGCCAGCGACGGGGGACCTTTATCCGCCGATAGGGAAAAGAAGAAGGGCCAGGGGTTGTCCCTAGCCCTGCGGCCTTCGCCGGCCAGTTAGCGATCGTCGGATGGAGCGTTACGTCGTCTTCCGCTGCCGCCAGCGGTAGCCAACCAACCCCACGGCGCCAAGGGCGGCCAGGGTAAGGGTGGAAGGTTCGGGAACGATCTGACCGCGGATCTCGCCGCCCGGGAACTGGACGGTGTGGAAGTTGATATACGCCCGGCCTGCCAGGATGTTCGCTATCTGTGCGGTCAGTGTCGTGTTGTTCCCCTCATTCAGGTCCCACTTGCCAGTGATGGTTCCCCCTACTCCTGTGGTGAAAGGAGTGACCACAACATCGTTAGGATTATTGTCATTGAACGGCGCGCCAAAGAAACCGAAGACAACTCCCGCATTCACGCCAGGAGGAGCTGGGGCGTGAATGTGGGCCGCTGTCAGATTGTCCCGAGTGATGTTAGGCGTTTGCGTGCCGGTGAAATCGATGTTGAACACCGTGGCGGAATACGTCAACGATGTCCGCGCATCGTTCAGGACAAACGTCGCAAACCCAAAGGACGTCGGCCGAGGGTTATTCTGATCGTCAAGAAGGGGGCGAGTGGTGCCGGGGCCGACGGGGGGAACCTCCTGGTCCGTTGTAATGTTGGCGATGAAAATCATATCTGCGGTCCCCCTGGTGCTGGCGATCAGGAGAACCAAGGAAACCAGAAGAGCAGTGCGCAGACGAAGCATGCTAGCGATCTCCTTCCGAGCGAAAAAACCATGATCAGGTCCGGCACCCCCTGACTGAGGAAATGAAGAGCACCTCAGCCAAGGGTGAGCTGCTTTCTTTTCATCCGTCTGGGCACCGCTGAAATGACGGCATTGCCTTCCTGTCGCTCAGGACATGACGCCTTCCCGGGCTAGGCAAAGGTCGGTTCCTTCCCTGTTCGTTCTTTCACAGTGGGTGGGGATTGGACCTCCTCGTTTACCTGTACCTGTATGAGCGCGCATTCAATCCTGTATGTGTAGAGCCTGGATACCCTCGAAAGCTTCCAATTTTTTCGCTGAAGGGAACTGCAACCCCGGCCGCGGGAACCGAAGTGCCCTCTTGCACGCTCTCAGGCCCAGTGGTGCCCTCTGGGATGGCCGCCCCCCTCACCCTTACCCTCTTCCCCCCGCAGGGGGGAGAGGGGAGAAGAGGAGAGTTCCCCTCGCCCCCTGTGGGGGAGAGGGGT
>DATLYH010000109.1:0-6898 GCA_035575035.1 Gemmataceae bacterium
CCGGGCCCGCCGATGCACCGCTTCGCGAGTTCCTCCGGCTGGCCAAGGATGCCGAAATCGAATACCCGACGATCCATGTTGTGCATGCCACGGTAGCCGAGGAGAAAGACCTGGTGATCTGTGGCCTAGGTGGCGAGTTGACGGAGGCCGAGGACCGCGCCGAGGATCGCCTCTGTTATGCCCGGGCCTCGGCAGAGTATTTTCTCCGCGCGCTGTGGCGGGCCGAGCAGCCGCGCAAGGTCCTGCTGCTGAGCACGGCGCCCCCCGGCCCGCTGGGGGGCGAGACCGGCAACCGCATCTGTGGGGACTTCATCGATAGCTACCACCCCAGCCTGTGCGTGGTGGCGGGACCGACGGAACGGCGCGGCGCCCAGCGGATCGCCCACACGCTGGTGATCAACCCGGGCCGGCTCGCCGACGGCTCGGCCGCCTGGCTGGACCTGATGCGCCATGTCAACGAACAGGTGGAGTTCCTCGATGTTTGGGCCGTGCCCGTGAATCCCACCTGAACCTTGATTCGTCCGTCCCACACCGAGGAGAAAGCCCCCCGGCGTTGCGGAGGACGCCTCAATGTTGGGGAGGTGAAGGGGGATAGGTTTTTCGGGTGATCGGCCTGAGGATCAAGGACATCATCGGTCTGCGGCCACTTCGCTCTGCGCGCTGCTTTCTCTTTTGGAGTGCGGCGAGGGCTCGCCGCTCGAGATGAAACTTGGGATGAAGTGGAGTGGAAGCATCCCAAGAGGTAAGCCCTCACTGCATTCCAAACAGTCAGACATCCCCCGTCCCGTCGGGGCCCGGTTTCCCGACCGAGCCCTCCGCGCGCTGTGGCGGGCTGAGCAGCTGCGCAAGGTCTTGCTCCTCAGCACGGCGCCTCCCGGTCCGCTGGGGGCGTGCGTCGGTTTTAGGCTGCCGGGCGGGGAGCGTATCGGGGGATTAGCTCCCAAGGGGTTCGGGGCGTTTTGCTCCTGCCCGTCTACTTCAACCCCTCCTTGGGGTAGGGGATTGGCTCCGCCTCCCGGTTCCAGCCGGTCGGTCCTCCTTCGCGCGGTCCCTTGGAAAAGTCCTTCGGCTCCTTGGGGGGCTTATGGGGATCTTTCGGCTTGGGCTCCTTGGGGGGCTTGAACGGGTCTTTGGGTTTCGGTCCCTTGGGGAGCCCGTCTGGGCCTCCCCAACTGCCTCCGGCGCTGACCAGGCTGGGCGAAGCCGAGCCGCCCTGGCTCTGCTCCTGAAGTTTGAGGAAACGCACTAACTCGGTGACGGTCAGAAAGCCGTCGCCGTTGCGGTCCATGGCATCGAAATCTTCCAGCGGCCGGCCGCTGTACTTCCATTCGTAGAGGCCGAGCTGAGCGTCGCGGTCGGTATCGAACTGGGTGAACCAGGCCGGGATCCCCGGCGGCAGCTTGCCATAGCGGTACACCACCGGTCGGCTGTCGTTCGCCTCTTCCATGGGCACGGGCGGTCTGCCGGGCCCGGGTTGGCCCGGAAAGCCCCCTTCGGCGATGACTTTCCGCATCCGGGCGTAGAAGTAGTCCAGGTATTCATTCAGGTCGATGAAGCCGTCGCGGTTGGTGTCCCACCTCCTCCATTCGGCGCGGAGCGTTTCCGACATCTCGTCGTGGCTGAGCACGCCGTCGCCGTTGCGGTCGAGGTCGCGGAATGTCTTTGCCGCCTCGGCCTGCGGGCCGGTCTCGGCGGGCGACTTCCACGAGGGCGAAGCCCCTTCGACCAGGTATTGCTGAGCATAGTGGACGAATTGGTCGCGCGTTATCTGGCCGTCGGCGACGCCCAGCCGGCTGGCGATGCGCTCGAACATGTCGCGCAGCGGCTTGTGGGGGATGTCATCATAGCGCCAGACCCCCTGGCCGCCGGACAGCACATCGAACCAGTGGGTGAAGTCGCCGGGGCCTCCCGGGGTGTTTGCGAGCCATTCGCGCGCCTGGGGATAGTGCTTCAGCATATCCTTGATCAACTTGTCGCGCTCGGTCTCGACCGGTTTGTACGCTTTCTCGATCCCCTTGAGGATCTTCTCGTCCTCACTCGGAGGCGGCTTGTCCCCCTTGGGCCCTTTGCCCTTGGGGAACCCATCCTTGCCCCAGGGCAGTTGGCCCAGGCCGTCACCAAGGGTCGTCAAGGAGATCATCAGAACGACCACTATCCACAACTTGGCACGCATGAGAGAAGGCCTCCGGCTGGCGCGGGCGAGAGCACCGGAATCACTTCTTCAGCTTGGAAACCGATCGGCGCCAGGAGAGATCGGGGTTTTTCCAGCCGGGGAACAATTCAAGGACTGCTTCTTGTTGCTTGGCCTCACGCACAAAGGTCACGGGGAGCTGACCTTCGTTGGGGGCAGCCTTCAAGGCCCACATCAGGTCACCCTGGCTCAGGATGCTGGTATCACCGACTCGACGCAGTACATCACCGGGTCGGAGGCCTGCCTTCTCGGCCGGGGAATTCTTTGCCACCTTGTCCACGCGATTGCCCGCGTCCACAGACATCGTCAGGCCGAGATCCTCCGGGAGGGGCAGGAAACGGAGTCTGTCGAGTTGCGCGGCCTTCAGCTTTTCCAGTTTGTAGAAGTTCTCATTTACTTGGTGGCAGCGCATACACTGGCCCTTCATCCCGAACCAATCGACGGGACGAACCACCGGCACGGGCGGCGGAGGAGGATCCTTGCGACGGCGTTCGTGCTCTTGCAAGACGAGGCGCAAGGTGTGTTTCAACCCGGCCACCGATACCCGGCTCGCGGGATCACCATCGCCGGTGCCGCCGAAGCGGCTGTAGACCCGCTCGTGGGCGTCGATCAAGAACGCCCACCAGGTCAGGTCGTAATCGAAGTCGAAAACGTTGAGGTTGACATCATGCATCGAGGTGCGCTTAACGCACACGAATTGCTTGAGCAACTCTTTCAGGTCCGGATCATCGGGACGAACAACCTGTTCGTCGAAGGGACACCCTCACTTCAGTCAGTGGAAGAGGACCAGCAGCGGCTGTCCCGTTGCTTTGGCTTTGGCCAGCGCTTGGTCGTAATTGGAATACCAGCCGGGGGGAAAACTCTTCGGATCGTTCGGTTTAGCTGCCTTTGCCGCTTCTTTGCCCTTGCCTTTCCCCCTGTCTTTGTCCTTCGCGTCGGTCTGGCTCGGCCCGACCAGGCACAAGCTTGCGGCGACGCCAGCGGCACAGGCCACCCGCCAGAACCACGTTGTCCGGTTCATGAGATACCCTTCAACAGCGCCAGGATCGAGGGTCGCCGTCGCGGGCTCTGGTGGGCGAGGCCGCCCGGCGGAGGACCGGCTCTTGTGCCGGTCCCGCAAGTAAGTACGATCAAGCCAGTGATTCGTTGGCGCAGGGCGAAACGGGTCGTCCGCACGCCAACGATTTCGCTTCCGGATCGTACTTTATTGGGGCAAGTTCCCTGGACGAGGGACGGGTGTGGAGCGCTGGGAGGAAGAACCGCAACTGGTCCTGCTCGCCCAGGCGGGCGACCGGCAGGCTTTCGCCACCCTCGCCGAGCACTACTGGCGTCGGGTCTTCCGCTGGCTGTACGGGCTGACGCACCACACCCACCTGGCTGAGGATCTGACGCAGGAGGCGTTCCTGAAAGCCTGGCGGGCGCTCGGCTCGTTCCAGCCGGGGGCCAGCTTTCGGGCCTGGCTGTTCCACATCGCCCGGAACTGCCTGATCGATGGCCGGCGCGGGCCGCGGTCGGCCACCGTCCAGGTTCTACCCCAGACGGTGCCCGCCCGAGAGCCCGACCCTGGGAAGGCAGTGTTGGAACGCGAAGGACAAGCCGTGTTGCAGGAGGCGTGTGCCCGGCTGCCCGAGCATTTCCGGGCGGCATTCTTCCTGTGGGCCCACGAAGACCTCAGTTTCGCCGAGATCGCCCAGGTGCTGGGAACCACCGAGGCCACGGCCCGCTGGCGGGTCTTCAAGGCCCGGCTGTTCCTGCTCAAGGAATTAGGCTCCTACCTGGGCAAGAAGATGCCATGAACTGTCACGAAGTTTATGCCTGGTTGCTCGTGTCCAAGACTACGAAGGGGACGCCTCGGGAAGTGCAGCGGCACCTGAGGCAGTGCCGCCGGTGTCGTGGTCGCCGACGGCGTTTGCTGCGTCTGGACCGGTACGTCGAGCAGCTGCCCGCGCCGGCGGAAGACCCGGGGGTCAAGGCCCGCCTCATGCAGCAGGTGGAACATACCACCCCGTTCCGGCCCCCCGGCTGGAGGCGCCGGCTCCTGCTCCGGTTGGCCGTCGCGTTGGCCCTGCTGCTGGCGTTCAGCCTCACCGTCTCCCTGCTGGACCGGCGGGAGAATCCGCCCGCGTCCGACCCCGTGGTTGGGGAGCCCGGCTCCTTACCGAGTACGAAGGAGGCGGAAGAGGAACTCGTGACACGCTTTGTCAAGCACAACCTGAGCCTCGCCAACACTTCGCACCCAGAGATGCAACTCCAGGTGTTGACCAGCATGGCCGGCGATCTGCAAGCCGAAGCGTGTCGCCTGGCCAAACAAGGGCCGCACGAGGAACTGCTTCTGGTGGTGCGGTTATACGAGCATGTGCTGCGCCAGGGTCTCATTGGCCGGGCCCGCTCCCTGCCGCCCGGTCAGCGGCGGGAGCTGCTCCCGCCCGTGGTGAAACTGTTACAGGAGAGCGCGGTCACGGTCGAGCAAACCGCCCGCGATGTTCCGCCCGCCGTGGCGGAGTTCTTGCGGCCGATGGGGGCGGTGGCGCGCGACGTGTCCGACACACTCACGAATGAAGAGAAATTGACGGCGGAGCCGCCAGGGACGTTAACCTTGCCGTTCGCTACCGGTTCCGGCACTCCCCGCACCCTTTTCGCCGTGCTGGTCGTGCAAGGCGTGCTGCTGGCCGAGGACAATGACCCACTCCGCCGCGCGTACTACTGCAGCGACATGGCCGACCAACTGGCGCTGTCGCTCCTCATCGCTTCGCAGCGGGGCGATCACGAGCGTGTCTCGGTGCTGGGTACGCAGCTGAACACCGTCATGGACCAGGGCGTGGCTGCCAACCTGGCCCGCCTCCGGAAGGAAAACCCTGATGACCCCCGGCTGAAAGAGCTGGAACGCGTTATCCAGCGCACCGCTCGGGCTGTCGAAGCTCTGGAAAAGGAGTTGGCCCAGGCGTCCAGCCAGGGCAACGCCGGACCGCCGCAGGTGGGGGAGCGCCGCCAGTACGAGCAGGCCAAGGACCTGGGGAAGGCTTTGAAAGACCTGGACAAGAAACTCAAAGACATCACCAAAGGGAAGAAAGGCCCGCCCGGCAAGCCGCCCCCCAAGCAGGAGATCCGCGGCGTGGTCAAGTCCCTGGATGCGAACAACGGGACTCTCGTTCTGATGGTCAAGGAAAATGGCCAGGAGTTCGAGGTCACCCTTCACCTTCCCCCCGGCGCCAGGGTCCGCAGCGAGCCGCGCGACATCCCGCGCGACACGGTGAAGCCGGGTCTGGAGGTCAAGGCCCGCCTTCGCGAAAAGACTACTGTCGAGGAACTGAAAGTGGAGCTGAAGGACCGCTAACCGGGCCGCGGTGGCAACGCGCAATCGTTCGGCACCCATCGTGGCCAGCATTCCGGGATCCGAGCCCGGAGCGTCAGCGACGGGGTACTTCCGAGCCCGGAGCGTCAGCGACGGGTGACTTCAATACGAGCCCGTCACTGACGTTCCGGGCTCCGATAGTTCACCCTCCGGGCTCCGATAGAGGTCAGCAACAACCGCATCCGTCGGTCCCGCCTGGCGTGTCCTGTGAAGAGGGCGCCCCACACACCCCTAGCCGGCCGGAACTACAGGGCCTGGAGGTGCCCACAGGCCCTGAGGATGGTTCCGGCCAGCTGTGTGAGGCGCCCTCACCCCGTTATCCGAACGCCCCGGTCGGGGCGGACATTCGCGCCCTTCTTTCCCTGTCGCCGCTTGCGGCGCGACGCCATGTCAACTGTGCTGGCCGGCCCAGGCGCGGAGGATCTCGGCCAGCCATTCGCGCTCCGGCTCCCGGAGGGTGGCGCCAATCTCGATCCGCTCGGCGCCCCAGTCCACGGTGAGGCGCTGGCGCTCGCCGACGCGCTCCAGACGGATCGGGCCTAGCTCCGACCAGGGAATTTCCCGGACGGGCGGCGGGCGCCAGAGGCGGAAGGCCCTGGCGGATTCACGGTCCATGTCGCCGTTGGTAGGAATCGCCAGGAAACTGCCGGGGTCGTACCGCAAGACAGGTCCGAAAGTCAGCGACTCCGGCCGCGGCTTCTGGACCAGGATAGCGAAGGCACGGGCGGCCCAGAATCCTCCCGTCGTCCAGCCGGCCAGCCAAATGAGCAAGAACAACCCTACGCCCCACGCGATCGCCCCGCCGCCGTCGCGGAGAATGCCGGCCACCATCGTGGCCAGCATTCCCAGGGCGGCGACCTCCCCGGCGAACCAACCGCACAGCCAGAACCCCAGGAAGGCAGCCGTGGCCCAGCGTCCTACCGTACTGACGCCCGGCTTCCAGCTGAGCATGGGATGGCCATCATCATCTTGACCAAACAGAATCCGCGAATTGGGGAGTGGTTCCAGGGAAGTCAGCTCCATGGCCGGTTCCTCCGCACCGTAACGCCCGGCCGCCGTAGCCGGCATTATCCGGACAGTCGCCATCCATGTTAACGGAACGGTTCGGCACCGTCATTGCCGGTTCAACTTACCCCCGCCGTTGATCCGATCTAATTGCAGGCCGCCCCCAAGGGCGGCTTCCCATTGCGAAAGGAGCGGCCCGATGCGATCGCGGCTTGGCCGACTGTTGTGGGCGTCGGTTTTGGGCCTGGGCGTGATGGCGGGGCTGGCCCGCGCGGCGGACATTGTGGCGCCCCCCTCGGGAGGCCTGATACCGCTGCCGGGGGTGGTGTCGCCGCCGTCGGGCTATGCCC
>DATLYH010000110.1:0-14833 GCA_035575035.1 Gemmataceae bacterium
GAGTGACTCCCTTCATCCCTCGGGGTGAGGGGAACCGGCAGGCAAGGCGCGGCCGGCCTTTCTCGCAGGGCAGGTAAAGTGGGTGCTATCTGCCTGTCATGCCGGCCGGGGAATACGGCAAGGCTGATTTTCCTTGGCAACCGCCAGCCGATCGATCACAATTGATTCTGGCAGGCGACCACTCTCGCTCGGAACAGCAACCCCTTGAAACCGCCCTTTCGGGGAAGATTGACTCATGTCTCTTCTCGGCAAGATCCTGGCCGTCCTCAACGTGCTGGCGGCCGTCGGCTTCTTCCTGCTTGCCTCCATGGACTACGGCAAGCGCCAGTACTGGACGCACGCCGTCTTCCGCCATGACCTGGCGCTGCACGGTCTCCCCCTCGATGCAGAGGAACGCGACCTTGAAGGCGAGCCGGTCGTGCGGCAGATCGACGCCGCCACGTTAAACGAGCTTTTCGGCGGGGCCGGCAACCCCGTCAAGACGCAGCTGGAAGAAGTCCAGCGGGTCCGGCAGGAGCTTCAGGCCAAGATCGACGGCCCACCCTTCCGCGTCAGCCATCCCCTCGAGCCGCAAAAGAAGCTGGAGCTGACGACCCGAACCCAGAAGCTGGCCTGGGCCCTCCGCCCGTTCGCCTTCACCGCCGCCCGGCGTGAGGCGCTCAACCGCCTGATGGTCGGCGGAAAGGACATCACTCCCGACGAACTGGCGGGCGCCTTCGATGCCAAGTTCGAGGAGGAGTTGTCCAAGCTCGAGCCGGCCAAGCGACCGGAGGCGATCGCCGACTACTTGCAAAAGGAGCTGACCGAGAAAGTGCTGAACTTGCCGGGTGAGAAGCGGCCGGCGATTGCCCAGCTGCTGTTCGGCTGGGCGGAGCTGTCCGGTGACGAGGGAGGGGAACCGGACAAGGGGGGCGACCTGAGCAACAGTCCGGCTTACAAACGGGTCGTGGCCGTGGTGGGGGTGGAGATGGCGGCGCAAGCGCTGAACGCTCGGGCCAACGACCTGGCCCAGGTGGCCCGGGGAATCCGTGCCGGCATGGTCCGCGACCGCCAGCAGTTTACCTTGCAGCATGCCGCTTGGCATGGTCGGCTCCTCGACGCTGCCGATTATCTGCACGACCGCGAGGCCGAATTGCAGCGCGAGACCCAGGGGGCCGCCGCCCAACAAGAATTGCTCAATGCCCGCAAGAAGGAAGTCGCCGACTTGGAAGCGCGGCTGGCCGCCAAGCAAGCCGAAACCCTCAAGCTCCTCCAGAAGCAGGACCGGTTGCAACAGGAGCTGTTCAAGGCCCAGCAAGTCTTCCGTGATGCCGCCACCAAAAACCTGGAGCTGGAACGCGAAGTCCGCACCCTGGAGAAGGGGCGCTGAAGGGGAAACCAATGATAACCCTCCTTGGCAAGGTCCTGGTGTGTGCGAACCTGATCTTCAGCATGGTGCTGGCCACCCTTGCGTTCGGGGTTTACACCCAGCGCATCTCGTGGGCCGGCAAGACCGCTCCCGACCAGGCGAAGAGCGAGCTGGACCAACGCCGCGAGCAGATCCGGCAAAACTGGGAAGCGCTGCTGGCCGCCGACACGCGGCGGCAGACCGCCCTGGCCGAGGTGGTCCAGGCGGAGCGGCAGCGCCCCGCCGATCAGCAGTGGTACGCCGCCGTCATCCGGCAGTTGCAGCACCTTCCCCCCGACAAGCCGGTCCAGGTCGCCGTCCAGCAGGAGGGCCAGATGGTGCCCGACCCGCAGAACTTCGGCCGCCCCACCTTAAAGAACGGCGAGGACCGGTTCAAGAAACCCCTCTTGTCTTGGGACGCTTACGCCCAGAGAATCAAAGAGGTTTCTGATCAGATTGCTGTGCAGCAGGAACGGTGGGCCAAACTGGCGGAAGAGAGCACAGCCTGGACCCAACGGCTGACCGGCCCCAAGGGCCTGTGGCAACGCTACGCCGACGAGGACGACAAGCGGCGGCGGGTCCAGGCGGAAATGGATGATTTTGTGCTGCCGCAGTTGCTCAATGTGCAGGTAGAATCGGAAACGCTGCTCCAGCGGCGCGACGAGTTGCAAAAGCGCCTCGAGGAGTTGCGGCGGGCGGCCAGTCGGCCAACCGGGCCGTAGAACTGTGGTTGACAGGTCGGCCCCTCCCCGGCATAATCCCCGCCCACTTATCCGGGGACAGTCGTATTCCAACGAATCCGGTCCACCCGGGCGGCTTGGGCCCGGGCTGGGGATGAGGGGAAAGTAGTTGCCGGCCCCGCGGCTGCGCGGGAGGCCGGGAGCCGCTGCCCATGCGGGGGCCTGGGCGGCAAAGCGGCCTCGGGCAAGGCGGCGCGCCGGCCGGTGCATTCCAGGTTGCCTTGGGGGAAGAGGACTTTCGGCCCGCGTGTCCCTCAGCCTCCCTTCTTTGCCGCGGAGAGAAGGGCGACGGAGGAAGGCGGTGTGCCGAAGGGGGATCGACCATGACCACAATCGGCAAGATTCTCGTCTTCGTCAATCTGGCGTTCAGCCTGGTGGTGTGCGCCCTCATCATCATGGTCTACATTGCTCGTACTAACTGGCACGATGCCTACACCAAGCAGAAGGCGTTGTACGACGTGGCCGCTGCCAGCGCCAAGGCCGCGGACGAGGAATTAAAGGCGGTCTACGACGAAACCCGGGACCAACTCGCCAAGGCCGACGCCGCCATCAAGAAGGCGGAGAAGGAACTGGAAGAGCGGCGGGCCGAGCTGAAGGCCGCCCAGGAAAACCTGAAAAACATGGCCGCCAACAAGGCCAAGGCCGACGCTACCGTCGCCAAGCTCCAGGCCGAGGTCCAGAAGCGCGCCGAGGAAGTCAAGAAAATGGAGGAGTTCCTCAAGGTCACCAATGACCGCAACACCGAGTTGGTCAAGGAAATGAACCGGCTGCGCGAGCTGAAGACGGCCTCGGACATCGAGAACAAGACCCTGCGCTTCCAGAACCAGAACCTGATCGACAAGCTGGCGGAGCGCGAGAAGGAATTGGTCCGGATGCGGGCCACCGGCGGCGCCGTCACCTCGAGCCGAACGGTCGAGTTTAACCCGCCGCCGCAGGATGTCGAAGGGGTGGTCAAGAACACCGACAGCAGCGGCCTGGTGACTATCAGCATCGGCAGCGACTCGGGCGTCCTGAAGGGGCACACCCTGGAGGTCTTCCGCCTCGACCCGGTGCCGTCACGGTCGATGTACCTGGGAACCATCCGGATCCTGGAAACGCGGCCCCATGAGGCGGTCGGTCAGCCGGTCAGCCGGCCGCGAGCCCCGATCCAGGTAGGCGACCGGGTCGCCAGCCGGATCACCTCCGGAGGCTAATCGAACAACAGGGGCGGCCCGGTAAGGGGGCCCGCCCGGGAGAGATTTGCAGAGAGGAGAGTCAACTCATGGCTGCTGCCCGAGCCCGGGATTATGACGAGGATATTCAGGTCGCCGCGCCGCGCCCCGACATTTACGTGGGGCTGTTGGTAATTTCACTGGTCGCGCTGCTGCTGGGCTGCCTGTTCTTGTGGCTGGACCTGGGCCAGTACCCGGAGATGAAGGCACCCAAGGTGCAGGAGAGCATGCCGCGCCCGCAGCGGACGCCCTGAGCCGCGGTGAGCGCACGGTCCCCGCGGCCTCTTCGGGACCACCCGCTACTGCCGTGCCGGCCGCCGGCTTCCGGGCCGGCGTCGTTCATCTTTTTGCCATCCGACAACGCCATCAAACGGCCGTCGTCGCGGCGATTGACGACGGCATCCTCTTCGCCGGACCGGCATCGCTTTGACTTCTTGAACACCCTTGACAATCCCGGGGCGTTGGAAGACGCTCTGCCAGTTCAACCGACGTGCCGAGAAATCGACACGCCGATGGCTGCCCCCCAATGCATCCGTCGAGCTTAATCTTTTCATTTCCTTGGTTTGCGCCACCTCCAAAAAAATTGTGCTCTGATGAAGAGAAATTCCTGCTTTTGGCGCCAAATAGTGTACACTTGATTACAGGATGTGCCTGGCGCGGACAGGTGACGGTTGTCGGGAGCCGGGGGCGTTCGCGCCGGAGAGCGGGATATGCCCTGTGCAGACGAAGGGATGGATCGATGGGGGGTGACTCATCGGAAAGCTGTTACTCCTGATCCTGGTGCGGTAGAATCTCTGCCGACTCCCTCCCCCCCAGCACGGCGGGCCGATGAAGTCCGGAGGAGGTCCGACCCATGGAACGCCTGCATCTCCTCGACATCCTGATGGTGGTGAGTACCGTCATCTGGATCCTGGCCCTGGTCATCTACAACCTGATCTTCGGCGGCATCGACTTCGGCCATCTCGATGTGTTCGCGGTCAAGTCGGTTGCCCTGCTGTTCGTGGCCTGCTCCTTCGGCCTCTTCCCGTGCGTCGGCGGCTGGCTGCAAATAGGGATCTGGTGGATCGGGATTGTGGTGGTACTGGGGATGGAGTGGTGGGAGGCGAAAATACTGGTCGCCATCATCTGGATCCTGAACCTGGGGGGCTGGCTGATCATCGTCAACCTGATGATGCGCAGGTCCTAGGACCTGTGGAGAAGAGGTCCCATGTCCGCCGCGACAACTCTGAGCCTGGCCGACCGCCTTCGCGGCATTGTCGGCCGCGACGCCGTCCTTAGCGCGCCCAGCGAGCTGCTCGTCTACGAGTGCGACGGCTACACCATCGAAAAGAACAAACCGGACCTGGTGGTCTTCCCGACCTCGACCGAGCAGGTGGTGCAGGTGGTCAGGGCCTGCAACGAGTACAACGTCCCCTTCCTGCCGCGCGGTGCGGGCACCAGCCTGGCGGGGGGCTGCCTGCCGGTCGGCGGCGGCGTCCTGATCGCCCTGACGCGGATGAAGCGCATCCTGGAAGTGAGCTATCGGGACCGCTACGCCGTGGTCGAGCCGGGCGTCGTCAACCTTTGGCTGACCAACCACCTCAAGCCGCACGGCTACCACTTCGCCCCCGACCCATCGAGCCAGGGGGCGTGCACCATCGGCGGCAACGTGGCGACCAACTCCGGCGGGCCGCACACCCTCAAGTACGGTGTCACGGTCAACCATGTGCTCGGCCTGGAGTTTGTCCTGCCCGACGGCCGGGTGGTGCGGACCGGCGGCCCGACCGAGGACAACCCCGGCTACGACCTGACCGGCGTCATCGTCGGTTCCGAGGGAACGTTCGGCATCGCCACCAAGATCTGGGTGCGGATCACGCGCAATCCCGAGGCCTACCGCACCCTGCTGGGCGTCTTCGAGACGGTGGACGACGCCACCAACACCATCAGCGACA
Organism: Gemmataceae bacterium; assembly: GCA_035575035.1. Classification (GTDB taxonomy): domain Bacteria; phylum Planctomycetota; class Planctomycetia; order Gemmatales; family Gemmataceae; genus DATLYH01. Next base: position 5,270 of record DATLYH010000110.1, read on the forward strand.
TCATCGGTGCCGGCATTGTCCCGGCGGCCCTGGAGATGCTTGACCAGCTGATCCTCCAGGCGGTCGAGGCGGCATTCCACTTCGGCTTCCCGCTCGACGCCGGGGCGGTGCTGATCATGGAAGTGGACGGGCTGGAGGCGGGCCTGGACGCCGACGCCGAGCGCATCGCCGCGATCGCCCGCAAGAACCATGCCCGCGAGGTGCGGCGGGCGCAGAGCGACGCGGAGCGGCTGTTGCTGTGGAAGAGCCGCAAGCAAGCCTTCGGCGCCGTGGGCCGGCTGGCGCCGAGCTACTGCACCCAGGATGGGGTGGTGCCGCGGACCAAGTTGCCGCACATCCTGCGCGAGATCCAGCGCATCGGTGAGAAGTACCAACTGCGCATCTGCAATGTCTTCCATGCCGGCGACGGCAACATCCACCCGATCCTCCTCTTCGATGAGCGCGACCCGGACCAGGTGAAGCGGGTGCTGGCGGCCAGCCATGACATCCTGGAGGAGTGCATCCGCGTCGGTGGCAGCGTCACCGGCGAGCACGGCATCGGCGTCGAGAAGATCGACTTCATGCCGAAGCTGTTCACGCCCGAGGACCTGGGGATGATGTTGCGGCTGCGGTCGGCGTTTAATCCGGACAACCGCTGTAGTCCCGCGAAGGTGTTCCCCACGGCCGGCGCCTGCATCGAGCCGAGCAAGGCCGGGCGACGAGCGGCACTATAATGGAGCATGGATGACGGTGGGTCATGCTGCCCGATTTTGACGAGAACGGCAACCTTCCTCCCGGCATTCACCCTTGCACCCTGGAGGAAGTCGTCGCTCGGTTTGGTTTCGGCTCGGCCGAGCGGCAGACGGAGACCGCGGAGTTACAGGAGTTCGTCCGGTGGGCGCGGGAGGCGGGGGTCAGCCGGTTGATCGTGGATGGCAGTTATGTCACCACCAAACGGGCGCCTAACGATGTCGATTTAGTGATCCTTCCGGGGTCCGACTACCCGCGCCAGCAGCAACCGGCCTTGGTTTCCAGCCAGCAATGGCCTTTTCTGCACATTCAGGTTGCCTTGGACGAAGCAGATCTTCAGCAGTGGGTTACTATCGATTTTGGGACTGATCGGAACCAAAATCCCCGAGGTGTAGTGGAGATCTTGTTATGACACCACGCTTGACGCCTGAAGGTTATGCCCAAACCAAGATTAAATTGGCGAACATGGAAGCAAGATTGGCCGCCCTGCGAGCACGACACGACCTCAACCCCGTTCACAAGGAAGAAGTCGAGCGCTCCTACCTGGACATGATTCGGCAGTACCGGCGGGAAATCAAGCTGTACGAAGCAACCCAGGCAAACGGCGGCCCTGATGCAGGAGCAGATATATCAGGCCAGGAGGTTCTCGACAGTGAGAGCGAGCAGCGAGACAGTTAAGGACTAGGTAGTCGGGCGATTCGAACCTTGACCTTCCCCCGATCTTGCTCCCGAGGAGGTGAACATGGCGACCGCGGAGCTGAAAGGTCATGTGGTCCTGTTCCGCATGAAGAGCGACCGATTTTGCGAGTTGCCGTTGAGCGAGACGGTCAAGCTCGAACTGTTGAACGGCAAGGTGTTCGCCCGGCCATGGCCCACGCCCTTCTACCAGTACTTCGTCTTTCAACTCGGTGCAGTGGTTGAGCAGTGGGCTGGGGCTCACAAACTTGGCGCTGTCCTGCCCGATACCCTGATGAAGCTGGACGAGGATTGGACGCCCGCGCCCGACTTCGTGTTCGTTGCCCGGAAGCACTGGCACCGGGTGAAGGAGAGACAGATCGAAGGACCCGTGGACCTGGCGGTGGAGGTTCTTTCTCCGGAGGATGAAGACCTGGATCGGGAGATCAAGTTCGGTGCCTACGGCAAGTTCGGCATCCCCTGGTACTGGATCGTGGACCTGCAAAAGCGCGTCCTGGAAGAGTACAAGCGACTCGGCCGCTCCTACGGGAGTCTGGTCAAGGTGTCATTTGACGAGCCTTTCGAGCCGCGGCTGTTCCCGGGACTGGTGATCGACCTGGCGTCACTGGAGTGGTAAGGGGCCTGCGTTGGAACCGCTGACCTGTTTGATCGACGATTTCGGCCCGCTTCCCGTCGTGCCGCCCTCGTCCGTGGCGGAGATGGGCGACCTTGTCCGCCGAGCCGTGGCAGAGGGGCAGGCCATCTATCCGGTCGGCGGCCGGACCATGCTCGATTACGGGTTGCCGCCGACGCGCCCCGGCCTCGTCGTCGATCTGCGTCGGCTCGACCGGGTCATCGACTACCCCGCCCGTGACATGACCATTACCGTTCAGGCCGGCATCACCGTTGCCCGACTGCAAGAAGTCCTGGCAGGCGAGAACCAGCGTCTGCCCGTTGATGTGCCGTGCGCGGAACAGGCCACCCTTGGCGGCGCCCTGGCTACCAATGTCAGCGGTCCGCGCCGCTACGGCTTCGGCACCCTGCGCGATTACGTCATCGGTATCAGTGTGGTCAACGACGAGGGGCAGGAGGTCAAGGCCGGCGGGCGGGTGGTCAAGAACGTCGCCGGTTATGACCTGTGCAAGCTCTACATCGGCGCGCTCGGCACGCTCGGCATCATCAGTCAGGTGACACTCAAGCTGCGGCCGCGACCCGAGGAGCAGGCCCTGCTGACGCTCGGTTGCTCGGCCGACGACCTGGAACCGTTGCTCGACCTGCTCCATCACTCGCGCACCCGGCCAGTCTGCCTCGACGTGCTCAATGCCGCCGCGGTCCGGGTGCTCAATCAGCGCGCGGGCGGCTTGCTGCCCGAGGCGCCCTGGGTGGTGGTCGTCGGCTTCGAGGACAACCGCCAGAGCGTCGCCTGGCAGATGCAGCAGCTCATCCAGGAATTGCCGGCCAATCTGACGCCGGGATTGGAGGCCCGGGTCGGCGCCGCATCTGGACCGCTCTGGCAGGCGCTGGTCGAATTCCCGGCGCGGCCGGAAGCCCGGTTCATTTTCAAGGCCAACCTGCTGCCCCGCGCCGTCGCTGCGTTTTGCCGGCGAGCAGCCGCCCTCTCCCTTATTCCTCACGGGGGGGAGAGGGATGCGGGACTGCTCCTTCAAGCCCACGCGGGCAGCGGCATCGTGATCGGACAAGCCGACGACTTGACGCCTGGCAACGCCGCCACGATGCTAAAAGAGTTACAGGAGGCGGCAGGGGAGGAGGGCAACGTCGTTGTCCGGCGATGTCCGGCGGCGTGGAAGCCGGGCCTGCCCATCTGGGGCCGGCCACGCGGCGACGCCTGGCTGATGCGTCAGGTGAAGGATAAACTAGACCCCCGACGGCTCTTCAACCCAGGCCGCTTCATTGACGGAATCTAAGAGGGCGAGCGGCCGGTGTGAGCCGGCCGGTTCGAGCGGCGAGCGGCCGGTGTGAGCCGGCCGGTTCGGGCGAGCGGCCGGTGTCAACCGGCCGGTTAACACCGGCCGCTCGCCTGGTGTCTGCTACCCCGATCCTTGGTACTTGCATGACCACCGCTGCCGACCCACCCCGGACGCCCTTGACGGTCCTCCCTTCCACCCCGAGGGTGGCAACCGGCATCGACTATGAGCTTTTCCTCGATTGTGTTCACTGCGGCCTGTGTACGTCGGCCTGCCCGACCTACGTTGAGCTGGGCACGGAGATGGACAGCCCGCGCGGCCGAATCTATCTGATGCGCGCGGTCACGGACGGCCGGTTGGAGTTGAGCGACCCCGACGTCCGCCGCCACCTGGACCTTTGCCTCGACTGCCGGGCCTGCGAGTCGGCTTGTCCCTCCGGAGTGCAGTACGGCAGGCTGATTGAGCCGATGCGCCTTCACATGACCCGGACATTGCCGCCGGCCGACAACCTTCCCTGGTTGCAGCGGCTGGCGCTGTTCCACGTTTTTCCCTACGCCCGGCGCGACCGGCTCGCCCTGGCCCCGGTCCGGCTGTTGCAGCGGCTCGGGCTTGACCGGCTGTTGGAGAGGAGCGGCCTGCTGCGTCTCTTGCCGCGCTCGGTGCGTCAGCTGTACGCAATGCTGCCGCGCCTCCGGCCGCACTATGGCCGGCTGCCCGAAGTATTGCCCGCCGAGGGACCGCAGCGGGCGCGGGTGGCACTCTTCACCGGCTGCGTCGCCGACGCGATCTTCCCCGAGACGACCTTGGCCACGGCGCGCGTGCTTCAGCGTAATGGCTGCGAGGTCTGGGTGCCCCGCGCCCAGACCTGCTGCGGGGCCCTGCACTACCACGCGGGACACGAGGAGCCGGCCCAACGGTTCGCGGTCGCCAACTGCAACGCCTTCGACCCCCTCACCCCTACCCCTCTCCCCCCTGGGGGGGAGAGGGGAGAAGAATCGTTCCCCTCGCCCCCGCTGCGGGGGAGAGAGATCGGGGGTGAGGGGGGCACCGCTTTGGGGGAGAGAGGGTGGGGTGAGGGGGTCGATGCCATCATCGTCAACGCCGCCGGCTGCGGGGCCATGCTCAAGGATTACGGCCATCTGTTGCAGAACACGCCCGATGCCGCCCGAGGAGCAAAGTTTGCCGGCCTGGTGCGGGACATTAGCGAGTTCCTGGTACAATTGGGGCCGATTCCGCCGGCCCATCCGCTGCCGATCCGGGCGACGTATCACGATGCCTGCCACCTCTGCCACGCGCAGCAGATCCGCAAGCCGCCGCGGCAGCTGCTGGAGATGATCCCGGGGCTGGAGCTGCTGCCGCTGGGCGAGAGCGAAATCTGCTGCGGCGCCGCGGGCAGTTACAACCTCACCCAGCCGGAGATGGCGGAGCGGTTGGGCCGGCGCAAGGCCCAGAATATCCTGGACACCGGGGCGCAGGCGGTCTTCACCGGCAACGTCGGCTGCCTATTGCAGATCGCCCGCCACTTGCGCCCGCGGCACCCCGACCTGTGGGTCGCCCACCCGATCGACGCCCTGTGGGCCAGCTACAGCGGCCGGCTGCCCAACGATTCTCCGATAAAGTTTTCGCGGGCCCACATGGTTCCCACCGAGGAAACGAGGTAACGCATGCGAATCCACGGCATCATCCCGCCCGTCGCTACCCCGATGCAGCCCAACGAGGACCTCGACCTGCCGCGCCTGAAGTGGTTCCTGGACCGCCTCATCAACGCGGGGGTCCACGCGGTCTTTGTCCTCGGCACCAACAGCGAGTTCTACGCCCTGGACGAGCGCGAGAAGCAGGAGGTTATCGCCACGGCCGTCGCTCACGTCAACAAGCGCGTCCCGGTCTTCGCCGGCACCGGGGCCGAGTCCACCCGCGAGGCCGTCCGCCTGACCCGGATGGCCGAGCGCGAAGGGGTAGACGGCGTCTCGGTCATCACCCCCTACTTCATCATGCCGTCGCAGCAAGAGATCTACGACCACTACCGCCGGATCGCCGAGCACACGGCGCTGCCGGTGCTGCTGTACAACAACCCGAGCACCTGCGGCGGGCTGAAGATCGACGTGGACACGGTCGCCCGGCTGGCGCAGATCCCGAACATCCTCGGCATCAAGGATTCCAGCGGCGACTTCCAGAACACGGTCGAGTACATCCGCGTGGTGCCGGAGCGCTTCGCCGTGCTGCAAGGGCGCGACACGCTCATCTACCCCAGCCTGATCATGGGGGCCCGCGGCTCGGTGCCGGCGACGGCCAACATCGCGCCGGCACTGGCGGTCGAGATCTACGAGGCATTCCGCCGCGGCGACCATGAGGCGGCCAAGGCGGCGCAGCTCCGGCTGAATCCGGTGCGCCTGAGCCTGACCCTGGGCACGGCGCCGGGCGGCGTCAAGGCGGCGCTGGCCCTGCTTGGCGAGCCGATCGGCCCGTGCCGCTCCCCGGTGGCGCCGCTGCCGCCCGACAAGCAGCAGAAGATGCGGGCCGCCCTGCAACAGGCGGGACTGCTCTGAGGCGGCAGCGCCGGCCTCAGCGCCAACCTGCCGCTCAACGACCGCCCCGGATTTGCCCCCGTTGATCGGGGCCGTGGCTGTACGCTCACCGCCTCTCGACGGCCGCGGCCCCGGGCATCCCGTCGCCGACCGGTTTGTCGGCTCTCCCTCCGCACCGCCCGCTCGAACTTTTCCTCCTTCCCGGGTGTCTATCCGGGGGCCAGGTGACACGTCTTTCGGAGGGAGCAATGCCCAAGAGTGTCTACACGCGGACAAAGCCAAACGTCAACGTCGGAACCATCGGCCATATTGACCACGGCAAGACCACGCTGGTCGCCGCCATCCTGGCTCGGCAGGGCCGCCGGAACGGCCTCGCCAAGGTCCTGACCTACGGCGAGATCGCCAAGGGAGGCACTGTGCGCGACGCGACCAAGACGGTGACGATCGCGGTGGCCCACGTCGAGTACGAGACGCCGTCGCGGTGCTACACGCACATCGACTGCCCCGGCCATGCCGACTTTATCAAGAACATGATCATCGGCGCGGCCCAGATGGACGGCGCCATCCTGGTGGTGGCGGCCGACGACGGCGTGATGCCGCAGACCCGCGAGCATGTCCTCCTGGCTCGCCAGGTGGGTGTGTCCCAGATGGTCGTTTTCCTCAACAAGGTGGACCTGGTGACCGACCCCGAGCTGATCGACCTGGTGGAGCTGGAGGTGCGTGAGCTGCTCACCGCTCACGGCTTCCCCGGCGACGAGGTGCCGGTCATCCGCGGCAATGCTCTGGCCGCGCTTCGCTCCGGTGGCGCCGACGACGAGGCCTGCTGTTGCATCGACGCGCTAATGGCCGCGCTGGACACCTATGTGCCCGTGCCGCTGCGGGACAAGGACCGGCCCTTCTTGATGAATATCGAGAAGGTCCACTCGATCCCGGGCCAGGGCACGGTCGCCACCGGCCGGATCGAGCGCGGCCAGGTCCAGGTCGGCGACAAGGTCGAGATTGTCGGCCTGAGGCGGGAGCCGCGGGCCACAGTCGTCAAGGGGGTGGAGCGCTTCCATCAGCCGTTGGCGGCCGGCGTGGCCGGCGACAACGTCGGCGTCCTGCTGCGCGACGTCAAGAAGGACGATATCGAGCGCGGCCAGGTCCTGGCCGCCCCCGGCAGCATCGCGGCCCACTACCGCTTCGAGGCGCAGGTGTACGTGCTGATGCCGGAGGAGGGCGGGCGGCACACGCCGTTCTTTGGCGGCTATCGGCCCCAGTTTTTCTTCGGCACGACCGACGTGACCGGCGCCCTCCGGCTGCCCGAGGGCGTGGAAATGTGCCTGCCCGGCGACCATGTCACGCTCATGGTCGAGCTGCCCGACGACAAGCCCATCGCCCTGAACGAGGGCTTCCGCTTTACCATGCGGGAGGGCGGCAAGACCGTGGGCTCGGGCAAGGTCAGCCGGGTGCTGTAACAGCGGTTCTCGGACCCCTCTTTCTCACCGCCCCCGGCGCGGACACCGCTGGGGGCGGTTTCTCGTGCCCCCTGGCCCCCGCCTGAGATCGGGCAAGACCGCCTCCCATCGGCACGGGGCCGCGCCGGACCGGCCACGGACGGCATCGGGTTGGCCATGACGGACCAAGGCGATCCGGTATTACCCCTGGGGCTCTTCGAGGTAGGTGTAGCCTTCCAGGCCCGATTCGTAGAAGTGGAGCAACTGCCGCGACTCTTCCAGCGAGATCTTGCCGGCCCGCACCGCCCGCTCCACATCCTTGCGCATCCGGGCGGTCAGCTCGTCGGCCGAGTACTGCACATAGTGCAGCACCTCGCGCACCGTGTCCCCCTTGATCACCGTGTCCACGTTGATGCCGCCGTCCTCGTCCAGACTGACGTGGACCGCGTTGGTGTCGCCGAACAGGTTGTGCAGGTCGCCCAGGATCTCCTGGTACGCCCCCAAGAGAAAGCCGCCCAGGTAGTACGGCCGGCCGTCGAACGGGTGCAGCTCGAGCGTGTTGCGGACATCGCGGAGGTCGATAAACTGGTCGATCTTGCCGTCGGAGTCGCAGGTGATGTCGCCCAGCACCGCCCGCCGGGTCGGCGCCTCGTTCAGCCGGTGGATCGGCATGATCGGGAAGAGTTGCTTGACCGCCCAGCTGTCCGGCATTGACTGGAAGATCGAGAAGTTGCAGAAGTAGGTGTCCGACAAGAGCGCTTGCAGCCCATTCAGCTCCTCAGGGACGTAATCCAGCTCGCGCACGATCTTGAGGATCTTGCCGCAGACGCCCCAGAAGAGGCGTTCGGCCAAGGCGCGCAGCTCCATGGACAAGAAGCCCAGGTTGAACAGGTTCAGCGACTCGTCCACCGCCTGGACCGCATCATGGTAGCTCTCCAGGAAGTTCTTCTTCGACAGCTCGCGGTGGATGCTGAGCAGGTCGGAGATCGGCTGCGGGGCGTCGTCGGGGATCTCGGGGGGCGGCTGCTGGTAGCGGTCGAAATTGGAGACGCCCAGAACGTCGAAGACCAGGACGCTGTGGTAGGCGACGACGGCCCGGCCCGACTCGGAGATGATGGTCGGGTGGGGGACGCCGGCCTCGTCGCAGACGCTTTTGATGCGGAAGACAACGTCGTTGGCGTACTCTTGCAGGGTGTAGTTGACGCTTGATTCAAAGTCGGTTTGGGAACCGTCGTAATCGACGCCCAGGCCGCCGCCGACATCGAGGTAACGGACGCCGGCCCCCAGCCGGGCCAGCTCGACGTAGATGCGGGCTGCCTCGGTGAGGGCGCTCTTGACACTGCGGATGTTGGTGATCTGGCTGCCGAGGTGGAAGTGGACCAGTTGCAGGCAGTCGGCCAGGCCGCGATGCTGAAGGTACTCGAACGCTTCCAGCACCTCGGTCAAGGTCAGGCCGAACTTGGAGCGGTAGCCGGCGCTGTACTTCCACCGGCCGGCGCCGCGCGAGGCCAGTTTGGCCCGCACCCCGATGACCGGCCGGACCTTCAGCGCCTCGGCATAACGGACGATTGCCTCCAGCTCGGTGAACTTCTCGACCACCGGGATGATCTGCTTGCCGATCTTGCGGGCCAGCATGGTCATCTGGATGAACTCGTCGTCCTTGAAGCCGTTGCAGATGATCGGCGTCTCGTTGCCGTCGGCCAGGGCGAGCACGGCCAGCAGCTCGGGCTTGGAGCCGGCCTCCAGGCCGAAGTTGTAGGGCCGGCCGAAGTCGAGGAACTCCTCGACAACGTGCCGCTGCTGGTTGACCTTGATCGGGTAGACCAGGCGGTAGTTGCCCTGGTAGCCGAACTCGTCGATGGCGGCGCGGAAGGCGTTGTGAATCTCGCCGACACGGTGGCGGAGGATGTCGGTGAAGCGGAGCAGGATCGGCAACTGGATGCCGCGGGTCTGTAGCTGATCGACCAACTCCTTCAGGTCGATGCTTTCTTCGGGCCGCTTGTTCGGGTGGACGGTGACGTGCCCGGCGTTGTTGACGCCGAAGTAACCCTTGCCCCAGTGGCGGATGCCATAGGTCTCGACGGCGTCGTGGACCTTCCATTGGTCCATCAGTTCCGGCTCAACGCCTTTCGGCATCAGAGGGTTCTCCTCGATAAAACCGGAAGATTGTTCCGAAAGCGGTGAGTTTCCCATCCCAGCGAGCGGCCGCTCACCAGCACCGGCCGGCTGACGCCGGCCGCTCGCCAGACGGACAGGCGGCTAAACGACGTGCTT
>DATLYH010000111.1:0-37086 GCA_035575035.1 Gemmataceae bacterium
CAAGGGGTGCTCAGTTCGGTATTGCAGACGTGCAAGCAGCAGGCGAAGGCGGCGCTGGACTTCATCAGCCAGAGCCTGCGGGCCTTCGGCAACTGGCTCCTGCCCACTCCAGCCCTGCTCGCAACCCGCTAATCAAATACCTTTCATGGGCAGCACGGGCCACGGCGCGGGCGACCGCCTGGACCACGCGCTTGTCGAACACGCTCGGCACGATGTAGTCCTCGGAGAGGTGGTCCTCCGGAATGACGCTGGCAATGGCTCGTGCCGCCGCTAGCTTCATCGGCTCGTTGATCTCCCTTGCTCGCACGTCCAAGGCTCCCCGGAAGATACCTGGGAATGCCAGCAGGTTGTTCACCTGGTTCGGGTAGTCCGACCGGCCGGTCGCCAGAATGCGGCACAGCGGTGCGGCAATGCTGGGTTCTATCTCGGGATCAGGATTGGCCATCGCAAAGACGATGGGGTCTCTGGCCATGACCTGCAAATCTACCGGTCGCAAGACGTTGGCCGCGGAAAGGCCGATGAACACGTCCGCCCCGGTCATTGCTTCTCGGAGCGTCAGGATCGGCTCGTCAAAGTTAATGCAGGCTCGGAGGTTGCTCTGGGCCTTGCTCAAGTCACCGCCGGCAGCGTGGAGAACGGCACCCTGTCGGTCGCAGCCAATCAGGTGCCGGACGCCGGCCGCAAGCAGGATGCGGCAGCAAGCCGTCCCCGCTGCGCCCAAGCCGTTGACGACGACCTTGACCCGGTGTAGGTCCTTGCCCACGACCTTGAGAGCGTTTTGCAGCGCGGCCAGCAGCACGACGGCTGTCCCGTGCTGGTCATCGTGCATGACTGGGATGTCGAGCGACCGCCTCAGCCGCTCTTCGATATCGAAGCAGCGCGGCGCACTGATGTCTTCCAGGTTGATGCCGCCGAACGTAGGCGCAATGGCCTCGACCAAGCGGACGATGGCATCGGTGTCCTGAGTCGCCAGGCAAAGGGGCCAGCCGTCGATGTCGGCGAACTCCTTCAGGAGCATCACCTTGCCTTCCATCACCGGCAGGGCGGCTTCGGGACCGAGATTGCCCAACCCCAAGACCGCCGAGCCGTCGGTGACCACGGCAACGCTGTTGGCTTTGCTCGTGAAGGCGTAAGCCTTGCTGTTGTCCTCGGCGATCGCCCGCGAGATGCGGGCCACGCCCGGCGTGTAAACCATCGACAGAGCGTTGCGGGTACGGAGAGGAATCTTGCTCCGGGTGTGGATCTTGCCGCCGAGGTGCATCAGAAAGATGCGGTCCGAGGCGGAAAGGACCCGTACTTCCGGCAGTGCCCTCAGTCGTTCCAGCACTCGGCGGGCGTGGGCTTCGCTTTGGGCGTCGAAGGTGATGTCGCGAATCTTCTTGTCACGGCGAGCCTCGACGATGTCGATGGCTCCGAGGTTGGCGTTCTCCTCGGCGATGGCTGTCGCTAGGCGCGCGAACTGGCCCGGCCGATTGGGCAGTTCCACCCGGACGGTCATGCGGTAGTCACAGTATGGTTCGTGATCGCGCATGCTGGGCCTTTCTTCCAGTCTCTCAAGCAAGCGCTACCCCAAAATGCCAAGGGATTAGCGTTCGTGGCATCATGCCGGGGCGAGGCGGTGAAAGCAACCTGCTCAGGAAAACGGGTGGTGTCCTGCTCCTATTGCACGGTTAACAGACGTGCCGGCCGAACCGGCGTATCCGTCATGCCGCTCATTCAGCATTTCCAGTGTTTTCCAGGTGTGCAACTTAGAGCAGGACACCACCGACAAACGCTCCGGCCCGCGCGCGTAAGCCTAAGCATCCCTCCTAGGCATAGCCCCCGGGTCGGTCACTTGTTCTTAGGCTAAGTGGCCTCGACCACGCTGGCCTTGTTCTCCGCGTGAGTGATCTTGACGCTTTGGCCTGGCCGCAGGCCCGCCAGAGTGGATGGCTTCCCCTCCAGCGTGACCTTCGCGCCCGGGATGACCGTGATGTTGATCTCCTTCCCCTTCGGTCCCACGACGGTCACCGTGCTTTGGGGTACGTCAATCCTCTTGATCGTAGCTTGCAATTCCATGACCCAACTCCTTTCGCTGCGAGAAACCCCGGCCACTCCTCACGGCGCCGGCTCCCGACCGGTGAGAGGCCGGCGCTCCTTGTTCATCGGCTGTTCACTTCTCTTTGTCCTTGACCGATGCTCCCCGACGGCTCGGGCTTTGTTGACCTTTGGACGGCCCTTGGCTATCGGGCCTGCTGGCTACTCCTGTCAGGAGGGAGGACACGTTCGCGTTTTTCCGCAGCGAAGACACGTTCTTGCCCAACCGACGGAACTGCCGAGCCACTGCTTTTCGCTCCAGAAGCGGAAGCCAAATAGGCAGAGCGTTTTCCCCTCCCAGTGGCCGCGGCAAAAGTGATGAGCTGGCAAATCTTGGGATCAGGGAAACCCGAATGCCGGAACGTGTTTCACTCATTGATTGGCATCCCCTTGTTTAGGCGAGAAAAAGCTCAGGCTCACCTCGTAGGCCCATGCAACGCTGTTGATTCCAGACCCTCGGGCAGCGGCCTATTTCCCTGTGGCGGATTTCACTTCCAGCTCGCTGGCCTTGTTGTCCTCGTGGGTGACCTTGACCGTCTGCCCCTCCTTGAGGTCGGCAAGTTTCGCCTTCTTGCCGTCCAGCGTGATCTTGGCGTCCTTGTTCACCGTGACGGTTACGTCCTTCTTGTCCTTGCCCGTGACGACGACCGTACTCTTGTTGCTGTCCACCTTCTTGATCGTGCCCTCTAGGGTGGCAGCGACCACGAAGCCCGCGACCAGCACCAGGACCATCAGACTCGCAACCGACTGCCGCAGCATGGCCTTTCCTCCTTTCGCTGTGAAACCTCAGAAGATGCCCGCGCTCGGCCACCGGAATGCGCCTTCGGAACTGTTACAGCCCGTCTTGCCTGAACCTCGCGACTAAATCGGGGCACTCCGCCGGTGACGAGTTGAAGTTGATGGCAACTGCTGTGCCCAAGGCACAGGTGAACAAAAAGGTCGCCATTACCCTGTGCTGCTCCATGATTTACACAGATAATGCTCTCGTGTGGCGGACCACAGGGCGGTGTCCCCCGCTTCGCCGCCTGCAAGTTTTTGCAGACCAGAGCCGTCGTTCGGCTCGGCGCGGCCCTACCCGTCGCCTCATCCGTGTTGACGGCAAGAAAGCAGCCCGGCTACAGTGCCCGGTGGAGAAAAAGGAAGGCGCGACCATGTTCCGTGTCAAAGACGCCGAGGTGGATGGCGGCTACTCGGTGGCCGAGTGGGTGCTCCAAATCGCCCTCGCGGTGGCCCTCGTCACTAGCCTTGGGGCAGCCTACTTGATCCTTCAGAAAGATCGCTGCCTTGACCCCGCGCTCCAGAGTCCTGGGCCGAACTCATCCCTGGCCGTGTCCGCCCTGCGCCCGGAGGTCGGCATTCAAGTCGTTTCCAGCCTGCTTGTGTCGGCGATTCTGGTCTGCTGCACGGCGACGTTCTGGTGGCTCCGGCGACGGTACTTGTCGAGCCGGCGGTCTTTACGTCAGGTGAAGATGCTGGCCCACGACATCTTGGCGAGCATGGATCGCGGAGTAGTTACGACGAACCGCGACGGGGTCATCACCAGCATCAACTCGGCCGCGATCGGGCTGCTCAAGGTGGACTTCGAGTGCGTCGGCCGGCCGCTGGCGTCGATCTCCCGGCCGGAGCTGCCACTGGTGGAAGTGTATCAGGAGGTAGTCAGCCACCAAGCCCCCGTCCGCGACCGCGACTTCGACGTTGATCGGTCCGGACGTATCCTGCGCCTCCGGGTGGACGGGCATGTCCTGAAGGATACCCAAGGGACTTCGCTCGGATGTGTTCTCCACCTCCGGGACGTGACCGAGCGGGTACTCATGGAAGACCGGATGCGGCGCATGGAACGGTTTATGAGCCTGGGGACATTGGCATCCGGGTTGCACCACGAGATCAAGAACCCGTTGACCGCCCTGAGCATTCACATCCAGCTACTAGAGGAGAATCTGGCGAATGGACAGGTGGGCGAATCCGTGGAGGAACTCGTCGGCGTGCTCAAGACCGAGGTGTGCCGGCTCAACGGCGTGCTGGAGAGTTTCCGCAGTTTCGCCAACCTTCAGAACCTGACCATCCGGCCCACCGATGGCCTCGAAGTGGTGGAGAACGTCCTCCGGCTGATCCGGCCCCAGGCGGCCGAGCAGCGGGTTCAGATAACGCTTCTGCACCCGGAGAAGCAACTGCCGGCGGTCCCGTTGGACGCGGAGAGATTCGAGCAAGCGGTTTTGAACCTGGTCATCAACGCCCTGGAAGCCATGCCCGAGGGAGGCAGGCTGACGGTCGGTGCGACGGTCGAGGACGGCTGGTTCCGGATGTCGGTGACGGACACCGGCCCCGGCATCCCGGCAGAGGTCCAGCGGAGTCTGTTCCAGCCTTACTTTTCCACGAAGAGTAAGGGGAGCGGCATGGGTCTGGCCCTGAGCGAGAAACTGATCAGCCAGCATGGGGGTCACATCACGTACCGCACTGGACCTGAGGGAACCACCTTCGACATTGCCATCCCCCTTCAGCACCAAAACGGGAACCTATGAGTGATCAGAACTTCCGCATTCTGATCGTGGACGACGAGCCTAACATCCGCTCGGGCCTGGCAAAGGCTTTGGCCGGCGAGGCCGATACCGTGGCGACCGCCCAAGACGGCACCGAGGCGCTGGCCCTTTTTCAGCGGGATCACCATCATCTGGTTATCACCGACCTGAAGATGCCCGGAGCGCTTTCCGGGCTGGAGCTGGTCAAGCAGATCAAGCACGAACGCCCGGAGACACTCATCCTGGTGATCACCGCCCATGGCTCAATCGAGACGGCGGTGGAGGCGATGCGCCTGGGCGCCCACGACTACGTCAGCAAGCCGGTCGATGTGAACATGCTGCGACTGCAGGTCCGGAACGCCTACGAACACCACCGGCTCGTGGAGGAGAACCGTCAGCTCCGGGACCGGCTGGCCGCAGCGGGCGAGTTCCCGGAGATGATCGGCCGCAGCGGGGCAATGCGCGAGGTCTTTGACTTGATCCGCCAAGTTGCCGACACGGATGTGACCGTGCTGATCCGGGGAGAGAGCGGCACCGGCAAAGAACTGGTGGCTCGGGCCATCCATAACCTGAGCGCCCGGAAGAACCAGCCGTTCGTGGCGGCGAACATCGGCGCACTGCCGGAATCGCTGATTGAGAGCGAGTTATTCGGCTACGAGAAGGGGGCGTTCACAGGAGCAAACCGGCGGAAGCCAGGCTGGTTCGAGATGGCGCAGGGAGGGACGCTGTTCCTGGACGAGATTGGGGAGATGCCCCCGAAGACCCAGGTGGATCTGCTGCGCGTCCTGGAGCAGCGGGAAGTTCGCCGGCTTGGTGGCGAAGAAGTCATTCCGCTCGATGTGCGGCTGGTGACTGCCACGCACCAGGATGTGGACGCCCTTGTTCGCGAAGGCCGCTTCCGCGAGGACCTTTACTACCGGCTGAACGTGGTGCCGTTGCGTGTACCGCCGCTTCGCGAACGGCGGGACGACATCCCGCTGCTGGTGCAGCATTTCCTGCGGCAGGCTGAGGAACGCCATCGCAAGGCGGCGAAGCAGGTAGCCGGGGCAGCCATGCGCATCTTGTGCGACTTCCCCTGGCCCGGAAACGTGCGGCAGCTGCGGAACTGCATGGAACGCCTGGTGGTCACAGTGGAGGGATCGACCATCCACGCCGAGGACCTTCCGGAAGAGATGCGGACCGCACCGAGACAGGCGGTCGTGACCCTGGAACAGGCGACCCAAGAAGCGGAAAAGGCGGCGATCCTGGCTGCCCTGGCTCAAAGCAATCAGCACCGCGAACGTGCGGCTGCCCTCCTCGACATCAGCGTGCGGACGCTCCACTACAAGATGAACCGCTACGGGCTTCAGTGAGCCTCGGCCGTCTACGGGCTGGGTCCGATCTGCAATTCCTTGCGCCGGTCTGCAAATTCTTGCAGGCCGTCCCTCCACTTGCCCCATCGTCACCGACCGCTCTCCAAGGGGTGTAGCTGTCGCAAGTCACAGCCAATGCCCAGGCTCCGACTTATTAACCGAGCGCCTCGCGGGTCATGGCACGGCCTTTGCAAAAACGACGCCGTGCAGTGTTGCCGTGGACAATGCGGATCCTGATCAGGGATGGGGGCGAGGGTTCAATCCCGAGGCGGTTCCTGATCCCACCGACTCCGAAAACTTGGAACGGCCGACAGGACGTGGCCTCTGGCTGATACGGTATGACATGCACGAGATACGCTTCAACGCCAAGGGCAACGCAGTGACTCTGGTGCGGCGGCGCTCGCCAGCCTGATGGTCGGCGGGAAGAACCCGCGCCAGAAATCGCTCGGCAGTCTGGAGATCGCCATGCAGGTAGCGCGTTCCGTTTCGGCCCCGATCGGATTGGCGGAGATTTTCCCGCCGGAAGCAATCGTCATCGGTCTGGCGCAGCGCACTAAGCGAGGAGTTGTCGAGGAACTGGTACAGCGCTTGGTCGAACTTGGGCACCTTGCGGAGGAGGACAAGAAAGCCGTGGTCGAAAGCGTCCTGGCCCGAGAAAAAATGGGATCAACCGCTCTGGGGAACGGGATCGCGTTCCCGCACTGTCGTTCAAGCCTCACGGAGAAGTTTACCGGCGTGCTCGGTCTGGACCCTCGCGGTGTACCTTTCGACGCCGTGGACGGAGAGCCTGTCCATAGTATCTTTCTCCTGCTGGCACCGCTCGATGGCCGGGAGAAGCACTATGAAGTGCTGGGCAGGATTACCGCAATCGGCAAGGATAAGGGGCGGCGGGTGCAACTGCAGGGTTGCCGAACTGCTGAAGCCGTTCATGACTTTCTCCAAGAACTAGATCGGTCGTGATCGGGCAAAGCGCGACAGAGCGGCAGTGTGAGACATGATCAACGGAAGGGGAGGGCGGGCGTGGTTTGGAGGATAGCAGGGATGCCAACGTAACACTGCTTTCAGAAGGGCCATCATGATCACTGAGCGATTAACACGCCGTGTCCGGATCAGCAACGAAGAGGGGCTTCATTTGCGGGCTGCTGCCCTTTTCAGCCAGGTCGCCCGAATGTTCGCCTGTGACATCCGCCTCGCCTGTGGAGAGCGACATGCTGATGGCAAGAGCGTGTGGGAACTGATCGGCCTGGCGGCCGAGCCTGGGACCGAGCTGGTAATCGAAGCGGAAGGCTCCCAAAGCGAAGAGGCCCTGGACCGACTCGAAGGTCTGGTGGCCGGGCAATTCCAGGTTTCCGCTGCGGAGAATAACCATGAAGCCTTATAGGCGCCGGGCAGCCGTGTCATCGGGTGGCCGAGTTGCCGCCAGCCCTGTTCTGTCCTCTCCCAGAAGCGTCGCTCCGTCGCAGGAAGCGATCGCGCGGCGTGCCTATCTCAAGTGGCAGGCTCGCGGGTGCCCGAGCAGCACTCCCCTTCAGGATTGGCTCGAACCCGAAGCCGAACTGAAGGCTGAACTTGGCCAGGGACGACGGCTTTGATTCCTGCCGCGCCGATCAAGTAGAGAACCGCGCCCCTCATTAGCTCAGCAGGGTAAGTTGGAATCCCGGTTGCTGGGCCTGGTGAAGGCTTCGCGTCCTGGCTCGGGGGAATGGTCGCGGTGCCCTTGTCGTTTCAGACGGAAAGGAGCGAGCGCCGATGCCCGCAGAGTTCCAGATCGGTGATCGGGTGCGGTCAAAAAACGATGCGTCGGACGCGGACGGTGGAGTCGTCGTGCAGCGCCAAGTGGCCTGCGTGTACGGAGTACGGTTCGCTGACGGGACGATCCGCTACTACAGCGGCCAGCAACTAGAGTTGGTCGGAGCGGGGACGAGGGGAGGAGAGGCACTCCCTCCTATTCATGGAAGAGAGGAGAGGTATGCAATTGACGGTGCGGGACCTTACCGAGATGTTTAGCGTATCCGAGACAATGGTAACCCGGTGGGTCAAACAGAAGGGACTGCCGGCCCAACGGGTCGCTGGGCAGTGTCGGTTTAACCGGTTCGAGGTGCTCGACTGGGCGATTGCCCACCAGATCACCGGGCCAAGCAATCCGGTGGAGCTCCAGATAGACACCCAACCGTGGGTGAGCCTGGCCGATGCTTTGGACGCGGGCGGTGTCCATTACAAAGTTCCAGGGGAGGATCAGAAAGCGGCCCTCCGAGCGGTAGTGTCTCGCCTGCCACTACCGAGGGACTTCAACCGCGAGGAGTTGCTCCGTCTCTTCGTGGCCCGGGAAGCGCTCGGCTCCACGGCAGTGGGGGACGGGATCGTCATCCCGCACGTGCGGCGTCCCATCGTGCTGCACGTGCCGCGGTCCCTGGTGACGCTGTGTTTCCTGAAGCGCCCCATCGCCTACCAGGCACCCGACGGCAAGCCGGTGCGGATTTTCTTTTCCGTCATCAGCCCCACGGTGACGGCCCATGTGCAACTCCTGGCCCGCCTCTCTCGTGCTCTCCACGATCCGGGCTTCAGGAAAAGCGTCGTGGGAACGAAACCGCGCGAGGCCATCCTGCGGGAAGCCCGGCGCGTCGAAAGGGCAGAACAGTTGGCGGCCGGGACCACCAGCCCGCGAGCTGCGTGACGTGGCCGTCGTAGCTTCCAGGAGTCAGTCAGGCTGTCATTGGTCGGTCATCGAGGAGCACCATGCAACTGAGCATCCGGGATCTCACCAAGTTACTCAACGTGACCGAGGGCACTGTTTCGCGCTGGATCAAGCAGCGGCGTTTGCCCGCCCAGCAGGTCGGGGGACAGTACCGCGTCAACCGGGCCGAATTGCTGGAGTGGGCGACGGCGAACCAGGTGCGGGTTTCCCTGGAACTCTTCGATCACCTTGAAGCAGATGCCGAATCGGTCCCCTCCCTATCGGAGGCGCTGGAAATCGGCGGCATTCATTACGGGCTCCAGGACACCAACAAGGACCGGGCCCTTCGCGCCTTGGTGCAGGTGTTGCCGCTCCCTGACGGCGTGGACCGCGAGCTTCTCCTGCGGCTCTTCCTGGCAAGGGAGGCGTCAGCCTCAACAGCAATCGGCGACGGCATCGCCATCCCCCACGTGCGGAATCCCATTGTCCTGCACGTCACGCGGCCAGCGGTGACGCTGGCCTTCCTCGCGCAGCCGGTCGATTTCGGGGCGCTGGACGGCAAGCCCGTCCACGTCCTGTTCTCGATCATCAGCCCGACAAACCGGAGTCACTTGCAGCTGCTCTCCCGGCTCTCCTTTGCGTTGCATGACGGCAAGCTGCGGGGGACGGTGGTTGGTCAAGCTCCCCGCGAAGAGATCCTCCAAGAGGTTCGCCGCGTGGAGGCGTGCCTGGGCATGCCATCGGCCGAGGCGGAAAAGGTGGCAAAGTAGCATGGATGCTCTCTGGGACGCCGGGCCCTCTCCAACAATAAACTGGACGGGCGACTCTCCATTTCTGCCGGCTCCGTCTCCGCCCACCCAGAAGGGGCGATCTCCCCCAGACATCCTGCCTGCTTTTCACTGCCCCGGCACAGTGTGGATGATGTTACGTACACGGTGGGAATACCATGAGTGAGGTGCTGGTACTTTGGGCGATCGCTCTCGCTGCTTCGAGCGGTGCCCTCGGGATGCTGTTTCGCCGAACATCGACATCCGGGCAGTGGGTGAGCATGCTCCTTGCTGTGCTGGGGGCCTGCCTCGGGCTAGGCGGCGTCGGGGTGTTCTGGACCACCGGCGACAGCCAGCCGATCGTGAGAGCGTGGCCGGCGATCCGCGGTGCCGAATTCAGCGTGGCCGTGGACGGCTTGTCGGCTGTCTTCCTCCTACCGATCTTCCTAGTCTCGATGCTGGGCAGCGTTTATGGCCTGGGCTACTGGAAACAGGCCGAACACGCCATGAGCGGTCGCAAGCTGCGCTTGTTCTTCGGCACGTTGACCGCGGGCATGGCAATGGTAGTGATCGCCCGGAACAGCATCCTATTTCTCTTCGGCTGGGAGATCATGGCGCTGGCGGCGTTTTTCCTAGTGACGACTGAGGAACACGACAAGGCGGTGCGTGAGGCGGGCTGGCTCTACCTGGTGGCGACACATGTGGCGACGCTGTGCCTGTTTGGCCTCTTCGCCGTGTTGCGCGCGGCCAACGGCTCGTTCGCCCTGGCCCCGCTCGATCCGGACCGCCTGGCTCCCGGCATGGCGACGGCCATCTTCGTCCTGGCACTGGTCGGGTTCGGGCTGAAGGCCGGCATCATGCCGCTGCACGTCTGGCTACCCAGCGCCCACGCGGCAGCGCCCAGCCATGTCTCAGCGATTATGTCGGGTGTCTTCATCAAGATGGGGATCTACGGCCTGGTGCGGGTAACGTCCCTGCTTCCGAACCCGCCTCTCGAATGGGGCGGGGTCGTCCTGGGCCTCGGTGTCGTCTCGGGCGTCCTGGGGGTCGCCTTCGCCATCGGCCAGCACGATGTCAAGCGCCTCCTGGCCTACCACAGTATCGAAAACATCGGCATCATCGTCATGGGCCTCGGCCTGGCCCTCATCGGCCGCTCCTTGGGCCGTGCAGACTTGGTTGTTCTCGGGATCGCCGGGGGCTTGCTCCACGTCTGGAACCATGCCCTCTTTAAGGCGCTGCTCTTCCTGAGTGCCGGGTCCGTCATCCACGCGGTCCACACGCGCGAGATCGATCATCTCGGCGGTCTGGCGAAGCCGATGCCGTGGACCGCACTCTGCTTCCTGATCGGGGCAGTGGCCATCTGCGGTCTGCCGCCGCTGAACGGCTTTGTCAGCGAGTTCCTGATCTACCTGGGACTTTTCAGGACGCTCGGAAACCGAGAGGGCACCTCGTTCGCGGAGGCTGCGTTGGCCGCGCCAGCATTGGCTCTGATCGGGGCTCTGGCCGTGGCGTGCTTCGTGAAAGTGTACGGGGCAGTCTTCCTTGGGACGGCTCGCTCGGATCACGCGCGGCACGCCCACGAATCCCCGCCCACGATGATCGCGCCGATGGGTGTCTTGGCCGCCTGCTGTTTCGTGATCGGTTTGGGCCCACTCCTGGTCGCCCCCATCCTCGGCCAAGCAGTTTCGGCGTGGGACCCGGGCCTGAAGGATGCCGGCCCTTGCCTCATCGCGCTAGCTCCCCTGGGCTGGATCACGGTGATGGGCCTGCTACTGACCGCTGGCCTGTTCGTCGTGGGTGTTCTGCTGGGGTTACGTCTCCGGTACAGTATCGTGGAGAAGGGGGATACCTGGGGCTGCGGCTACATCGCACCGACGCCGCGGATGCAGTACACGTCCTCCTCCTTCGCCCAGATGGTGGTAGGACTCTTCGCCTGGGCGCTGCGGCCGCGCAGTCGCCGACCCAAGGCCCTGCCACTGTTTCCTCAGAAGAAGACTGACTTCCATAGCCAGGTGCCCGATACGGTGCTCGACGAGGTAGTGCTGCCCGTGTTCCGCTTCGGGGGCCGGCTGTTCTCCTGGTTCCGTGTATTCCAGCGCGGCAGCATCCAGACCTACTTGCTGTATATCTTCATCGCCCTGATTATTCTGCTGCTCTGGTGTTAGAAAGGACGTGATGGACGCGATCCTTCATAACACGGTCCATGTGCTGCTGGCGTTAACGTTGCCGCCGCTGCTGCTCGGTGTCATCACGAAGACCAAGGCGTTGTTCGCCGGCCGTGTCGGGCCGCCGGTCTTGCAGCCGTATTATGATCTCATCAAGCTCTTCCGGAAGGGATCGGTCTTTAGCACGACGACGACCTGGGTGTTCCGGGCGGGGCCGGTGGTCGGCCTGGTGACGGCGGTGATCGCGGTGCTGCTGGTCCCGCTCACCAACTCGACCGCGCCAATCTCGTTCACGGGCGACCTGATCCTGCTGGCGTATCTGCTGGGTCTGGGGCGGTTTTTCACGGCATCGGCGGCGCTGGACACTGGCTCGGCCTTCGAGGGCATGGGCGCAGCGCGGGAGGTGACCTTCGCCTGCCTGGCGGAGCCGGCGCTCTTTCTGGGATTGCTCGTCCTGGCCAAGTTGTCGGGGTCGCTGCAACTGGCCGGGATGCTCGGCGGCTCACTCGCCTCGCACTGGCCTTCAGCGGGTGCCTCACTCGCCCTCGTCTTGCTCAGCTGGTTCATCGTCCTCCTGGCCGAGAACTGCCGCATTCCGTTCGATGACCCCAACACCCATTTAGAGCTGACCATGATCCACGAGGTCATGGTCCTCGACCACAGCGGCCCGGCGTTCGGCATGATCTTGTACGGGGCGGCTCTCAAACTCTTCATCTTTGGGGCGCTGATCGTTCGCCTGGCTTTCCCGCTGGTGACAGGGCTTCCGTGGCTGGATTGGCCCATCTTCGTTGGGGGGATCCTCGTCGTTGCGGTGGCAATCGGAGTCGTGGAATCGACGATGGCCCGGCTACGCCTGACGCACGTGCCGGTGCTCCTCGTTGCCGCCTGCCTGCTGTCGGCTTTTGGCGTGATCCTGCTGGTGAGGTAAACCGATGATCCAGATTCTCGACCCCTTGCTGATCGTGGTCCTGGCGCTCAACTTCGTCGCCCTCGGCGTGAGCCGGATTCGCAGCGTCATCAACGCGGTTGCCCTCCAGGGGATGCTGCTGGGGATCTTCCCGCTCTTGGTCCACCCGGAGCTCGGGCTCCGGGGTGTCCTGCTGATCGTCGTGACCGTTGGTCTGAAAGGGTTCGCCATCCCCGGATTCCTCGTTCACGCCATGCGCGAGGCGCACATTCAGCACGAGGTTAACCCGGTCGTGAACTATATGAGTTCCCTCCTCTTGGGGGCCGTCGGCGCCGGATTGGTGTTGGTGTTCTCGTACACCCTTCCTCTCGCCGAACAGCACAGCGATTTGCTGATCGTCCCGGTATCGCTCTCGACGGTGTGGACCGGCTTTCTCCTGCTAACGACGCGCAGGAAGGCGATTATGCAAGTCGTCGGCTACCTGCTTCTGGAGAACGGGATCTTTCTGTTCGGCTTGTTGCTTCTGGAGGCGATGCCGTTTCTCGTCGAGATGGGCGTGCTGCTCGACTTGTTCACGGGTGTGTTCGTGATGGGCATTATTATCCACCACATTAGCCGTGAGTTCGCCTCCATCAGTACAGAACACCTGACGGAGCTGAAGGAATAACCAATGATCTACTTGCTGATCCTGTTCCCCCTGGTGATGGCGGCGGTGACGTTCGTCGTGCCGTCAAACCGCTGGCGCCCCTGGCTGCTTCCCGTGGGGGCCCTGGGGCACCTTACGCTGGTCGGCGGGGCGATCTTTCAGTCAGCGGGCGGTGCCGTCATGGCCGGGCTCAGCGGTTGGTTGCTGCTGGACCCCCTTAGCAGGGTGATCCTCGGCTTCGTGACCGTCTTGTTCTTTCTCTGCTCGCTCTACGCCCCGGGCTACCTGGTTCTCCGTCCCGATAGGCCGAACCGGGTTTTCTGTGCGAACCTCTTCGTCACGTTAGCCATGATGACCCTAGTTTCGCTGTCTCACCACCTGGGGCTGATGTGGGTGGCGATGGAGGCGACCACGTTGGCCACTGCCCCCTTGCTCTATTTCAATCACAACGCCCGCTCTCTGGAGGCGACCTGGAAGTACCTGATCATCGGCTCGGTCGGCATTGCCCTGGCCCTTATGGGTTCCTTCTTCCTGGCCTACGCCTCGCTGAAGTCCGGTTTGGAATCGACGTTGCTATTTGACCAACTCGTCGCGGTTGCCCCGAAGCTGTCTCCGCCATGGCTTCATGCGGCGTTTGTGCTGCTCTTCATCGGGTATGGGACCAAGATGGGGCTCGCTCCCATGCACACCTGGAAGCCAGACGCTTACGGGGAGGCGCCGGGTATCGTCGGAACGCTCCTCGCGGGCGGCGTGACAAGCTGTGCGTTCCTCGCGGTCCTGCGGGTTTACCAGATCTGCCGCGCCGGCTCGGAAGCGGAGTTCGCCCGCGAGATCATGATCTTCATCGGCCTGCTGTCGATGGCCGTCGCCGCCGTTTTCATGGCCCGCCAGCGGGACTTCAAGCGCATGTTGGCCTACTCCAGCGTCGAGCACATGGGCATCCTGGTCCTTGGTGTCGGCATCGGCGGCTTGGCCGTGTACGGAGCGCTACTCCACCTCATCAACAACGGGCTGACCAAGGGGGTGCTCTTCCTCTCGGCAGGCAACATTCACCGGGCGTATGGGAGCAAGGTCACCGACGACGTGCGGGGCGCCCTCCACCGCGTCCCTCTCTCGGGGACGTTGTTCCTGGCGGGCTTCCTGGCCATCACCGGCTCGCCACCGTTTGGTCCGTTTGTGAGCGAGTTCACCATCGTGAACGCCGCGGTGGGCAGTGGGCAGTTCCTCGCTGGCGGCCTGTTCCTCTTCCTGCTCGGAATCGTTTTTATCGGCATGGGCGCCACGGTCCTGGCGGTGGTCCAGGGGAATGCCCCTGAGCAAAAAGAGAAAAACGGCTTCCACGACAGCGCTAGTACGGGGCTGCCTGTCCTCCTCTTCCTGGGGCTCGTGCTATTGATGGGCCTCTCCATCCCGCCTCCGCTGGAATCGCTTCTCCGTGAGGCCGCTGCGTTCTTGGAGGTGAAGCGATGAGCGACAACGGCTTTACACCTGTTCGCACGGGGCAAACGATCCCGAGGGGGCAGATCGCGCAGTTGTCCTTCGAGGAGTTCCGCCGGACTGTTGTGGGCGCCGTGGCCGGGGGGCAGCGCGTCGCCGCTCTCTTTGGGGATGCGCCAGCTCAAATCGACAAGGTAGACCTTTACGCGGTCCTCGCCGACAGTGCTCGGGGCCTTTTGCGAGTCGGCAAGGTGACATTGGATGCCGACCGGTTCCCCTCGCTGACGCCGCACTGTCCCCAGGTCCACCTCTTCGAGCGGGAGATCGCCGAGCAGTACGGCGTCTGCCCGGAAGGCCACCCCTGGCTCAAGCCGGTCCGGTTCCATGCCTCGTACCGGCCCGGCCACGATGCGTGGGGGAGGAAGCCGGGCGAGGCGCCGGTCATTGGCGTCACGGACTTCTACCGCGTCGAGGGGGAAGAGATCCACGAGGTTGCCGTCGGTCCCGTTCACGCCGGCATCATCGAGCCCGGGCATTTCCGCTTCCAGTGCCACGGCGAACAAGTCTTCCACCTGGAGATCTCACTCGGCTACCAGCACCGGGGCGTCGAGCGGGCGCTGATGGGCGGCCCAACCAAACGCACCATGCACCTGATGGAGGTGGTGGCGGGAGACACATCGGTGGGCCATGCCACGGCCTACTGCCAAGTGGTGGAGGCTCTGGGTGGGTGCCAGGTGCCGATCCGCGCCGAAGCGTTGCGGGGCATCGCCCTGGAGTTGGAGCGACTGGCCAATCACACCGGCGACCTGGGCGCCCTGGCAGGCGACGTGGGGTTCTTGCCGACCGCCTCGTTCTGCGGACGTAGTCGCGGTGATTTCCTGAACCTCACGGCCCTTCTCTGCGGCAGCCGCTTCGGGCGGGGCATGATCCGGCCCGGAGGCATTGGCTTCGACCTGGAGGAGGACCGCAAGAGGCAGTTGCTGGAGCGTCTGGAAGCAGCGTATCGGGACGTGACCAACGCCGTCGGCCTGCTCTGGGACTCAGCGTCCGTGCAGGCGCGGTTCGAAGGTACGGGAGTAGTTTCCCAAGAAGACTGTCGTGCCCTCGGGATGGTGGGGCCCGCCGCTCGGGCCTGCGGAGTCGAGTGCGACGTCCGCCACGACTTTCCCACCGGTATCTTCCGGTTTGCTCAGATTCCTGTTTCCACCTCTCCGAGCGGAGACGTGTTCGCGCGTGCTTTCGTGCGCTGGCTCGAAATCCAACGGTCCGTGGCTTTCATCCGCAGCCAGCTGCGCGAACTTCCGGATGGCCCCATCCGGGCAGAGGTAGGAAATGCCAGACCGGATAGCCTGGTTGTCAGCCTCGTCGAAGGTTGGCGGGGCGAGATTTGTCACCTGGCACTGACCGACTCCCAAGGCCGTTTCGTTCGCTACAAAGTCGTGGACCCCTCGTTCCACAACTGGTACGGACTGGCCTTGGCTCTGCGGGACCAGCAGATTTCAGACTTCCCGCTGTGCAACAAGAGCTTCAACCTGTCCTACTGCGGACACGACCTGTAAGGAGAGAAGGCATGCTGCCAGTGGTGCTCGCTCGTTGGAAGCAGGGTCACCGCACGATCCCATACCCGGCTCAGGTGCCAGTGCTGCCCGATCGCTTCCGTGGTCTGCCCGTGGTGGACACGACGAAGTGCCCCGCGGGGTGCCGGGTCTGTGCTGAGGCGTGCCCGACGGATGCCATAACCATCGGCGATGCAGGCTTCCGCCTGGACCTGGGGCGTTGCTTGTTCTGTACGGAATGCGTGCAGGCGTGTCCCGAAGGAGCTATCCGGTACACGCAGGAACATCGGCTCGCTGTTCGCAGGCGTGAGGACCTCGTGTACGACGGCCGCGCGTTGAAGCTCGCAGAGGCCCTGGACCAGAAGACCCGCCGGCTCTTCGGCCGGTCACTCAAGCTGCGCCAGGTGAGTGCCGGCGGGTCGGGGGCTTGCGAGGCCGACCTGAACGTCCTCAGCACGGTCGTCTTCGACCTGGGCCGGTTCGGTATTCAGTTCGTGGCCTCGCCACGACACGCAGACGGGCTCGTTGTCACAGGACCGATCACCGAGAATATGCGGATAGCATTGCTGGAAACCTATGCCGCCATCCCCTCTCCGAAGCTCGTGATCGCGGTTGGTACCGAGGCCATCAGCGGCGGCGTGTTCCGCGGTCACCCGGAGGTCCACGACGGTTGCGGCTCCGTCTTGCCTGTCGATCTGTTCATTCCAGGATGGCCGCCACATCCAATAACGATTTTGGATGGCCTGTTGCGGTTACTGGGCCGGCTGGAAAAGGATGCGCCTCAGGAGATTGAACTTCGGCTGTCCACCTAAAATTTAGTCCTCTGTTACTCAAACGGAGTGTTTCTTGGCGGGCGGATTGCCCTTGGCGTAATGCCAAGGCACGGCGATTTCCTCCGCCACTCCGACGGGGACGCCGCCGTTGCGCCAGCGCCTGGAAGCCTTGCGTGAGGCAGTCCGCCGCGAGCAGATCGAACGGGTGATCAAGAGGACGCGTCATAAGAGTTCGCGCCGCTGGTTGAAGAGGTTGTTACAAGCGTTCGCCCAAGCCGCGTGAAGAAACACTCAGTTTGAGCAGTTAACCCGGTATTCCACAGGTACACCCGGCTGCTGTCAAGGAGGCAGCGGAGGACGGGACCGTGGCGCCGGCCGACGGGCTGGCGGCTCCACGGACGCTGCTCGGCTAGGTCCGCCCCGTCTCGATCGCGGGGGCGATCAGCACGGTTGCTCGCTCCTGGTCAAGTTGCGAAATCTCCTGTCCACAGCAGGGTTAGTCCGGCCCTGACCGTGGGATCGTGATCTTGTTCGACAAGGGGAAGCGAGCACTTCCTGTTCAACTGCCGGCACCTTCGGACCCGGTCTTTGGTCCGGCTGTGGGATCGAGGCTGGGAGCGTGGGAATGGAAGGTTGGATGGGCTGAGGGGTCGGCCTTGACGTTCAGCCGCTTTAGCTCCGGCTGGACGACCGCCTCGAAGCAGGATGGGCAGATGCCGTGGCTGAACCGGGCCGCCGAATGGGTGGCCAGGTAATGCTCCAGCTGTTGCCAGTAATTCTGGTCGTCGCGGATGCGCTTGCAGTACATGCAGATGGGTAAGAGTCCTTGCAGCTGCTTGACCTGCTGCAAGGCGCTTTCCAGCTCCCGGACGCGCTCGGCGAGGTTGCGCTGGAGGTCCACGATGCGCAGGCCGGCGCGCAACCGGGCGTGCAACTCTTCCGGGTCGAACGGCTTGAGGATGTAATCGTCGGCTCCTCCTTCCAGCCCGGCCACGATGTCCTCGCGGCTGCCGCGGCCGGTCAGGAGGATCAGGTAGGTGGCCTGTCGGCCGTGCTGGGTCGCCCGGATCAGGCGGCAGACCTCCAGCCCGTCCATGCCGGGCATGTTCCAGTCAAGGATTGCCAACGCGGGCGGCTCGCCATCCTGGAACAATCGCCACGCCGCGGCCCCGTCCTCGGCGACGACCACCTCATAGCCCCAGCCGATGAGGTTGTTTCGCAGCAGACGGCGAGAGACCAAGTCATCCTCGGCGATGAGAATCCTCATGGGGGACTCGTTCGCGTTGCCTGACGGGTCTTTTCCCAGCGATGCCGCCGGGCACCCTCATGAAAGTTTAATAATCAATCATAGCACGATTTGACCTGCTCGGCTTCCCACACAACCTCCGGGCGACATGCCCGCGTCTCCGCACAAGGACAGAGTTCCGGCAGTGCCTTACTTTTTCCTCCAGAACATAAAGCAGAACAGCGAGGCAGCACACCGGGATGCTCCTTGCTCAGCGGCAGGGCAGGAGTTGTTCCTTACTCCCCGTTGGGACGGCAACAGCTCGGGCACAAGCATAACGCCTCGCCGCTGCCGGTTTGATCGGGGACCGCAGCCCCCACTTCTCAGGAGATGCACATTCCGCGCCAAAGACGGCTTGGCGGTCAGAGGATCGGCGAGAGCAGGCGGCAACCATTCTCCACCAGGCGGACCCCGAAGGAGCGGCGGCTGAACGTCACCGCGTCGAGAAGGATGGAGTCGTCCAGGTCGTCAAGGTAGGCCCGCTCCAGCTCGGCGATGACGTGTGGCGAGTGCATCAAGCAGACCGCCTCGAAGTTCAGCCGCAGGCTCCGGTTGTCCAGATTGGCAGAGCCGGCCATCGCCCACCGGCCATCGACCATCACCAGCTTCGAGTGCATCATGCCCTTGGCGTACTGATACACCTTCACCCCCACTGCCAACATATCGGACCAGTAATATCGGCCGGCATAGAATGATAGATAATGGTCCGGCCGGAGCAGGGACAGCAGCCGCACATCCACGCCGCGATAGCGCGCCAGCCGCAGGGCATCGAGCAGGCCGGCATCCGGCACGAAGTAGGGACTGGCGATCCAGAGCCGCTCCCGGGCCGCGACGATGGCGGCGAAGTAAATCTCGCGGATGGTGTTGATCTCCTGATCGGGACCGGACTCCGCCACCTGCACCACCGCGTCGCCCACTTCGTTCGGCGGGGGGAAATAGGCGTCGTGGACCAGCACTTCGTGCCGGGCGAAGTCCCAGTCCTCGACGAAGATGCGCTGGAGGTCGGCGACCGCCGGCCCCTCCAACCGTAGCACCTCATCGCGCCAGTAGCCGAAGTAGGCGTTGCGGCCGAGGTACTCATCGCCGATGTTCATGCCGCCGGTGAAGGCAACCTGCCCGTCGATGATGGTGATCTTGCGGTGGTTGCGCAGGTTGATCTGGATGCGCGAGCGGAGCGGGTTGAGCGGCAGGAAGACGCCCACCTTGCCGCCGGCCTGTTCCAGCGGCCGCAGGAAGCGTCGGCCCAGCGTCCGCCCGCCCATAGCGTCGTACAGCAGACGGACCTCGACCCCCTCCTTGGCCTTCTGGGTCAGTAGCTCGAGCAGCTGCCGGCCGGCGGCGTCGGGGCGGAAGATGAAATACTGAAGGTGAACATGTCGGCGGGCGCCGCGGATGGCCTGGAGGAGGGCGTCGAAGGCCTGCTGGGTGTCATGGTACCACGTCACCGCGTTGCCGTTGCGGATGGGGAAGGCGTTGACCCGCAGGGCGAGCTGGCCCAGGTCGTCGAAAGCGGCGGTGAGGGGAGGGTGAGCGGCCGGCGTCAGCCGGCCGGTGGAGGCGCTGAGGGGTGCATCGGCCCGCTCACCCGGGCCGCTCGCTGGGCCGGCCGGGTGGGCGGCGCGGAACAGCACACGGTGCAACCGCTTGCGGCGCAGTGGTCGGCTGATGTGGTTGTGGCCGAAGACCCAGAAGAGCAGCACGCCGAACAACGGCACCAGCAGCACCAGCAGACACCAGGCCACCGCCGAGGTCGATTCCTTCTTGGTCATCAACACCCACGGGATGGCGATGGCGATCGCCAGCATGTCAAGGCCGGCGGCCAGCGTGAAGTGCGGTATGTAATCGGTCCACAAGGTGGGGCGCCTCCTGTTACGCCGTTCAACCTGCCTCCTTTATTGTAGCGGCCCCACGCCAACGCGCCGGTGGTCGTGAATGGTGGGGTGGTACAGTCGGGAGACCGTACCCCAACAGCGTACCAACAGGATTGAGGGGAGTGGTGCAGGCGAAGAATCACGGCCTGGTTCCCAGGGCCTACTTGTCGCTGCCGGGTGGTTTGTCCAGGGCGGAGGTCAGGCCGGCGGGGGCGTGCGGCTCGTGCGCCTCACCGGGAATGTCGGCCCGGACCAGCTTGGTTTCGACATGGGCCGGTGCGCCTCCCTCTGTCGTCGGCAGGCCGCGCGGCAGGACGATCACTGCCGTGGTCCCCTCGCCCGGTCGGCCGCGTAGCTCCAGCCGCCCGCCGTGCAGCGCCAACAAGTGCTGGCTGACCGTCAGACCTAACCCGGTGGCCTCCAGCGCCGCATGGGCCGCATCCCGGGCGAATGGCCCCTTGGTCGAGTAGAACGGCACCAGCACCCGCGGCCAATCCTCTATCGGCAGTCCCTCGCCGGTGTCCTCGATCTCACAGCAGACCGTGTCCTCTCGGGCAACGACGCGCACCGTCACCCGCCGCCGCGGACTGTTCACCAGCGCCTGCTCGGCATTGGCCAGCAGCTCCCGCAGGACCACCTTCAGCATCCGCCGGTTGACGCGCACCAGCGCATCGGCATCACGCAGGTCCACGCTCAATTCGTAATCCCGCTCCCCCGCCACCGCCGCCTCCTCGTCGAGGAACTCACGTACCAAGCCGGCCAGCGAGGTCAGCTCCAGGTCGCCCGGCGCCGGGGCGCCGAGGTCCTGGAGCAGGCCGACCAACGCTGCCGAACGCCGGCAGCTCTCGGCGATCTGCTCGAACAGAGCGGCCGCCTCCGGCGCCAGGTCGGCCCGGTCGAGGGCCTGTTCCGCCAGACCAAGCGGCTCCGCCAGGCGATGGTCAAGCAGGTGGCTCAGGCCGCGAGCAAACTGGCGCACCAGGGCCATCGCCGGGCTGTCCTCGCCGGCCAGCGCCTCCGGAGCGCCGGCCAGCAGCAGCCAGTTCTCTCCCTCCGGGGTGGGCACCGGCAGAAAGGTACACAGCAACGGCCGGCTGCCATTGCGAGTCAGCACATCCAGCACCATCTGACAACCCCGCCGAGAGCCGGGGGCCAGCGGCTGATGGAGCAGGTCGGCCACCCGGTCGCGGTCAGGTTGGCGCGGGAAGAGCCAGTCGAGGACCACTTCGCTGGGCACCCCCGCCAGGTCGGCCGCCGTCAGGCCGGTCAGGGCTTGCCAGCGCTCGTCCCAGAACCGGACCTCCCCACCGGGTTGGATCAACAGCGGCAATCCCGGCAGGATCGTCGGCCGCAACGCCTGCTGCCAGCCCGTCGCCAGATCGGCCGGTGGGCAGAGCGCCTCCCAGTCCTCGTTGAAAGCGAACAGGAAGCCTGGGCCATCCGGCAGATCAAGCGCCAGCCAGAAGGCCATCAACTCCCGCTCCCCTTCAATATCGGCGCGCCGCTCCAGCGCCAGCCGGCCGACCGGCCCGAGCAATGCGGGATCGGCAGCGCGGAACAGACGCTCCAGCACCGCTGCCGATCGAGGAGCGAAGCAGAGCCGCAGGGGCTGGCCCGGCGCTGTCGCCGCAGGCGCTACCGTCCGGTCGAAGACCTCGTTGACCCAGAGCACCTTGCCATGCCGATCGGTCAGGGCCAGGGCGAAGGGAAGGTTCTTGGCCAGGTCGAGGAAGGAGTAGCGGACTTCAGGCGGCTTGGCGGCCAGCTCGGGGGCTGCTGCCGCCATCCGGCGCAGGAAGGCGAACGTCAGCGGCCGGCCTTCCACTTCCTCGACGGTCGTGGCTACCTGGCACCAGAAGATGGTGTCGGAGCGATGACGGAAAGGGAAGACACCCAACAGCCGGGGCGCGTCGGGCACTTCCCCCGGTGCGGCGGCCACGGCCGGCTTCCCCAGCGCGGGCAACTCTCGCTGGCTGATCCAGAACGGGAACGGGGCCGGGCGGTTGATCAACTCCTCGGGCCGGAAGCCAGTCCAGCTGGACCAGGTAGCGTTGGCAAAGACCAGCATCCCGGAGCCGTCCACCACCAAGACTCCCTCAGCGACCCGGTCCAGCGCCTGACGCAGCAGGGGCGCCGTCGCGGCCAGGGCGGCCAGGGGGGCCCGACCAGGTTCCGGCCCCAGCCATTTACCCATCAGGTGAGCCATGCCCAACAGCACGGAGCAATCATGCGAGGTGAAGCCGGACGGCTTGTTGGCCAGCACTACGTGGCCGCGCAGACTGCCCCGGCAAAAAAGGGGGCAGGAAAGCAGGCTCGTCAGGGGCGGTTCCCCCAGGGCCGGCACGGCAGGCAGGTCGTTGAGCAAGGTAGGCCCTTCGCGGACCTCGAAACCCCAGACCCCTTGTCCCTGCTGCAAGGCCAGCCAGCCGGGCGAGCAACGGCCGCGCGCCGCTGGGAAGCTCAGTCGGCCGTCCGGCCCGGTCAGACCGACCCAACCGGCGGTCGCCCCGGTGAATTCGAGCAGAGCGTCCAGCGCTTCCGCTAAAGCCGCCGCCAACGCCTCCTGCCCGTGCACCCACACCGATTCGGGAACAACGGTCGGCATGCCTGCGTCCAATTCTGTGATCTGATCCGCGCCCAGGCCGGGAGATTACCCCGGCTGTCCCCTCGCGCCTCGGCCCGAAGGCCCGGCGGCCCGAGGAGACACGCGGAAACACAAGAGGAAACCTGGCTCAGAGTTCTACGTGGAACAGACTAACCAGGCTAGGGCCTCGAGCCCGGACAGTCCGACAAACCGTGGCCCCGCGTATCTCGCCCCAACGGCCGATACGGTTCGCCTGGCTGCGGACGGTCAGCCAGCCCCGCCGGAGCGGTCAGCACTGAGCGACGGAATGGGCGGTTCCCCTCCTCCCGAGTAAGCGGTGAAATGGGCAAACCGCATGCCAAAGTCACAAAGGTCAGAGTTGCGGGGTCAAAGCCCCGATCTTCCCAAGGGAGGACGGCCTTAGTTCAGGGAATCAATTGCCGACCGTCACCGGGAGGTAATTCCTTTGCATTTAACTCGTGGCATTCGTAAATATGAAGAGCATTCGCGTCCTGGGGGGAGACGCACCGGTTCCCCGGCCAACGGGAGGCAACCTAGGGCCGTGGCCGGGGACGTTTATTATTTTACCCCAATGCGGGTGAATTCGGCTACCCGGGTGGACGAATCACCCGAATTCGGCGGGGGCAAAGGCATAGCCGAATTGGGAAGCTGCTTATCGCGAGGCCGTAACCGAATCGTCTGAATACGAAGGCATCTTACAACGGGACGTTTCTCTCGGCGTGGCTTGACAACTTGGATGAATTAAAGAATGCTTTCGCAAGCAGTTTGTTCCTGCTGACTTGAGGCGGTCCCCTCCTCCTTGCCCCCGAGGGGGAAGGTGAGGCAATCGGGGGCCGGTCGGACCCGGTGGTCCGGCCGGGGGCGGAGTGGTGAAACGAAACCCGCAGGCTCACTTGCCACGAACAGACACCCCAATGCGAGGAACGACCATGCGGGTATGGCTGGTGGATGACCGGCGCGGGGATGACCCCGGCAGCCTAGAGGCGCTCCTCAGTCAACTGGGCAACCGGCCCGACAGCGGCTTCCGCCTGCTAGGGGCCAAGCCGTTCGGGCCCGACTTTGTCAGTGAGATGCGCCTCCAGCAGCCCGACGTTCTGGTGGTTCACGAGCCGGCCTGGCCGGACGACTCGGCACCGTTGGACCTGCTTGGCTTCGAGCCGACGCTGGTGGTGGCCACCACCCTGGAACGGAGCGCCCGTTTTCACCCGCTGGCGGAACGGCACTCGGTCTGGTTCATTCCCCCCATGCCGAGCCTCGACTGCTTGCGGCTGGCGCTGCTGGGGGCCTTCGCGGCGCAGCACCGGCAGGCACAGTGGCGGGCGCAGCTGGCCCGGCTGCAACAGCGGCTCAGCGACCGCATTATCATCGAGCGGGCCAAGGGGATCATGGTCCAGCGCTTGGGGATTTCCGAGGAAGAGGCGTACAAACGGCTGCGGCTGCTGTCGCGACGGCAGCGGCGGCAGATCCGCGACATCGCCCAATCGCTGCTCGACACGCAGTTCCTGCTGCTGCCCGAAAGCAACGGCCTGGCCGAGCCAACCAACGGGGAGCCCCGACGCACCGCCCCCCAGGAGAGCCCGCCGTCCTGAGACGGCAGGCACGAGTCAGCTATTCACGGCCCCGGGCAGCGGGCCGTCTCGGATTGTCGGGTGAAATTATTTAAGGATATTGCTTGACAGGGTTCATGGTGTCGCCTAAATTCTTTGTTCTGGCAGAAGTGGTGGCCCCGTTTGCCACCCCCATGCGGTGCGGTGCAGGAGGCACGCCATAAAAGGGACTGCCCGCTCCGGGTAGTCTTGGCGAGAGGCCATGTCTGCCTTCGCTGACCTGACCTCCGTCCACGCGGAAGACTCTCGCCCAGGGAGGTCAAGGCATCGCTAGCGGGAAAACCCACTCCTTATCAGACCTCTGCGCGGGCCGCGAGCGGACAACCCCTTTCCGCCCCCCCTTCCCGCCTGATGTGCCGCGGAGTGAGGTGCACTTTCCCCATCCAACCATTGATGTGGAAGGGAAGGGATGGATTCGCCTCGTGAGGCCTCGCTGTCCCCAGGGAAGGCGATCCCCCTTGGACACAATCGTGGAGAGGTGCCGTAGCCCAGTGCCCCGGCGGAATGCCTGGGGTCTCGGGTGAGTGTTGCCCCCTTGTGGAGGCACCGAACGGTTGCGGGGGCCGGTTGCCGACCGAAGCGGAGAGTTCTTGGGCATTGGTCATCATCTCCGCGGCGGTGAAGCCGGTCGCCCAATTCCACAGTGAGCCCCGGCGCAGCCCAACGGCGGGCTGCAACCCCTCACGCCTCTTCCCCTCGTAGGGGAGAGGAATGAAGGGCGAATGCCCGGCCGGCGGCCAAAGAGGGAGACAAGCGATGTCAGGCAGCTGTCTTGCGCTGGTCGCTGACGACCAGCGATTGGCAAGTGCTATCCAGACCTACTTGCAGAAGAACCTCCATCAACAAGCTTTCCTCTGCAAATTCGACACCATTCGCAACCATATCGGCCGCGAGACCGATGGTCTGCTACTGGTGGCCAGCGCCAACCCTGCCGAGGCCGAGCAGACCCTCCGCCTGGTCCAGGATATTTACATCCAGAAGTTCCCTCCGGTCATCATCCTGATTGAAGGAGAGACGCTGCCGCCGCGGACCAAGGAGCTGACCCGGCTCGATCCCTACGTTGCGGGTCGGCTGCGCTGGCCGGAGGAATCAGCCCGGCTGGCCGGCATGGTCAAGGAGCGCCTCGGCCGTGCCCGCCCCTTCTTGGGGACGCGGGAGGAGACGCTGGAAGAGGTCATCGCCAGCCGGTTGCTGGCCCAAACGCCCTCGCTGTTGCCGATGGTCGAGTGCATCGCGCTGGCGGCGGCTCACGACGTTACCGTGCTGCTGACCGGCGAGACCGGAACAGGCAAGACCTACCTGGCCAGGCTGATGCACGATTGCTCGCCGCGCAAGAACCATCCGTTTTTGTGCGTCCCCTGCGGAGCACAGCCGGCCAACTTGGTCGAGAGCGCATTCTTCGGCCACGTCAAGGGGGCGTTCACCGGGGCCGACCGGGCCAAGCAGGGGAAGTTTGCCGCCGCCGGCAACGGCACCATTCTGCTTGACGAGATCGACACCCTCGGCCTGGAGCAGCAGGCCGGCCTGCTTCGCGTTATCGAAACGGGCGAGTATGAGCCGGTCGGCAGCAACGAGACGCACCGCTGCACCGCCCGGATCATCGTGGCCAGCAACTGGGACCTGGAGGAAGCGGTCCGGCGGGGCAAATTCCGCCAGGACCTGTACTACCGGCTCAATGTCATGTCGTTCCACCTACCGCCGCTGCGCGAGCGGGTGCAGGACATCGCCCCGCTGGTGCGCGGCTTCGCCGCCCGCTTCAACACCAAGTTCCGCAAAGACCTGTTCGACATCAGCCCCGAGGCGATGGCAGTACTGGAGATGTTCCCCTGGCCGGGCAACATCCGCCAGCTGGAGAACGTGGTGCAGCAGGCGGTCCTGGTCAGCTCGGGGCCGGAGCTGCTCCTGGAGCACCTGCCCCAGCCGGTACGCGACGGCCTGCCGGCGATCAACGGCAACGGCCATCACCCGATCGACTCGCTGACCCACAACCGCGAGCTTTTGGAGCGGAACGTGATCCAGCGCGCATTGCAAAACCACGGCTACAGCCGGGCCCGTGCCGCCAGCGCCCTGGGGATCAGCCGGGTTACGCTCTACAAAAAGATGAAGAAATACGGGCTGATGCAGCAACCTCTCCGCGGCAGTCGCAACTGAAAGGCGGCCTGCGGACCTCACGCTGAGCCCCGCACGTGACCCGGTGACCAGAAGCAGGGTCTGGACCCGGCCGCTCGCCTGCACCGGCCGGCTGACGTCGGCCGCTCGCCTGCACCGGCCGGCTGACGCCAGCCGCTCGCCCCCAGCGTGAGCGGGCCGGTGTACTTCTCTGCGCCTCAACCGACAGGCGAGCGGCCCGCGTGAGCGGGCCGGTGTACTTCTCTGCGCCTGGACCGGCCAGCTAACGCCGGCCGCTCGCCGCGGGTCGGTCACCTGGTCACTTTGTCGCGCATCCTGGCTCCGCTGTAAAGTTTGGTTAGCAGAGCGCTAAGCCTGCTTGTTAACGCTTGTTAGCGCTCCAGCATGGTTCGGGCCGCTGGCCCGACGGCCCCACGGCCGCGGGTCGGTCCTCTCACCACTCGCGCAGCAGCGGGACCACTTCTGTTTGCGGTGTCCCGCCGGTGACGTGAACCTTCCGGGCCGCATCGACAAACACGTTCACCTCGCTGCGGACGCCAAACTCGGGCAGGTAGATACCAGGCTCGATGGAGAAGCAGGTCCGCGGCAAGACGCGCCGCTCTTCGCGCGTCTCCAGGTTGTCCATGTTGGCTCCGTTGCCGTGCGTCTCCTGGCCGATTGAATGGCCGGTGCGGTGGCAGAAGTACTCACCGTAGCCGGCCTGTTCGATCACCGTGCGGGCCGCCTGGTCCACCTCCCAGCCCTGTAGCGGCACCCCCCGGCCGAACGCCTCGCGCACTTTGTCGATGGCCGCATCGCGCGCTCGGGCCACCAGCTGGAAGACTTCCTGATAGCGCGCCGGCACCTCCCGACCGACAAAGCAGGTCCAGGTCAGGTCGCTATAGACGGCCCGCGGCCGGTCGAGTTTGGCCCACAGATCGATCAGGACGAAATCCCCCTCGCGGATCGGGGCGTCGCCCTGCACCCCAGGGGCGTAGTGCGGGTCGCCGCTGTGTGGGCCGACGCCGACAATGGGCGGATGGTCGGTTACCAGACGGTGCTCGGCGAAGTGGTCGAGGATGCGCCGCTGCACCTCCGTCTCGCGGACCGAGCCATCTCGCCGGACGCGCTCGGCAATGAAGGCGAAGGCGACATCGAACGCGCTGCGGGTATGCCGGGCTGCTTCGAGATGCATGGCCCACTGCTCGTCATCCCAGCAGGCCTCGAACAGCTGCACCAGATCGCCGGAGGGAAGGACTTCGGCCCCGCAGGCGCGGACCAACTCGACGGTGCCGGCGTCCACGCGCGAGACGTAAGGGTTGGCGTTGCGTGGCACGTATTCCATCGCCACGCGCTTGGCCCCGGTGACCAGCGCGGCGACGCCGGCCTCCAACTCCTGCCAGCGCAGATAAAGCTGCTGCGGCCCGGGCAGGTGGTCAAGGGCGTGCGGCTCGATGCGGTGGACGAGCTTGCGCGGCTCGCCCCGGGCAGGGATGAAGTAAAACCACCGCCGGGAAAGGAAGGTCTGCTCGGACAGGCCGACGACCCGGCGGGCCAGGACATTGAGGCCGCGGAAATCATACAGCAGCCAACCGTCGAAGCCGAGTTCCTGGATGGCTGATTGGACCGAAGATAGATCGAACATGCCGGCGCCCTCAGCGGAGTGATCGGAAATGTCCTTGGCGATGCGAGGTTGATTATAACCTTTCGGGCCGACAGTCCCCTTTTCCCGGACCCGGATTACCGGCGGGGTCAAGGCCCTGCAAGTTTGTATCCGATGGAAAGGATGGGAACCGCGGGGGCAGACTTCAATACGAACCCGCAGCGCCAGCGACGGGTGCGCCTTTACTACCAGCCCGGAGCGCCAGCGACGGGCCAGCGCCACCCATCGCCGGGGAAGGGATCATCCCATGGAAGGATCGTCCGGTCTGCGCGATGGGCCTGCTACCATCCCCATCGACCTCGCCCTGACCACGGACGCTGTTCCGCTGCCGCTGTTCGAGCGGGGCCTGACGGTGAGCGTCCGCACAGCCCGCCTGCTCCACGATCCGCCCTGGGTGCGCTCGCTGGGCAAGCTAACCATGTCGGTCAGCACCGAGGGTTGGCGTTTCCCCGCCCCGCCGAGCGATCCGCCTTGCGGATTGCGGATTGCGGATTGCGGATTAAAAGAACAGCCACGACCGCCCGGCTGCGATCCGCCAGCCGCAATCCCCAGCCGCAAGACACAGCTGCGGCCGCCGTCCGACACCGTCCTGGTCAAGGACCGGTTGCTTTACTTGTTGCAGCCGCCCCTGGAGAGCCTCTTCGCCGGCAAGCAGGTCCGGCTGCCGGCCCAGCCATACCCCTACCAGATGGAAGGCATCGCCTTCCTGATGCCGCGTTCGGCGGCACTGCTGGCCGACGAGATGGGCCTGGGCAAGACCGTCCAGAGCATCCTGGCGCTGCGGTTGCTGTTCCACGCCGGACTGATCCGCCGTGCGCTGCTGGTCTGCCCCAAACCGCTGGTGCCCAATTGGTCTCGTGAGCTGCGCGTCTGGGCCGAGGATGTCCCCTTCGAGGTGATCGCCGGTGACACGCCGGCCCGCCGCGCTGCCTGGCTGATCTCCAACTGCCCGCTCAAGCTGGTCAACTACGAGTTGCTCACCCGCGATGCCGCCCTGCTCGCCGACGAGCGGGTCCGCTTTGACGTGGTGGTGCTGGATGAAGCCCAGCGCATCAAGAACCGCGAGTCGAAGACGGCCCAGGTCGTGCGGAGCATCCGCCGGGAACGAAGCTGGGCCCTGACCGGCACGCCCATCGAGAACCGTACCGACGACCTGGTCAGCCTCTTCGCCTTTCTGGACCCACAGCGCATTCCGCCGGAGACGCCGGCCCGCCAGCTGCCGCGGCTGACCGCCGACTGCATCCTCCGCCGCACCAAGGAGGATGTGCTCACCGATCTGCCCCCTAAGACGATCCGTGATACCTTCGTGGAATTGACCGCCGCCCAGCGCGAGTCCTACACCCTGGCCGAGCGGGAGGGAATCGTTCGCCTTAACGCCCTGGGTGAGACGATCACAGTGCAGCACGTCTTCGAGCTGGTGATGCGTCTGAAGCAGATCTGCAACTTCGACCCGGTGACCGGCCAGAGCGCCAAGCTAGAGCAGCTCCAGGCCGACCTAGCCGAGGTGGCCGACAGCGGCCGCAAGGCGATCGTCTTCTCGCAATGGGTCGAGCCGCTGGAGGTACTGGCCCGGGAACTGGCGCCGTTCGGGCCGTTGCAGTATCACGGCAAGGTGCCGCCGCGGCAGCGCCAGGCGGTGCTGGAACGCTTCCGCAGCGACCCGACGAAGCGCGTCCTTTTGATGAGTTACGGCACCGGCAGCGTGGGACTTAACTTGCAGTTCGCCAATTACGTCTTCCTCTTCGACCGCTGGTGGAACCCGGCCGTCGAGGACCAGGCCATCAACCGTGCCCACCGCATCGGTCAGAAGGAGCCGGTTTTTGTGACGCGCTTCATCACGCCGGGAACCATCGAGGGCCGGATTGCCGAGGTGCTGGAACGGAAGCGGCAGCTGTTCAATGAGTTGCTTGAGCAGAACGGCCCGCCGCCTTCACTGGGGCTGACCGAGGACGAGATCTTCGGACTGTTCGACATCCAGGTCCGCCCGCGACGGGTCGCCGCCTGAACGGTTGCGGGCTTACTCCGAGCCCGGAGCGTCAGCGACGGGGAACTATCCGAGCCCGGAGCGTCAGCGACGGGTAAACGGCGCTCCCCCGTCGTTAGCGCTCCGGGCTCTGCCCCCAAACGTCTTCGCGAGCCCTGGCTACGGGTCGCGGTCAGTAGTGCTCACCGGGGGCGGGGCGGCCGGCATCCCGCTCACGCCGCTCGGAGGCGGGACCGCAGGAATGCTCTGGTAGTGCGACTGGCTCCCGCTGTCCGGCGGGGACGGCGGCTGAGGCGGCAGGCCGTTGGCCCCACCCGTCGCCGGATAGCTCATGCCCGTCCCGGTTGTTGACGTGCCGACGCCCGGCGACGGGGTGGTCATATGCGTGGGCTGCACGGATGTCCCAGACCGGCCGGGCATGCCGGACGTTGGCGAGGAGAAGCTGTTGTCCAGCGGACGGCCGGTCATGGTCCCCATCGTGCGGGGCGACCCGGCCGAGCTCCCCAGAGACGAAGGGCCCATCGTGCCCGAGGTGGTGGTCATCGACGAACCGCCCGTCATGCCGGGGGACATCGTTGAGCCGCCCACCGTGCTGAAGCCGCCCATCGAGCCGGACGTGTTGCTGAACTGACCCCCCGAGGAGCCGACCGTCGAGCCGGCGGTCATGGTGCCGCCGGGCGATTGCCCCATCAGGCTCTTCGGCGGACTGTTCCAGGCATGCCCCACCGGGGCGCTGCCGTAGGGTCCGCAAGTCCCGTTGACGCAGTGGTTCTTCCCTTGACAACCGCACAACATCAGGCCGGTCAGGAACAGGCCGGCCAACCCAACCACGGGCTTCTTGCCCATAGGAATTCCCCTTCCCCATGACAGGAATCTCACGCCGCGCCGGCTACTTCCGCCGGTCGGGTCGTGCCCCCGGCGCCTGCCGCGCCTTGCCGCGTTCAGGCTGCCACCGTGTGAGGCCGGCCCATATAGTTCGACACCAGAAACGGGTCAAGGCGAGTTTCCGAGCCGGGACAGCAAACAGCGACCGGCCGAAATCGGCATCCTACCCTACTCTTTGCTCCCCGATTGGTTTTCGCGGGGGCGCTCCCCCCTTCATCAAAGCCATAAGCGGCGGCTATAGTGAGGGCACCGAAGGGGGATAACCGATGCCTGTTGAAGCAAACGCTGCACAGCACCCGCCCGCGGCCCGGGTCGGGACCCGCCGTCTTATCTATGCCGTCATCGTTCTGTTCGGCATCAACACCATGAACTTCTATGACCGGCAAGTGCTTGGGGTGGTCAACGAGCCGGTCCGGAAGTTGTGGCATCTGAGCGATACGGAGCTAGGCCTGCTCGGGACGGCGTTCGTCCTGCTGTACGCCGTGGTCGGGCTGCCGCTGGGTTGGTGGGCGGATGTCGGCCGGCGGAAGGTGATCCTGGCCGGCGGCGTCCTGCTCTGGAGCGCGATGACGGCCCTGTCGGGGCTGGCCTGGAACTTCGGGTCGCTGTTCGCGTTTCGGCTGGGGGTCGGGGTGGGGGAGGCCAGCTGCGCGCCGGCAGCCAACTCGCTGCTGGGCGACCTCTTCCCCCGGCAGCAACGGGCGCGGGCCATCTCGCTGTTCATGCTCGGCTTACCGGTGGGACTGGGCCTGAGCTTCATCGTCAGCGGCGAACTGGCCCAGCGGCTCGGCTGGCGCGCCGCCCTGTTCGTGGCGGGGATGCCGGGCCTGCTGCTCGGCCTGCTGGCGCTGGCCCTTCCCGAGCCGCCGCGCGGCGCCGCCGAGGCTTACGCCGTCGGGGCCGCCCGCCGCGAGGGGTCCCCCCTGCGGGCAGTCCTGCGCATCCCCACCATGTGGTGGATCATCCTCTCCGGCGCCCTGCACAACTTCAACATGTACGCCTTCGGCCATTTCCTGGTCTCGCTCTTGGAGCGCTACCACGGGCAGACCACTCGGGAGGCCGGCTGGATCGCCGGGGTGGTCTACGGCTGCTTCGGCGGCCTGGGCATCCTCTGGGGAGGTTGGCTGTGCGACTGGGCCGTCCGCCGCCGGGTGAGCGGCCGGCTGGAGGTGGCCACCCTGGCCCTGCTCGTCGCCACCCCCTGCCTGTTCCTGGCCTTGCGGCAGCCGCCGGGATACGTCTGGGCCTTTGCCGCCTGGCTGTTGCCCGCCTGCACCCTGCTGTACTTCTACTACGCCGGGGTGTACGCCACCATTCAGGACATCGTGGAGCCGTCGCTGCGGGGGACGGCCATGGCGCTCTACTTCTTTGCCATGTATCTGCTCGGGGCGGCGCTGGGGCCGTATGCCACCGGCCGCATCAGCGACTACTTCGCCGGCCGGGCCGCCGAGACTCTCGGACTCCCCCGGACCGATCCCCTTGTCAAGGCAATCGGCCTGCACGACGCCATGCATGTGGTCCCGCTGCTCAGCGCCGTGCTGGTCGTGGTGATGTTCGCCGCCTCCCGGACCGTGCAGGCCGACCATGAGAAACTACAGCGGTGGATCCGGTCGCACCATCCCGACGGATGAGCTGGCGGTTAAGGGGAGGAGGAGGGAACCTTTGGGCTGCGCGTTCGTCCAATGGTTAGGGGGGAGGGGGTCGAGGCGAAAAGCGGGCGCGGCAATAGTTCCGGGCGAGCGGGGGGCGTCAGCCCCCCGGTTCCGGGCGAGTAGGAGGCGTCAGCCCCCCGCTCGCTTCCCAAGAACCTTGCCACGCCCCGAAAGACGAAAGACCGGCCGGAGATTTCTGTCTTTTCCGGCCGGGCGGCCCCCCTATAATGGAAAGACTTCCCGAGTGTGCGGAGGAGCCTTCCCAACCCTAACGACATCTCTTCACCGGAACCCCGCATCCCTCCCGGAGAGAAGGTGCCATGAGTTTGGAACCCAACGGTGAACTGGTCCCCATCGGCGGCGGCGACCCGATCCCGCTCGTCCGCGACACCCTGATCATCGGTCGGCGCGAGTCGTGTGATATCTGCCTCCGCTTCGGCAATATTTCGAGCATCCACTGCGAGCTGAGCTTCCGCGACGGCTACTGGTACATCCGCGACCTGAACAGCACCAACGGCGTGCGGGTTAATGGCGTCCGGGTCTCACGGAAGCTGCTGATGCCTGAC
This sequence comes from Gemmataceae bacterium, assembly GCA_035575035.1. Taxonomy (GTDB): domain Bacteria; phylum Planctomycetota; class Planctomycetia; order Gemmatales; family Gemmataceae; genus DATLYH01. The sequence goes on from DATLYH010000111.1 coordinate 33,097, forward strand.
GACGAGGTGGCGATTGCCACCCGCCGCTTCACCATCCATTACACGTTGCCGGCCGGGCGGCCGCCGGTCGATGAGGTCGAAGAGGATATCATGAGCCAGTCGCTGCTGGAGCGGGCCGGGTTGGAGAAGCCCCGCCGCCGCGACGAACGCCGGTATGAGTAGCGGCCGGCGCCGCCCAGGCCTGGCACGGCTCGGGCCGGACCGGTTGGCAAGCCGTCCGGTCCGAGCGGCAGGCGACAAAGCCGCAGCGGCCTGTTTTCGCTTGCCTGCGCCGCGGAAGCCGCCAGAATGACGGATAACCAGCCGATGATCCGTCTGAGGAGGGGCTTCCGGTGAAAGACGTTCTGACCTTGGTTCTGGCAGGGGGCAAGGGGACCCGGCTCGACCCGCTGACCCGCGACCGGGCCAAGCCGGCCGTGCCGTTCGGCGGGTTGTACCGGATCATCGACTTCACCCTGTCCAACTGCATCAACAGCAACCTCCGCCGTATCCTGGTCCTGACCCAGTACAAGGCTCGCAGCCTCGACCGCCATATCCACGCCGGCTGGTCGTTCCTCAGCCGCGAGCTGGACGAATACATCGAGATCCTGCCGCCGCAGCAACGCATCGACGAACACTGGTACAAGGGGACCGCCGACGCCATCTACCAGAACATCTACACCATCGAAAAGGCCGACCCCCGCTACGTGCTCATCCTTGGCGGCGACCACATCTATAAGATGGACTACGGCGACATGATCCGCGCCCACATCGAGCGCCAGGCCGACCTGACCGTCGGCTGCATCCCGGTGCCGCTCCGGGAGGCGTCGAGCTTCGGCGTCCTCGAGGTGGACGCCGACGACCGGATCATTTCCTTCCAGGAAAAGCCGCGTGAGGCCCGGCCGATGCCGGACGAGCCGCATCACTGTCTCGCTTCGATGGGCATTTACGTCTTCACGGCCCGGCCGATGTACGAGTTGCTCTGCCAGGACGCCACCCGCCCCGACAGCGACCACGACATCGGCAAGAACATCATCCCCGGCATCATCGACTCCCACCGGGTCTACGCCTATCGCTTCCGCGACAAGAACCGCAAGGCCGTCCCCTACTGGCGCGACGTCGGCACCCTCGACGCCTACTACCAGGCGAACATGGACCTGGTGGAAATCGACCCGGTGCTGAACCTGTACGACCGCGAATGGCCGATCCGCACCTACCAGCCGCAGCTGCCGCCCCCCAAGTTCGTTTTTTCCGACGAGGGCCACCCGGGGCAGGCGCGGCGCGGCGAGGCCCACGACAGCATGGTCTGCCAGGGATGCATTATCAGCGGCGGCCATGTCCGCCGCAGCATTCTGTCCCCCAATGTCCGCATCAACAGTTATGCCGTGGTCGAGAGTTCGATCCTGTTCGATGGGGTAGAGATCGGCCGGCACTGCCGCATTCGCCGGGCCATCATCGACAAGGATGTGTGGGTGCCGCCGGGCACCACGATCGGCTACGACCTGGAGCACGACCGCCGCCGCGGCCTGACGGTCACCGAACAGGGTGTGGTCGTCATCGGCAAGGCCGAACTCCCCGAGACATTCATGGAACGGCCGCGGCGCCCAATGTTTGCGGTCGGGACCATGGCCACGACCTAGCGCATGAGCACGGCTTCCGACAGCAACCGGCAAACCACCAACCGCAAGTCGCGCGGCTGGATTTGGTTCTTCCTTGTCCTTTTCTCTTTGACGGTGGCGGCGGTCGGCGCCGAAATCTGGTACAACCTCAACCAGCAGCTCCGGCCGGAACAGCTGGCGGCGGCCGGTCGGCTCTGGCGGGAGAAGGGGCCGGCCAGCTACCAGGTGGAATACACCCTCAAGCGCCAGGACGGCAGCGAGCAGCGCTACAGCGTGACCGTGGAGGGGAACAAGGTAAGCGTCTTCCGAAGCGGCGGCCGGCCGTTGGCAGCGGGAGAGTACCCCTTCGCCCGCATGGAGGAGTTGTTCGCATACATCGCAAGGCAGCTCCAGGCCGATGCCCAGCCGGGCGGGCCGCGGGTGTTCACCATCGCCGTCTTCGACCCGGACGATGGCCACATCGTCCGCTATGTCCGCAGCGTCCGGAGCACGCGCGAGCGGTTGGAAGTGATTACCCAGCTTCGCCCCCTCACCCTTCCCTCTCCTCCATCCGATGGGGGAGAGGGTAAGGTGAGCCTCCCCCAGGGAGAGAGGGTAAGCCTCACCCTCTCCCGCCGGGAGAGGCGGGGGCGGCAGTCGTTCAGGCAACCTCTCCGAGCCGGGACTCGGGCGGGCTAATGCGGGTGGGGATGTCCTCGGCGGCCGACCAGAGGCGAAGGGTGGCCGGTTCGCGCGGGACGGGCATCATTCCCGGGGCCGGCGCCCCGAATGCCAGCAGGCCGCGGACATGCTTGCAGTAGCGGCCCTCTTCCTCGGCCCGGAAGACGGCATCGGCGCAGGTGCAGTGCAGGTGCAGGTCTCCCTTCAGGTCGCGCTCCACGGCGATCTGGTAGACAAGGCGGCCGCCCGAAACCTCCCAGGTCATCACGCAGCCGGCCGCCGTGTCGTCGGCGCTGCGGTAGGTCAACCGGTAGCAGTAGGTGGAGTCGGTCCGCTTGCGGTCGGGTCCGGGCAGCAGGGTGAACAGGACACACGAAGGCGGCCACGGATGCGGCGGCGCAGAAAGGGTGGACATGACAGGACTCAATAAAGTAAAGACATCGGCTAACTTCAGGACCGTCCCACTTCTTCATCGTAGCACTTCCCGCGGGAGCGTCCCAGGTTAGCCGGGCGCTTTCCCGACCGGAGGCCTCATGACCGCAGGCACCGCAGCACGCCTCGATGCCGCCGAGCTGGAACGGGCGGTCAAGGCGGTCGAGCCGGCCGCCTTCCTGGTACCGCCCCGCATCCTGCGGCGGGTCATCCGCACCGACCGCCGGCTGGTGGGAATCGGCCTGGATGTGCCTCATTCCAAGAGCTACGTCATTGGTCGGGATGCCCTTCGCCCGATCGTCGAGAAGCAGGAGTTGGGTCTGCGGCCCGATGCCAATCTCCCTTCGACCGCCATCCTGCTGGTCCAGCCCGAGCCGGAGAAGCTGGCCGCCTGGTCCCGGGAGGAAGTCCTGATCCGTTACTGGCGGTTGCTGTTTCATGCCCACGTCCACCTGGCCCTGGAGCGGCGGCTGGCCGAGCGCAAGCTCACCGCGGCCGCCATCCGTCAGCGCATCCATCAGATCGGTCAGACCGAGTTCAACGAGGTCCGCACCGTGCTGCGGCAGGAGCACTTCCTGCTGCCGCCGCGCGATGACCAGGCGGTCTACGTCGAATTCGCGGCCGTCTACCTGGAACTGCGCCACTTCGCCCCGTCGCTTCTGCCCCGTTATTTCCCCACGATCCAGTCGTATGAGGTCATCGACGCCATTCTGGCCCAGGATGTCGATGCCGCCCGCCTGTTCGCCGGCACCCGTCTTCCGGGGGCGCCGCTGCCGGCCGCGTCGGCGGTCCCGGCCGTGGAGCAGCCGGAGCCGGCCGTTGGTCCACCGGCCGTCGGCGTCCCCTCAGAAGCGGCTTATCGCCGGCTCATGGACCGGGCCGATCAGGCGGCGATGGTGGGCAACACCGTCCGGGCGGTCATCCGGCGGACGCGGGCAGCTGTCGTCGCACCCCCCGAGCACGCCGTGGCGGCCCGGGCAGCAGCGCGGGCTGAGTTAGACCGCCTGACAGACCGGCTCCAGGCGGCGCTGGAACTGGATGACCTGGCGGCCGAGCAGTGGCGGCAGGCGCTGGCTGTGCTGCCGGAAAGGGCCGCGCAAGGGATTTGGCCGGTTGAAGCGCGGCTGCTGTACGACTTGCAAAAGGTCTGCATCGATCGGGAGCGGGCGATCTATGCCGTTGATCTGGTCGAGTGGGGCCGTTCCTGGGGCCGGCGGCCGATCAAGCGGCTGTTGCCGCACCAGCCCGACTTGCTGGCCCTGAAGCACCTCCGCAGCGCGGCCCGGCGGTTGCGAGGGGC
>DATLYH010000112.1:0-15785 GCA_035575035.1 Gemmataceae bacterium
CCGGCCCCGCCAGCGAAGGAGCCCCCGTTGGGGCGTGGTCTCCAGACCACGCCCCAACGGGGGGTTGCGCGGGTCGAGGTAACGGAGCAAGCGGTCGGCCCGACTCGTGGGGTTAGATAGCTCCAGGTTCCAGTCATCCAGGGTCAGCCGCTCCCGCAATTGCTGCTCCAAGGGCGCCTCGGGGCCACTCACCAGCAGAGCATTGACCCGTCCGTTGAGATCAAGCCGGGCTTGCAGCACCCTCAGCGGCACATAGGCGTTGCGCGGCGTTTCCGGACTCGGGTTCAGGTTGAAGCGGCCGCCGGGAGCGTCATCGGGAAGGATCGCACGGACCGCCAAGGTCAGGCTATCGAGTACATCGCTGCCCCGGCGGCGTCCGAGCAGCGATTCTCGCGGCACAGCGCTGGCCTTCTCCAGATAGAGCACGACCCGGTCGCCGACCCGCACGTCCAGCTCCCGGGCCAGAGTTGCGTTCAGCACGACGCCACTCTTGCCGATGTCCGCCGGGTCGGCCGGCCGCCAGAAATCCTGCCCCAGGGGCGGCTCCCTCCCCCCCGTTGGGGCGTGGTCTCCAGACCACGCCCCAACGGGGGGGGACGCCCCAACGGGGGGGGACCAGAAGCGCTCATCCACTCCCAGGATGACGACCCGGCCGACTCGCTGCTTCGATGCGGGACGGTTACCTTCGCTGCCGGCCGCACCCTGGAGCAGGAGGACGGGGCAGACATGCTCGGCCCGGATCTCTCTGGCCAACTCCTCGCGCACCAAGCGGCCGCCAACCAGGGCGTGCTCGATCCAGCCGAGTTGCCGCAGCGTCAGATCGCGCAGACTGCCGCGCAGCGAATCCCCCACCAACAACGCCCCGGTCAGCACGGCGGCGCCGACGACCACCCCGAGCAACACGGCCAGGTTGCCGCGCCCGTGGTAGAGGAGGTTCCGCAGAAGCAGCCGACCGAAAGTCATGTCAGCGATCGCCATCCCGAGGAAGAGAAACACCGGCCGGATCGAGGACCGGCTGCAAGGTGCCGTCGAGCATCTCCATCCGACGCGGGAATGCCTGGGCTAGCTCGGCGCTGTGGGTCACTACGATGAGGATGGTTTGCTCCTGCCGGTGCAGCTCGAGCAGGAGCTGCCCCACCGCACGGGCCGTGCGCCGGTCGAGGTTACCAGTCGGCTCATCGGCGAGCAGCAGCACCGGGTGGCGGATCAGCGCCCGGGCGACGGCCACGCGCTGCCGCTCGCCGCCGGACAACTCGGCCGGCCGATGGTCGAGCCGATCCGACAGTCCCACACGGGCCAGCAGCTCGCGGGCCCACTTTTCCGCCGCGCCGCGGTCGTCTTTGCTGACCAGCGTGGGGACCAGGACATTTTCCAGGACCGAGCACTGCGGCAGCAGGTGATGGTCCTGGAAGATGAAACCGATGTGTCGGTTGCGGAAGTCGGCCAACTCCGGCTCGGGCAGGGCGAATGGGTCTGTGCCGTCCAACCGCACGCTCCCCGAAGTCGGTCGGTCGAGGGTGCCCAGGATGTGCAAGAGGGTGCTCTTGCCGGAGCCGGACGGCCCCATCACGGCCAGCGCCTCGCCGCGGTGCAGCTCCAGGTTGACGCCACGCAGCACCGTCAGCGGGCCGCTCCGGGTGGGATAGTCCTTGCAGAGATCGCTGACGGTAAGAGCCATCCACGTCGGAGGGATCAGGGGGTCAGGAGAGCCAGCACGCCCAGACCATAGAAAGTGTATTCGACGTCGGTCTGCTCGTCCCAGCTGCCGCCGCGAAAGCCGCCGCCGGGCAGTTCCAGCGACGCCGCATAGCGGCATGCCGCCGCGGTGTTGATCCGGTCCAGCGCTCCCAGTTGGGCGAGCGTCCAGCTGCCGGTGAAGGTGGAAAGCAGGTCGGCCAGCGGCGCCCGGGCGTTGGCCCGCAGTCCGCCTTCCGGCGACGCCATCCCTGCCAGGAAATTGCTCACCCCTTCCCGGATCGTACCCAGGTCCGCGCCGAGAAGCTGGAGCAGGCCGACGGCCGCGGCGGTCGGGTTGGTGCCGCTCCGCTTCAACGGCGCGATCTCGACATAGCCGCCGTCGTCGCGCCGCCGCGAGGCCACGAAGCGGCTCACTTCCGCCGGGTGCGGCAACGGCCGGCCCAGCAGTTGATAGCACAGCCCGACCAGGAACGTGTGGTAGGTGCTGCTCGATGCGTTGGCCGGGGACTTGGCATAGCCGCCGTCCTTACCACGGAACGTCGCCAGCACGGCCGCCACCCGGTCGGGCCAGTCGGGCGGGCTGTTGGCCAGCACATCCGGCCCGCCGCCCATCTGGACCAGCCGGCAGGAATAAAGCAGCGAGAAGAAATCGACAATGCTCGCCTCCCGAGTCAGGCTTTGACCGAGGAACACCGCGGCTCGGGTGCAGATGTCCGGTGTCAAGGCGTCGAGGACGGCCAGGCCGCGGAGGGCGAAGCCGGTGTAATACAGGTCGGAGCCACCTTCCCGGCCGGAGAAGCCGCCGTCGGCGTTCTGGGCGCTGCGCAGGTAGGCGATGTGCCGGGTGCGCAGCGCCGTCGGCAGCCGGGCCAGGCCCTGGCCAAGGCGAACAGTGAGGTCGTGCAGGTAATTGCCTGCTATCATGACTAGCATGGCCTTTGGGAATGGCAGCCCTTTCTCATTCCTGATTCTTTTATGGAAAGAGGGACCCCATGCCACGGGCCGGCAGACGGAAGAGCAGCCCGGCCAGGCCTCGAACGAGTCTCCCATGCGGTGGTGGGGTTTTAGTTCAGGGGGCATATGTTTGACACGCTGAGAAAACGTATACCACTCGCCGCCGTTCTGGTCGTGGTTGCTTACCTGCCGGCCGCGGAATTACCCGTGCGGGATGAACCAACGGGCGAGCCGGCCCATGAGCGGCATGTGGCCGCACTGATCGCCCAACTCGGCAGCAACCGGGGAGTTTACCTCGATCTATGAGCCAGGCCGAGAAGAACCGGCCCGGTTGATTTACACCGACCGGCGTGCCGTCACCATCGAAGTCGTTCACCTCCGGAATGTGCCCCTGCCGTGAGGGTACGGCCGAACGGACAGGTTCGGAAACCTGTCCTCCGAGAGGACCACAGGAGAAACATCCCCATGTCGAGGAGTAAACGCTGCCCGTGGGTGGTCGGGTTGGGGATCGGGTTGCTGATCGGTGCTGGGGGTGGCTCATGCCGGGCGCAGGAGAAGGGACCGGGCAATCTCTCCCCGCCGGTTTCGGTCCCGACCAGTGCCGTCCTGGCCCGGCGGCTCGAGGCGGCGCGGGACTACATCCAGGCGGGCTCCTGGGCCGAGGCTGCCCGCGCCCTGCAAGCCCTGCTCGATCTTGAAGAGGATGTCCTGGTGCCGGTTCGCCGTCCCGAAACGGGGGACATCCTTTGGAGGGGCATTCGCACAGAGGCCGAGCGCATCCTCAGCGGTCTGCCCGCGCCGGGGCGAGACGTGTACGAAACCATCTATGGACCGCAGGCGCAGGCCCTGCTTGCTGCTGCTCGCCGGAAGGGGGATATGGGCCTGCTGGATGAGGTCGCCCGTTGTTATTTCCCCACCGCGGCCGGCGGCGAGGCAACCCGGCAACTAGGACTTCATTACCTCGATCGCGGCCGCTTTGATCTGGCCGCACTCTATTTCGCTCGCTTGCTCGACCGGGCTGATACCCGTCGGTTGCCGCCGGCCGCGCTGTTGGCGTCGGCCCTGGCATTTCGCCTGGCCGGCGACGAGTCCCGCGCCGCTCGTGCCTGGCACCGGCTGGCCGTGCGGGCGCCGTTGGGGGTGCGCCTCGGCGACCAGTTCGTCTCCTTGGAGGAACTGGAGAAGGAACTGGCCCGGCTCCAGGCCGCGGCGCCGGGCTCGTCGAGCCGCCCGGGATGGGCCTTGTTCCGCGGCAGCGCTAGCCGATCGGGAGAGGGCGCCGGCACGGTCGTGCAACTGGAAGCCCGCTGGACCGAGCCAACCATCCGCGAAGCCCTCACGCGGCATTGGGTCGAGATAGCGGTGCAGCAAGAGGGGCAGTCGCGGCCGGTCCTGCCGGCCTCGTTCCCCATCGTAGTCGGGGGCAAGGTGATCTATCGCAGTTATCGTGGCATTCATGCTGTCGAGGGCCGGACCGGCAAACTGGAGTGGGAGTCGGCATTGGAGTGGACCTTCGATCGGCTGGCGCGCGAGCTGCGCTATCAGCCCTACCTGGACTCGTGGGTCGCCGGCTACTTGCAGAACAACCCGCAAGTGCTTTTCGAGAATTCCATCCTGGGCACCCTGAGCAGCGACGGCGTGCGGGTCTACGCAGTGGAGGATCTAGCTGTGCCGCCGTACCCGTTCCGTTACCCCCCCACCGGCCGCCGCTGGGGGCCGGTCGCCGAGCCGTTCTACGGCCCTGAGTTAACCGATGCCGCTCGTCATAACCGGCTGCTTGCCCTGGATGTGGCGTCGGGCAAGCTACTGTGGCAGGCCCCCTCCCCCCTTCCCCTCTCCCTCTCGGAGAAGGGAGAACAATCTGTCCCCCTCTCCCCCTCAGAGAAGGGAGAACAATCTGTCCCCCTCTCCCCCTCCAAGGGGGAGAGGGTAAGGGTGAGGGGGGGCAGCCGTAGCAACGGCAGCCCGCTGCACGACAGTTTCTTTCTGGGTCCGCCCCTGCCGCACGGCGGCCGGCTTTACGGCGTGCTGGAAAAGGACCAGGAGCTGCACTTAGTCTGCCTGGATGCGGCCCGGGGCGACCTCCTCTGGACGCAGACCCTAGTAGTGCCGATGAACCGGCTGCAATTGGATGTCGGCCGGCGCATCCAGGCCCTCCACCTTGCCTGCGCCGATGGCATCCTGGTCTGCCCGACCAATGCCGGTGTCATTCTCGGCGTGGACCTCTGCCGCCGCAGCCTGGCCTGGGCCTACTTCTACCGCGAAGAAGAACCCCTGCCCCCTGAAGGGGCGATTGGGGGCCGTTGGGGCCGGTCTGTGCCCCGGGTGCTCCCCCGGCTCCGAGCGGACTGGAAGTCGGCCGGCCCTGTCCTTGTCGGTGACAAGGTGATCGTCACTGCCCCGGATTCTGGGTCGCTTCACTGCCTGGACCTGCAGAGCGGCGCGCTGGTCTGGAAGGCAGAACGAACAGAGGATGACCTTTACCTTGCTGGCGTCCACGCTGGCAAGGCGGTGGTGGTGGGCAAGCACGGCTGCCGGGCGCTGGCCCTGGCCGACGGCAAACAGGTCTGGTCCGTCGAGGTGGGCCTGCCTTCCGGGCAGGGGATGATCGTGGAGGGCGTCTACTACCTGCCGCTGAAGGCGGCGCTGCCGGAGAAGCGGCCGGCCATCTGCGCCATTGACCTAGAGCGTGGCGCGGTCGTGCGGCGGATCATGTCGCCCCGGGGGGAGGTGCCCGGCAACCTGGTCTTTTGCGAGGACGGCGTGTTCTCGCAGACGGTCGATGCGGTGACGGCGTATCCTCCGAAAGGGGATACGGATCGGGAGGACTAACTGGCCTTAGTTTCCTAACACAAGAAGGCGAGCGGCCGGTGTTAGCCGGCCGGTTCAAGAAGGCGAGCGGCCGGTGTTAGCCGGCCGGTTCCTCCCACAAAGGGTGAACGGCCCCGGGCTCGGCCCAGAACGGTTCTGCGGCCGGCGCCCGGGTCGATGGGTCTTACAGGAGGATAGGCCATGCGCACTTTCCTGAAGGTGGCCCTCACGCTGGGGGCGGTTCTGCTGGTGGCGGGTCCGGCTCTGAGTCAGCCGCAACAGCGCCAGCAGCGTGGGCAGCAGCAGAGGCAGCCCGGCCAGTTCGCCGGTCGGGGCTTCTTCGGCGGGCCTGCCATGCTGGTGATGAATGAAGACGTGCAGAAAGAGCTGAAGATGACCGAGGACCAAATCGGCAAGGCCAAGGAAGTCCTCTCGCAGCTGCGGGACAAGCAGCGGGATACGTTCGCCCAGCTCCGCAACCTCGGCGAGCAGGAGCGGCGGCAAAAGATGCAGGAGCTGAGCCGGGCGATCGCCTCGGACACCTACACGGCCCTGAACACCGTCCTCAAGCCCGAGCAGGTCAAACGGCTCAAGCAGATCGAGCTACAGCAGCGTGGCTACGAGGCCTTCACCGAGCCCGAGGTCCGCAAGGCCCTGAACCTGACCGAGTCGCAGGTCAAGGAGATCGACGCCATCGTCAAGGGCGCCGACGCGGAGCGAGACAAGCTCTTCCAGGGCGGCTTCCAGCAGGGAACCCGCGAGAAACTCCAGACCTTACGAAAGGAAACAATGACCAAGATCACCGGCCTGTTGAAGGAGGACCAGAAGAAAGCCTGGAAGGAGCTGACCGGCGAGCCGTTCGAGGTCCGCTTCCAGCCGCGCCGCCCGGGTAACGGCTAGCCTGAGCAGGGCAGCTGCGCCCGCGAATTGGCTTCTCATCCGCATGGGAAGTCGTATTCGCCCGAATTCAGAGGGAACAACCGCCAGCGCTGATTAATCGGGTTTTGCTCGGCCGGGGTGCTGCGCAGCCGGGGTTGGACGGCGCTCAGCCCCCCGGCCACTTCGACAAGGTAATCAGGCGTCTGCCCCCTTGCCTGGCCGTCTTTTGCGACGCGCTCGGCGGCCCTTTCCATGCCCGCCATTTCTCATTTCCTTCTAACCGTCTTTTAATCAAGGCGTGCTTATCTTCAGGCGCGATGGCAATCGTTCCGAGGCCATAACGCTGCCCCGATGGCGCTGCTGGACTGTACGGTCCGGCAGTGCCATCGGATTGGCCGAAAGGACGCATCATGGAAACATCGCTGGATGCACGGACATTCGCCGTCTGCTTTCTGTGGATAGGCGGAACGGTCCTGGGTTTGCGCAAGTTGTTGCTGCCCGCCGCATGCCGGCAGCGGTGGTATGTCACCCTGTTGGACGTCATCCTCGTTCTTCTCCTGGCGGGCGTGGGGGGGTGGCTGATTCAACTGCGCCACCCCTCCCACATTTGGAAACCGCCGCTGATCCTGGCGATAGTCTACTGCGGCTTGATGGCAGTCGGTTCCTCTCTGCTCGGCCGCCTCGTGGGGCGGGTACTCACCTTCCTGCGCGACTACCGCTGGCAGGCGTTGCTCCTGCTGCTTGGCTGCCCCGCTCTGGCGGTGTGGCTGGGGGCGCAGGACCCCTCGCCCGAAGATTACCTGCTTGCATCTGAGCCTGTCGATGAGGAAGCGATCTTCGAAGACGACAGCGTCGTTGAGACGATGATCGTCCACGAGTCCGACGCCAGCCCGGTGTACACCGACCGCGGCCGGCCTGTGCGGCTCTATACCTGCACTTACCCGGTTCCTTCCCGCCAGGCCGCCACTCAGGCGGAAAACGAGGTGTTCCGCGCCAAGGGCTTGGATTGGCACATCATCCGGGTCGCGCCGCCGAGCTGGGGCTACAACTGTCACGGCTGGGTGTTTGCCGCTGGCCGGCACCTGATCCTAACGGCTGCCGAAGTGGAGACGATCCTGGAAGACAACGGCTACATCCCGGTGTCCGAGCCGCGGGTGGGCGACCTTGCCATCTACCGGAGCCGACGCGGGAAGATCATCCACAGCGGCATTGTGCGGGCAGTGGCGGCGGACGGCCTGGTGCTGGTGGAGAGCAAGTGGGGGAAGCTGAGCCGGTTCCTGCACCCCGCCGATGAGCACCTCTACCAGTCCCACGCCACCTGCACCTACTACCGCAGTTCCCGGGCCGGCCACTGCCTCCAGGGCGTCGATTGACGCGGCAGGCCATCGGCCGCTCAACGGTCCTCCAAAAGGGTGCGGATGCCCGGTGGAATCTCCATTGACTCCAACTCGTCCTCACCCCGGATGCGGCAGCAGACGGCGCTGATTTGTCCCTTCGCTACCGTCTCGCCTCCCTTGGCGAACTCGAAGCCGTAGGTGACTGACTTGCGACCGATGCGGAGGACGCGGACGGTGATCTCGAGGATATCCTGGAAGCGGACCGGCCGGAGGAAATCGCACGAGGCAGCGACGCGCGGAAAGCTGAGCCGCTGCCCTTCCCAGGTCAGGCTGACCATCAGGCCGCGCGAAAGCAGGAAGTCCACCTCGGCCGCCTCCATCCAACGGAAGAAGTTGGAAAAGTGGGCGATGCCGGCCATGTCCGTGTCTACAAACTCGACCCGGCGCGTGGTGCGAAATGGCTCGGTCATGGGAGGTACTTCCGGAAAACTTCGATGGTCCGGCGCGCCATCACGTCGGCGTTGAACTTCTGCTGCACCGCTTCCTTGCCCTTGCGGCCCAGCTCCGCGCGGTGGGCCGGGTCCTCCAGTAGTTGCCGCAGCCCTCGGGCCAGGTCGGACGGATCGTTCGGATTGACCAGCAGCCCGCCTCCCGTCGCCTCGATCAGTTCGGGAAACGAACCATGCCGCGGCTGCACCACCGGCACGCCGTTGGCCAGCGCCTCCAGTACGTACAGTCCCTTCGGCTCGCGGTAAACGGTCGGCACGGAGAGGACATCCAGACTTTGCAGGAAACGTACCTTGCTGACGTGGTCGGGCGCCGCGACATACTCGAACTGATCGGCCAGGCCCCATTCCGCCAGCCGCCGCCGGAGGTCGTCGAAATACGGCAGGTTGGTCTTGCCCAGCCAGCCCGAGACGCGCAGCCGACAGGGCGGCGCATCCGGCGACTGCCTTAACAGGCGGAAGGCCTCGACCAGGACATGCAGCCCCTTCTCCGGGCAGACACGGGCAAGGTAGCCGATGGTGTAAGGGGGACCATCCCGCACCGCCCCCCCCTCACCCCTACCCCTCTCCCCCTCGGAAGGGGAGAGGGGTAGGGGTGAGGGGGCCGGCTGCGGGCCGCCGTGCCCCCTCAGGTCGATGCCGGGGTGGACAACGTGGATGTGCTCGCGCGGCAGAGACAGATACGCCGCCATGAAGTCAGCGTAGAAGGCGCTGGAGGCGAGGAAGCCGTCAATCAGCCGGCAGTGGTCGCGGATTAGTGCCAGTGCCTGGCCGCGGTACGGCTCCGGCAGCCCTTCGAGGAAAATATCGTCTCCTTGAAGCGCGGCCAGCACCGGCACCCCGAGCCGATGCTTCATCTCCGGGACCATGCCGGACAGCAGCACGTTGGTCAGGCAGACAATCTCGGGACGGACCTCGGTTGCCAGCCAGTGGACCAGCTTGGCCACCTCCTTGCGTTGATGGCCGTGCTCTCCCTGGAGCACGGAGACGGTCAACTCGCCGAGCTTGCTCGCCTCGATCTGGACCGCGAAGCGCGACACCCAGCGGAGCAGGCCGGGCGAATCGAGCGGCCGGTCAAGCAGCCAGGGGGTGTAACGGAAGAGAGAAATCTTCTGTTGCAAGTAGACGTTGATGCCGCCGAAGAAGACGCGCTTGTAGCTGACGTCCGGCTCGTCGGTGCGGATGGGGGTGTAGGTAGGAATGAGCAGGGCCTCGTGCCCCTGAGCGAGGAGGGCGGCAACGAGGGTATTGTCATGCATGCAGCTGCCGCAGAAGCTGCCCGCAGCGCCGGCGGTGATGTATGCGATTTTCATGGCCGCCCCGCCTACTCCCGGAGCGTTTCCTCCTTCGGCTCCGGCAGCAGGAATGACGCTACCAGGCCGACGAAGTAGACGAAGAAGGCCACCAGCGCGGCAGTGTAGGCCACCCGGGAGGGGTCGTCACTGCCGGGGATGAACCAGGCCCCTGAAAGTAGGCTGGTGACGGCGGCGAACGAGGTGCCGACCATTCGACCGCCGATATTGGCCGCCACGCTCTCGCCGGTGCCGCGCAGGTGGACTGGGTAGACCAGGGGAAGGTAGTTGCCCCAGAAGCTGAACTGCGCTATCGTCAGCAGCCCAGCCAGGAAGATGCCGCCGTGGAGCACGGTGACGTTCCAATCGCCGACGGTGAACAGCACCCGATTGCCGACGGCTGCGTAGGCGAAGACCAACGGGATCAGGATCAGCCCGGGCACCTGGAAGACCCGCAGTACCGCTCGCCGGCTGGCAATGCGAACGATGAGCAGGGCCAACAGGAAGCGTCCAGCCAGCCCGCCGACCTCTTGCGCCAACGACAACTGGCCGGCGGTCTTACCCTGGATCTGGCTGGCGATGTCCCTCTCGGCCCGGGCGCGCTCCTTGGGATCAAGCTTCTCGAGCTCCGGGCCGGCCGCCGCCTTTTGGGCCGCGACTTCCGCCCGCACCTCGGGCAGCCCCGGCACGATCTGCGGTAGCTGCTGGATGGCCCCGAAAGCCGCGCCATAGCTGCATGCCACCATCACGGTGGTGATCAGGGTGGTCCGTCGCAGGGACGGTGCGAACAGCTCGAGCAAGCTGGGCCGCTTCAGTGTGCCGGCCTCTTTCTTCCGCTGCCAGACTGGCGACTCAGGCAGGAACGGCCGGACTAGGATCAGCGGAATAGCTGGAATCAAGCCCGACATCAGGGTGTAGCGCCACGGAGCGTGCGTCGCCGAGATGTTGCCCAGCGCCGGTGAGAGGAAGTCGGGCAGGGCGATCGCGGGCAGCGAGTCGGCCCAGCGGTTGGCGAGCAGGAACGCGCCGCCCACCATCAAGCCGCCGATCGACGAAAACGCCTGGGTGTAGCCGAGGGCCTTTTCCCGCTGCTGAGGATTGGGGAACAGCTCTGCCAGCCAGGCGACAGCCGCGACGAACTCCACGCAGACGCCGATGAACGTGGTGCAGCGCAGGATCAAGAGCATGGGCATGGACGTGGAGAAGCCTGCGGCAAAGGCGGACAGCGCGTACAGCAGGATGCTCCAGGTCAGGACTCGGCGTCGGCCCAGACGGTCGGTCAGGTAGCCGCCCAAAAGACCAAAAAGGCCGCCCGCCATCGCCGGCATCCAAAACATCAGGGCACGCCACAGGTTGAACTCGGGGCTACCGGGCGGAGACCCGGGCAGCAACTCGCGCAGCGCCGGCGGCAGGATCAGCGGCAGCATCAGCAGCTCATAGATGTCGAACGCGAACCCGATGGCCGCCATCGCCAGAATGAGCCAGATGGTCAGCGTCAGCCGCTGCGGAGGAGCATCAGGGGAAGGAGCCGACACGATCATCTCCACGGGAATCGGTTAGCTGCGCCGCGGCGGACTCGGCGTGAACGCGGCGCGGCTCTGACCACCTAGTACTATGCACTGTGCGCCGCCATCTCCTGCTGCATCGCGTCCATCGGGCCGAAAACCTCGTCCACGCCCTCCTTGAACAGGTCGCCGACCAGGAGGTCGGTGATGTGCCGCTGATAGTGCGGGTAGCGCTTGACGAACTGGCCGAAGCTGAATCCCTCGTAGAACAGGTAGACCAGCTTCTTCATCCGCTCCATTCCCCGGATGAACATCGGTCCCCACTTGCCGAGCTGCTCACCCGACAGGTCGCCGCGGGCAAAGCCCTCGGCCACAGCGTCCGCGGCCAGCTCTCCCGACTTCAGGGCCAGGAACACCCCCGACGAGTAGATCGGGTCGAGGAAGCCGAAGGCGTCGCCGACCAGCACCCAGCCATCGCCGGCCACTCGGGTACAGCGGTACGAGAAGTCCTTGGTGCTGTAAAAGCCGCTGACTTGCTGGGCGCCGGCGATGCGCCGCTTCACCGCTGGGCAACGCTCCACCTCCTCGGCGTAGATCGTTGCATGGTCGCCGCGCCCCTTGAACAGGTAATCCAGCGACGACACCACGCCGACGCTGGTAATGTCATCGGCCAGCGGGATGTACCAGAACCATCCCTTCTTGCCGGCGGTGTACAGGACCAGCGTGGCGCCCTGGTCGATCCCTGCGTCGCGATAGGCGCCCTTGAAGTAGGTCCAGACCGTCGCCTTCTTCAACAGCGGGTCGGGCTCGCGGAGCTTGAGGCGGTTGGCGATCACGGTGCTCTGGCCGCTGGCATCCACGACCACGTCGGCCCGCACCTCCTCGGTCCGGCCATCGCCCTCCTGCACACGCACGCCCACGGCCCGGCCCCCCTCGAAGAGGACGTCGAGCACCCGCGCCCCGGTGCGGACATCAACGCCATGCTCCCGAGCGTTGTCGAGGAGCATCTGGTCGAACTCGCTGCGGAGGACCTGCCAGGTCTGGGACGACTCGTGCGGGTTGACCTGGAAGAAGTAGAACGGCTGCGACTCCTTCCCTTCCTCGTTGACGAACTGGACACTGTACTTCTTGACGAAGTGGCTCCCCTTCATCTTGTCGAGGACGCCGAGGCGGCGGAAAACCCAGTAAGTCTCGGGCATCAGCGATTCGCCGATGTGGAAGCGCGGGAAGCGCTCGCGCTCCAGCAGCCGGACACGCAGCCCCCTTTGGGCCATGAGCGTCGCTGCCGTGGAACCCGCCGGGCCGCCGCCGATGACCACCACCTGCGGCCCCGCTCCGTTCTTGCCGTTTGCGATCATGCCTTACTCCGGTTTCCCAAGCACGTCCGGCCGCATCTTCTCGAACAGATCGAGCAGCTCCTTCTTCTCCGCCGGACCGACTTTGTTATTATCCATTGCCTTCACCAGGTCGGCCACCAGTGCGTCAAAGTCGGCGTTGGTGATCGCCAGCCCCTGATGAGCCTCCTTCATGCTCCGGCCGGTGTATTTCTGCGGGCCGCCGGCCGCCTCGCCGATCTGGTCCGCCAATTTCTTCTTCAACCCGGCCACGTCCCCTTCCTGGAAGTGCTTGCGGTGATGCTCCTTGATCTTCTCGTCTGCCGCCACGTTGGCGACGAAGTCGTCCACGATCCGGATAATACCCGGCTCACCCCCCAGACGATCATAGAGGGACCGGCCCGAGACCGACCGCCGCAGCGGCGTTGGCTTCTGTCCCTCCGCGCAGCCGGCCAGGAGTACCACGCCGCCGAGGACAACGAGAAGTTGGTTCCGCATGGTGCACCAAGCATGTTCGCCGCTTGCGGCGGTTCGCCTACCGGCCGGCTGACGCCGACCGCTCGCCTACCGGCCGGCTGACGCCGACCGCTCGCCTACCGGCCGGCCTCCGGCGCCACGATTTCCAACAATTCCACGGCCGGCTGCCCATCGCAGTGGATGATCGCTAGCCGGCCATAGGTCGGCTTCGGGCGGTCCAACCCGAACCACTTCATCATGGCCGGCCCGGGGATGACCCGCAAGTACGCGGTCGGCTCGATCCGCCGCAGCACGTTGTGCCGGATCAGAATCCGGCCCAGGGGCGTTTGGCCGGCGAGGATCTCGCGCCGCACCGCTTCGCTGCAGTGGCGCAGATTGATCCGGACAATGCCGAACTGCACCACCCGACCGGTCCGGTGCAGGGTGAGCAGGATCTTGCGGGCGTAGAAATCGCCGACGTGGCGGCGGTCAAGAATCTTCACATCCACCAGGTCGCCGTGGTAAGCCTCGACCGTGACCGTCATGTGATGCTCATGGACCAGCAGGCCGTGGTAAGGAGGCGGCACCGCGTCGGCCGGGACGAACTCATATTCAGGAATGTCGTCGGCCGGCGGGAACAGGGCGAACAACTCTCTCAGGTCCGGCCCGGCGCACGGGGGAGGAAGACTCATCGAACCAATGGCAAGGGAAGGAGGGTCTCCGGTTCCGGTTCGGGCGGCGGCTGGCGGTCGAGCACGGTATCGACCAGGAAGTAGAGCAGCTGGCGCAACTCGGTCGGCTCGACCTCGTCGGCGACCGCCTCGGCCCGGGCGCGGAACTTCTCGATCAGTTTCTCGGCCTTGTCGAACACCTGGGCCCTCTGGAACAGCTGCCGTACGCGCTCAACGACTGCCAGACCTGCCGATGGCCGCTCGTGAGCCTGGGGGATGAGCGCCAGCAATTCGTCGCGCTCGGCGGGGCCGGCGCCTTCCAGCGCCAGGGCCAAGAGCAGCGTGGGCCGGGCAGAGAGCACATCCTGACCGACGAGCAGCTTGTTGTCGTGGTCCCCCTCCCAGTCCTTGAGGTCGTTGAGGATCTGGAAGGCAATGCCAAGGTTTTTGCTGAACTCGACGACGGCCTTCTCGTAGGGCTCGGCCGGCCCGGCGAGGCGGACGCCGGCATACAGGGCCGCCTCAAAGGCCGGGGCGGTCTTCAGGGCATAGATCTTCAGCGCGTCCAGCGCCGTCAGTGCCTTCTCCTTGCTCTCGCGCCAGAGGAGTTCGGCCCCTTGCCCCTCGGACAGTTTGACGTGGGCCTCAGCCAGGCGATTGAGAATGTCGGCCGTGCAGTCGCCCCCCAGTTCCTTGCGCTCCCGGCTCACCAGGCGGTAGCCGAGGCCGATCAGGTAGTCGCCGACGTTGATC
Source organism: Gemmataceae bacterium (assembly GCA_035575035.1). Lineage (GTDB taxonomy): Bacteria > Planctomycetota > Planctomycetia > Gemmatales > Gemmataceae > DATLYH01. The sequence continues at coordinate 14,197 of DATLYH010000112.1, forward strand.
GCCGTGCTCACCCCGTAGCGCCGGTGCAGGGTTTCTTGACCATAGCGATACGAATCATCATCCTCGATGTCGTCATGAACCAGTGATGCCTTGTGGAACGCCTCGATGGCCAGGGCGGTGCGGCGGACGGCATCGGGCAGGTCAACGTGCTCGGCGGAGAGGGTTCCGGGTGCCCCCTTGAGGGCATCATAGACGGCCAGGGTGATGAACGGCCGGGACCGCTTGCCCCCCTGGGCCAGCCAGTCGTAGGCGATCTTCTCATGGACGGCCAGCGGGTCGCCATCAGGGCGGCCATTGAGTGCAGCAGCGCGGGTGCGCGGGGCAAGGCGGCTTAGCTCAGGCTCCGCGCAAATCTGGTGGGCGGCCCGCATCAGGTGGACATAGGATCGTGTCTTGATCTCCGGAGGCGGGGTCTGCAAGTCGATCAACTCGGCGACCCAGTCGTCATCAACCGAGGTGCTGCGGCAATTGCTCGACAACAGCGGCACGGCCAGGGAAGGCACGCCGGCCAGCAACACCTTGTCGAACGCCTTTTCCAGCACGTTCAGGCAGGCGACGCCGACGATGGCATCCACGTGGCCGCTGACGATGATCTTCAAAACGATCGGCGTTCCTTCCGAGACAAGCACCTTGTAGCCGAGGTCTTCCGCCTTGGTCTTGAAGTCGGCGATGGAGCAGGCGCCGCACTTGCGGCAGTCAAGGCCGAATTCGTCGTAGTCGGCGGGGCAGCCCTCGGCGTGCTTGAGGCAGTGCGGCAGCAAGAGCAGGCGGCGGTGGAACGGAATGGCTTGCAGCTGCTCGCGCCAGAACTCGTTGCTGATGCAGACCATGGTGAAGCCGAGGTACTGCTCGCCCAGGTCCATCTGCCGGAGGAGGTCGCGCCCCATCTGCTCCAGCCCGTCGCGCGTCAGCGGTTGGGAGCGGTCGAGGGTCTTGCCGAACTCGACGGCCGCCGCCCGGATGCGGTCGCGCAACGCGCGCATCTCGGGGACGACCTTCAGGTGCGCGGTAGAACGTTTTTCCTTTTTCTCGGCTTTTGGTTCAGCAGCAGTCGCCACGGTGAATCCTCAGAGTGGCCTGTTCTGGCGAGCAGGGGAGGCAGCTCCCCCAGAGGAGCGTCCCTGGAGTTTGAGGCGGGCGCGCCCCAGGGCCGCAACGGTGAATATTATCGGGTAGAGCTTCTCAAAATACCACAGCTTTGCAAAGTAAAAACCGATCGGGGTGGGATCGTACAGGCCGCCCCGCTCCACCTGTTCGACGAGCCAGGTGAGGCCCTTATTCACCGCTTCCCACGCCCTCCGCGCTCCTCCCGGGGGGGAGGGTAAGGTGAACGGCACATCAAGCAGCGCCTCGACGGCCAGCGCGGTTTCCTCCATACTGGAGGGCACGCCGGCGGCGCCGCCCCAGCCGCCGTCGGCGTTCTGGACGGAGAGAAGCCAGGCCACCCCCCGGCGGGCAGGCTCCGAGTCCATCATATCGAGGTCGCGGTAAGCGGCCAGCACACGGGCGGTGCCATAGACCGGATTCTCATCGTTAGGGGCGAACTGGTTGCCGAACCAGAGCGGCACCCAGGAGCCGTCGGGGCGCTG
>DATLYH010000113.1:0-29808 GCA_035575035.1 Gemmataceae bacterium
GCGCGGCGTCCGCGCCGCCCCCTGCCATGACAGCATCACCGCCGAGATGAGCCGCCGCCACAACGACGCCAACGTCCTCTGTCTGTCGGGTGATTTGCTGGGCGAGGAACTGATCGAGCGGATGGTGAAGATCTGGCTAACGACCGAGTTCGAGGGCGGCCGCCACGCCCGCCGGGTCGAAAAGATCATGCGCTTCGAGGCGGCACAGCTGAAGGGCCAGGAGGGGACGTAATAGCAGGCTTCGCTATCGAACCTGCGAGAGAAGCTGCTCCTCCAACACCTCCAGCGGGTGCAGCGCCCGCCGGCCCGCCAGGTCCCGGATCTGATGCCGGCACGAGGTTCCCGGCGCCACCACCAGCGCTGTCGGCGCCGCCGCCAGCGCCGGCAACAGCTGCAAGCCGGCAATCTTCACGCTCAGGTCGTAGTGCTCCTTCTCGTAACCGAATGAACCGGCCATGCCGCAGCAGCCGACGTCCAGGATGGTCACGTCCAAATCCGGCACCAGTCGTAATGCCGCCGCTGTTCCGCCGGCACCGACCAGCGCCTTCTGATGACAGTGGCCGTGCAGCAGACATTTCTCCGCCCGCGGCGCCAGGGCCAGCTCGCAGCGGCCCGTCTTGACTTGCCGGGCGAGCCAGCCATCCGCCAGCTGGGCGGCCGCGGCGATTCGCTTGGTGTTCGGCCCCGGCACCAACTCGGGCCATTCGTCAGCCAACGTCAGCAGGCAACTCGGCTCCAGGCCGAGAATCGGAATGCCGTCGGCGATACGGTCGGCCAGGCTGGATGCCTGGGCCTGGATCAGAGCTCGGGCTTCACGCAGCATTCCCTTGCTAATCAGCGGCCGACCGCAACAGGTGAGTCCGGCCAATGCCACCATGTAGCCGGCCGCCTCCAGGACGCGCACCGCCGCCCGGCCGATTGCTGGCTCGTTGAACGTGGTAAAGCAGTCGTCCAGCAGTAGGACCAATCCCCGGCTACCGGCAGGCGATCTGTAGGAATGCCGGGCGAACCAGCGGCGGAAGTGATCACGGTGCAGCAGCGGCAGGCTGCGGCGGCGGTCGATGCCGGCGACCTGCTCCAGCAGCCAGCGCAGCGGTCGGCTCGCCTGGAGCCAGTTGACCAGTGGAGCGACCGGAGCGCCGAGCCGGTTAAGGAGGTAGATCCGGCCCATGAGCCGGTGGCCCAGCGGCCGCGGCCGCGCTTCGTAATAGAAGTTCAGAAACTCCGCCTTCAGCTTGGCCATGTCCACGTTGCTGGGACACTCCGCCTTGCATGCCTTGCACATCAGGCAGAGGTCGAGCACGTCGTAGACCCAACGGCTGCGCAGCCCCCTCACCCCTCCCCCTTTTCCCCCGCGAGGGAAGAGGGAAGCGAGTTGTTCTCCCCTCTCCCCCTGGGAGAGGGAAACGAATTGTTCTCCCCTCTCCCCCTGGGAGGGGGAGAGGGCGAGGGGTGAGGGGGGCGGCGGCTCGCCGGCCAGGGCCAGGCGCAGGGCGTTGGCCCGGCCGCGCGTGCTGTCCTTCTCATCAAGGGTGGCCCGGAACGACGGGCACATGGTCCCGCCTTGCCGCTTGCGGCAGACGCCGCTGCCGTTGCACAGCTCGATGCTGCGGACGAAACCTTCCTGTTTACGGTAGTCGAAAAGGGTGGGCGGCTCGACCGGATGATAGCCGGGGCCGTAGCGCAGGTTTTCGGTCATCGGCGGCGCCTCGACCACCTTGCCAGGATTGAGCAGTCCCTTGGGGTCGAACACCTGCTTGACCCGGCAAAAGGCCTGGTAGACGGCCGGGCCGAACATCTTGCGGTTCCATTCGCTGCGGGCCAGGCCGTCGCCGTGCTCCCCCGACAAGGCACCGCCGAACTCCAGCACCAGGTCGGTGACCTCCGCGGTGATCCGCCGCATTCGGGCTACGTCGGTCGGGTCTTTCAGGTTGAGCATCGGGCGGATATGCAGGCAGCCGACGCTGGCGTGTCCGTAAAAAGCACCGTCGGTGCCGTGACGCTGGAGCAGCTCACGGAAGCGGGCGACGAACTCGGGCAGGCGCTGCGGCGGGACGGCGGTGTCCTCGACGAAGGTCACCGGCTTGCGATCGCCGGGCAGACCCAACAGCAATGGCACCGCCGCGCGGCGCAGGTTCCAGAGCGGGTCGCGCAGGGCCGGATCAAGGGCCGGCACCATCGCGGTCACGCCCGGCGCTTCGCGCAGCCGCCGCCGCAATCGCTCCACCCGGTCGGCCACCTCGGCGGCGTCATCACCGCTGAACTCGACCATCAGCAAGGCCGCCGGCCGACCGTGTACTGCCGCCATCGTGTCCTTGAGTGAAAGGTTCTCGTGGGCCAGGTCCAGCAGCATTTGGTCAAGCAGCTCAACGGCGGACGGACCAAACTCCAGGCAGGCGGCGAGGGCATCCATGGCCGCGGCCAGCGAGGCGAAGTGCGGCACCAGCAGCCCGCGCACCGGCGGCCGCGGCACCAGACCCAACTCCGCCTCGGTGACGACCGCGAGCGTCCCCTCGCTGCCGACCACCAGCTTCTCCAAGCCCACGGATTGCAATCCGTGGGCAAACGCCTCCGCGAACACGTCCAGGTTATAGCCGCTGACACGCCGCAGGATGCGGGGGAAACGACGGCGGATCTCGTCGGCATTGTCAAGTACAGCCTGGCGCACACCGCGGTAGATGGCGCCTTCCAAGGTGCGGGCCTCGGCGCGGCGCTGCCACTCGGCCGGGCTGACCGGGCCGAACTCGGCCTGACTGCCGTCGGCGAGCACGACGCGCAGGCGACGGACATGGTCAATGGTCTTGCCATAGACGATAGAGCGGGCGCCGGCGGAGTTGTTGCCGATCATGCCGCCAAGGTTGGCCCGGCTGGCCGTGGCGACATCGGGGCCGAACCAGAGGCCGTGCTCGGCCAGGGCCCGGTTGAGTTGATCGAGGACAACGCCGGGCTGGACCCGGGCCGTGCGGGCAGCCAGGTCGATGTCGAGAATGGTATTGAGGTATTTGCTGCAATCGAGGACGACGCCGGGGCCGATCGACTGGCCCGACAGGCTGGTGCCGCCGCCGCGGGCGGTGATCGGCACGTGCATCTCGGCGGCGATCTGCACGGTGGTCACGATGTCCTCGACCATGCGCGGGATGACGACACCGAGCGGCTCGATCTGATAGATACTGGCATCAGTGCTGTAGAGCCGGCGCGAGGCAGTGTCAAAGCGGACCTCACCCTGGATGTGACGCCGCAGGTGGCGGGCCAGAGTCTGCCGCTTCAGCTCAGTGAAATCGGTCATACCTGCATTGTCCGGCACCGCGCCGCACCCGGCAAGCCGGACCGGTCTTCGGAAGGTTCGGGTTGGCATTGCCGCCCGGGCGGCCGGCGCAGATGATAGGGGCACCGGCCGGTCGGAAGAACCGAGCCGGTCCTGAAATTTCCCGGTCCATTGGAAAGGAAGCACCCATGCCTCGGTCTTCGACCCTCGCAGACGTGGAAACGTTCGGCCAGCTGCTGGAGCAGCTCGGCGGCATCTCGCCGCACCGCATCCGGCTCCGCCCGTCCCCCGGCAAGGCGACCGAGCAGGATGTCCTCACCATTCACAATCGCACAGGACGACTCTTCGAGCTGGTGGACGGCGTCCTGGTGGAGAAAGTCATGGGCTATGCTGAATCATCCCTCGCTATCTGGCTTGGGCACCTGCTGCAAAACTTCCTTGATCAGCACGACCTCGGCATCCTGGCCGGCGAGGCCGGCGCCCTCCGGCTAATGCCCGGCCTGGTCCGCATTCCCGACGTCTCTTTCGTCCGGTGGGAACAGCTGCCCCGGCGGGAGATACCCCGCGATCCGATCCCCGGCCTGGTGCCGGACCTGGCGGTCGAAGTGCTCAGCGAAGGCAACACTGAAGGCGAGATGCGGCGCAAGCTGAAGGACTACTTCCTGGCCGGGGTGCGGCTGGTCTGGTTCGTGGACCCCGCCACCCGCACGGTCCAGGTCTACACAGCACCGGACAAGTGCACGGTACTGACCGAGGGGCAGAGTCTGGACGGCGGCGATGTGCTGCCTGGCCTGTCGTTGCCGGTGCGGCAGATCTTTGCTCGGGTGCTTCGGCGCGGCAGCGGCCCCGCCGGCGAGAGGCCGTCCCGACGCCCGAGGTCCGCAAAGTCGAGGAAACGGGGAAAGGACCGATGAGCCAACCTTTCCGCAACGCCGATCATTATCCCCGCTCCCTTCCTCGTTTTTGCACACTATCCTGGAGATACAGGGGCGCAAGCGCCCGAACCGGTGGCCGAAATCCAGGCTCCTACTAGGAAGACAGTAAGAGCGGCCTTGCTGCGGGACCGCTGCGGAAAGGGGTTTGCCAACATGGCCGAGACGCCGCGTTTTTACCTGACTACCGCCATCGACTACCCCAACAGTCGGCCGCACATCGGCACCGCCTTCGAGAAGATCGGTGCCGACGTGCAGGCCCGCTACCGCCGCATGGAAGGGTATGAGGTTCATTTCCTGATGGGTAACGACGAGAACACCATCAAGGTGGCCCGACGAGCGGCCGAGCTTGGTCAGGATCCCAAGGCCTACTGCGACGATATGGCCCGGCAGTTCCAGGATGTCTGGCGCGCCCTGGAGATCAGTTACGACGACTTTATCCAAACCAGCGAGCCGCGCCACCATGAAGGCTGCCGCAAGTTTATCCAGAAGGTCTACGATAACGGCTACATCTACAAGGGAACCTACGAGGGCTGGTACTGTGAGGGCTGCGAGGCGTTCAAGACGGAAACCGAAGTCGCTGAGGCGGGGGGAGTCTGCCCCAACCACCGCGTTCCGCCCGTCCGGCGCAGCGAGCCATGCTACTACTTCGCCCTCTCCCGATTCCAGGATCGGCTGCTGAAGTTCTACGAGGCGAACCCGGACTTCATCCAGCCGGAGAGCCGCCGCAACGAGGTGCTGGCCTTCGTCGAGAGCGGACTCCAGGACGTCAACATCACCCGGACCGGGCAGACCTGGGGCATCCGCGTGCCGTTCGACGAGCAGTTCACCATCTACGTCTGGTTCGACGCGCTCTTGAACTACATCACGGCCATCGGCTATGGCAGCGATGAGGAGCGCTTTCAGAAGTGGTGGCCGGCCGACATCCATTTCATCGGCAAGGACATCACGCGCTTCCACTGCGCCCTTTGGCCGGCGATGCTTTTTGCCGCTGGTCTGGAGCCGCCGCGCCGGGTCTTCGGCCACGGCTTCGTTTACAACAGGGGGCGCAAGGTCAGCAAGTCGGATCAGGACAAAAAGAAGGGCGATGTCTCCGAGCCGACCGACCCGATGGAGATCATCGACCGGTTCGGCGGCGAGGCCTTCCGCTACTACTTCATGCGGGAGTGTCCTTTCCCGGGTGACGGCGATTACACCTGGGACCGCTTCAAGGAGGTCTTCAATGCCGACCTGGCGAACAACCTCGGCAACCTCTACAGCCGGGTGGTGCGGCTCATCGCCCAGAACTACGGCGGCCACCTGGAGCAGACAGCCGGCCGCGAGCCGGGCGTCATCTACACCGACGTGGACACCGAGACCACGGTGGAGCAGGTGCAGGCGCACATCGAGGCGTGCCAGTACAACCAGGCGCTGGAGAAAATCTGGCGGCAGATCCTTGACCCGGCCAATCAGTACGCCGACCGCCGCGAGCCGTGGAAGCTGGTCAAGACCGACCGCGAGGCGGCCAAGGGGGTGCTGTTCGACCTGGTCGAGCAGCTGCGGGCGGCGGCGATCCTGCTCAAGCCGTTCCTGCCGCGCACCGCGGAGACGATCTACCGCAGTTTCAACTTCAAGCAGCCCTGGGAAGAGGTCCGCCACGAGGATGTCTGGGTCCACCCCGGCCAGGTGGACGATCTGCGCCTCCTCGCCCCGCTGGTGGACAACAAGGTCAAGCCGCTCTTCCCGCGCATGACCTAAGCAGCGGGACGGCGTGGGTTCTTTCCTTTGCTTCTCTCCGGCACAGCCAGAGGGGCCGGGGCGGAGCGCCGCGACGCCCCGGCGCCGCTTCCTGGGGCATCGCGGTGCTCCGCTCCGGCCGCCCCCGCTGGTACGCCCGATCCTTGGGGGGCAGGGATACACGGAGAAGTTTGGTCAGCACCCGGAGCATCCGCGACGAGTGACGTTTGTACGAATCCGGAGCGCCCGCGACGGCCCGACCTTATCTCGTCGCTCACGCTCCGGACTCTGAAAAGAGGCGCCGCTCACCCTCCGGGCTCTGAAAAGAGGCGGCTCACGCTCCGGGCTCTGAAAAGAGGCGTCGGGGGCCGACAGAGGTACCCAATGGACACGGTTCTAGACCATCTCTTCCACCCACGGCGTCCTTCTCCGCGGCCCCAAGAAGTCGTTGCGGCGCTGTACTTAGCCGATGTGCCAGATGGGTGAAACACTCCATCGCTCATCCCGCCGTCACTCACCGCTTCTCCAGCCGCACGACCGGCATGAGGTCGGGCACCGGTGGGATGCCCGAACCTTTGGTCGCCCGGAGCACGACACCGACGGCCAGTTCGCCGGCGATGTTCTCCTGGTCGGGGCGGTGGAGACGCGGCGGGCGGGTCAGACGTTCGTGCTGGTAGACCTCGGAACGGCTCCGGGCCCAGGTGAACATCCAGGCGCCCTTGTCGGCATCGCGGAGCGGCAGCGTCGCCCACAGCTCCTCGCCGGGTTGATAGGTCAGCGCCCCCTTGCCGTTGGTCGGCCGGAAGGTGTACACCGTCACGCGCCGCTGCGGGTCGCGCTGGCTGTCGCCGACTACCTCGAAGACCAGCGCCGGCCCCGTCCTGCTGGTCGGGGGGTGATAGACCGACAGCGGGCCGCTGGGCCGCACCCGCAGTCGGTCGGGCACCTCCACCGTCAACCGTTTCAGCTCCAGCGGGAAACGCTCCCGGTCGAGGAATTCCGCTAGCTCGGCGGCCGGATCGACCCGGCTGCCATCCTTCAGCCCGGTCAGCACCCGGGCCAACTGGCGCCAGGCCCGCAGCTCCTCGGGGTCTTGCAGCAGCCAGCGGCGCACCGCCGCCCACCGCTGCGGGGTTTCGCGGCCATCGCCGGCTGCCTGTTGCAGCTGGCGCAGCACCACCTCACGGCCGGCCTCCAGGAGTTGCTCGTAGCTGGCCGCTGCCGCCTGACGGACATCGCCGACAATCGCCTCGGGCAGGTCGGCCAGGGTGAACTCTTCCTTGTAGCGGGGATACGCCTCCTGTAGCCGTTGCAACCGCTCGGCGGCGTCGCCGACCGTGAAGGGGGGCTTGCGCGGCAGGGCCAACGGCGAGGGCCGATCGGGCTGCGTGCCGGCCAGCCCCAGTGCCGAGCTAAGGTCAAGCAGGCGCTGCAAGTGGCGCTTGACCGCCTCCCAGTCGTGCCGCGCCTCCTGGACGCGCTGAAAAAGGAAAACTGTCTCGCCGTAGGTCGGCGTGCCGGGGCCAGGGAGCCGGTCGGTTTCGCGGAAGGGGGGCTTCTCCGCTCCGGCGAAGAGCTTTTCCACCTCGGCCTGCCAATCGCGCCAGTCCACCGATGTCCCGGCCGCCCCGGGCGGCCGGCCGGCGAAGGTCCAGAGCTTCTCCCCCTCGCGCTGCCGCTGCCGATACCACTCGGCCACGTTGTCCACTGCCCGGCGCAGGGCGGCGATTTGCTCCAGGTAGTCGTGGTGCAGCCGGGCCGCCTCGGTCTGGCCCCAGGCGGCGCGGGGCACAGCCAGGTCGGTCTTCAACGTCTGCTCGATCTCCTCCAACTCGGCCTCAGTGCGGGCCTCGGCGGGCCGGCGACGCAGCTGAAGTAGCTTGTCGTAATAGGCCACATAGTCGCGCAACTCCTGTAGCCGGTCTTCCACATAACGCTGCTGGTCCGCCGGCAATCGATCGAAGTCGGGATCGCTTCGCAGCTCGGCCAGCTCACTCATTCGCTGGCGGGGAAGTGTCGGCCAGCCCCGCAGCCGTTCCGCCGTGGTCTGGCCTTCCTTGAGCTTGTAGGTGTCCACCTTGTTCTGCAAGGCGCGGACTTGCCGGTCAGACTCGCGGTCGCGCAGGGCCTGGCCGAGCAGTGCCACAGTCAGGGCGATCAGCAGCCCCACCAGCCCGGTGGCAGTGCCGACCGTCCAGAGGAGCCGGCGGCCGGCGCGGCGGCGGCGCTGGCGGAAAAGCAGGGCGGCGTCGATACACTGGCGGAACAACTCGGCGACGCCGTAGGGCTCGCGCGGCTTGGCAGGCGTGCCGGCCAGGGCAGGGCGCTTGACCGCGGTTGCCCACAGGTGCAGGTCGATGCTGCCGAACGCCGGCGGCCCGTCCGCGGACTCGCGCCGGGCGAGGAAGTCGCGGAAGCGCTGGCCGACCTGCCGCTTGCGCTCCTCGATGCGCTCGACCCAGTCCACTGGGGCGTCGCCCGGCCCGGCCAGCAGGTCGCACTTGCTCAGCACCAGGAAAACGGGCAGCCCGCTGACCTCGCTCCGCTGGCCCCGACCACGCTCGAACAGGCGGAGGAAACGGCCAAACTCAGCGAAATCGGCATCGACCTGGCTGGCCGACTCCGAAGCATCAACGACCAGGACCAGCGCGTCGGCCGCGAGCATCTCCTGGGCCAGGGGCCCTTCGGCACTGTCAGGATCGAGGGACGGGCGGCGCGTCAGCAGATCGTTGGCCGCCCGCCCATCACAGTCGATGAGCACCGCCTGAAGGTGCTCACGGCCGGCCGTCTCGAACGACTCGAAATCGACCGGGTAAAGGACGACCTCTTCGGCCGTGGGCCGGGTGGTCTCGTCGTAGACTTGGTGTCGCAGCCCTTCCAGGGCGGGGGTCCGCTCGGTGAGCCGGCCGTTGAGAAGGTGCTCCTGAGTCTGGGCGGCCTGGGCAAGGGCTCCCAGGAGCGAGGTCTTGCCGGCGCCGGGTCGGCCGAAGAGAAGCAGGCGGATCTCCTCCCGGCCGGCAGCGGGCGGAGCGGTTGGCGAACTGGCTTCCGACATGGCCACGTCCTCTCTGGGTCCTTCATACGTGCTACTGCGGCGCCCGGCCGGGGGCGAAGGAAATGTCCGGGGTCAGGCCGCGCGTCTCGATCAGCCGCATCAGGTCGCGGACAACGGCGGTGTCGCGGTCCGGGCTGTTCTGATAGAGCACGATGATCGCCTTCTTCAGGTCCGGGTCCTCCTTGCGCCGCCGCGACAGGATTTCGGCCACTTCGTCCAGCGTGTACAGCCTCGACTCCCCCTCGATCCGGTAGAAGCGCCGCTGTGGTTGCGGCTCATCGCCGAGCACCTCAATCCGCAGGGCGCCGGTCTTGGGCGCCGGCTCGCCGTTGCGAGGAAGGGGGGGCTTGTCGGGCGGAGGCGACGGCTCCTTGCCGTTCGGCACCGGGTTGGGCTGCTCACCGCCGTTGCCCTGGCCGGGCCCCAGGCTGCTCCAACCGCCCAGCCCCCAGCCGCCGCCGCCCCCCGACTGGAACAACACCATCGCCACCAACACGCCGCCCACCACGGCGCCGAGCAGCCGGACGAACGTCAGCGCCGGCCGCGGCACTGACTTGGCCGTCAGCAGTTTGGCCAGCACCTGGGTCAATAGCCCGACGAGCAGCCCGCCGAAGAAGGCGCCGCCGGCGACGGCCAGCACACCGACGACGAAGCGGCCGACGTTCTCCACGAAGGCCAGGCCGGGGACCAGGGATAACGTGGCGGTCATGGCGTGCCTCCCGAGGCGCCGGGGATGTCCCAGCCGTGGGCCACGTCCGCAAACCAGCGGTCGTACCGCTCCCGCTGCTCACGGTGCGGGAAGGGGCTGGTGCGGTCGCGCGGGTACAGGATCAAGTAATACAGCTCGCGCCGGGCCCCCCGCAGGTCGCGGCGGTCCTGGCTGATCAACGCGCGGGCGTCGGCCTCGCTGCGGACCTCGACGCGCTCGGGGTCATGGTAAAACAGTTTGCCAGTGGCCGGGTCGATCTCCAGTACGCGGACCTTCAGCCGCTCTTGCAACACCTGGATCTTCTCTTTGCGCAGCTCATCCAGCTCGTGGCGCAGCTGCGGCGGCGTCTCTTTCGCCTGAGCGCGGAGGACCTCTACCTCCCGCTCCAGGTCGCGCAGCCGCTGCTCCCGCGCCGCCGGACTCTCGACGACTGAACCCTCGCCGACTGTGCTCACCAACGGCATCAGGAGGAAGATGCAGAAGAGCAGGGTCAGCACGTCGATGAGCGGGATGAAGAAGCGGGTCACGCTGCGACGAGGGGGACGGATCATGGCGTTCGTCCGTAGTCGGTAATCCGTAGTCCGTCGTGGTCTTTGCTACGGGCTACGGGCTGCAGGCTGGTTTCAGCGTCGGTCGGCGTACAGGGCGGAGCCGGGGTGCTCCTCGGCGTCGGCCGGCTCGCCGCCGCCCAGCGACTGGATCAACTGTCGGCCCAGTAGCACCACCCAGGTCGGCGTGATGTTGACCAGGGCCATGAACAGGCCGCTGCCGGTGGCGGTGATCGCCGGGGCGTACAGACCGATGATCCGTCCCGGCGGCACCTGCACATGGTCGCTGAGGGAGCCGAACGTTTGCAAGATGCCGGCCACAGTGCCGAGCAGCCCCAGCAACGGGAACCACTCCGCCGCCTGGGCCAGATTGCTCAACCAGTCGTCGGGCCGCTCGTCGAACCCGGTGCCGCGCCATTGCAGCGCCCGCCAGGCGAGTAGCAGTTGTACGACGAAGAGCACGGCCCCCAGGCCGAGGATGACTAGGTCGAGGGCGGTGAGGTGTTTCAGGTAGAATTCCCGGGCCGCGGGCGGCAGGGCCACCGCGATCAGGGCCGCAGCCAGCAGGGCCACCAGGCAGAAGACCAGCGGCAGCACAGTCTGGATCAAGGTGCGGCGCACGGGCCATCCCTCCAGCGTCAGGGGCCCGGATCAGGCCGAGGCGGCTTGATCGGCTCGGCCTTGTCCTTGTCTTCGTCAGTCTTGGGCAGTGGCTTGTCACCGCTCGACGAGGTGGGCGCGCCGCCTCGGCCGGTCGGGGTGGTGGTCGAGCCGGTACATCCCACCAGCACCGGCAGCAGCAGCGACCCCGCCAGCAGCCCGAGCCTGCCCAACAGAGCGCGTCTTGACATGAGGAGAACCTCCGTCCGTTTTCGGTCACTTACCCCGCAGAACCTCCGGCAGGGCCTGCGGCCGGCCGTCGCGGTCCACACAGGCCAACGTGGTCGTGCCTTCCGCCAGCAGCAGGCCGTCGCGCCGCAGTTCGTAGCGGTGATCGATGCGCACCGACGTGGTCCGGGTCACCGTCGTCCGTAGTGTCAGCAGGTCGTCATACCGCGCCGGGCGCAGGTAGCGGACCTCCACCTTCGTCAGCACCAGCAGAAATCCCTGGTCCTCGAGATCGCGGTACGACAGGCCCAGCGACCGCAGCAGCTCCGTCCGCCCTTGTTCGAAATAGACCAGGTAGTTCGCATGGTGCAGCAGGCCCATCCGGTCGGTTTCCGCATAGCGCACCCGGATGGTGATCTCTCCGCTCAGCATGGGTCTTCCTTGCCCCTCGCCCCACTTCTGAGCCGCTTGCGGCTTAGCGCTAACCGCAAGCGGCAAGAAGGCGACCCCGGATTACTCAATCGCACCGACCCGGTTGACGGGCGACTTCAACGGCCAGTACGGGAAGTAGAACGGGTAGTACACCAGCAGCGCCCGTCCCAGCATCAGCCGCTCCGGGACAGTGCCCCAGCTGCGGCCGTCGGAGCTTTCGGGGCTGTTGTCGCCCAGGCAAAGGTAATGGCCCGGATGGACGTACAGCGTCTTGCCGCGCAGTTCCCGGAGCGGTTCCCACCGTCGCGGGTCGCTCAGGAAGTGGTGCAACTCGTGGTGCCGTTCAGCATCGCCGCGGTGCATCGCATTCCACAGTTCCTGCATCTGTCCCGAGTCGGACTGCCCCGGCACGGTCGTGTAATAGGTGTCGCGCCAAAGTTTGAGATGATGAACGCTGACCGTGCCCCCCCTGACGCCGATGCTGACCGGTTGCAGGTCGTTGGGGTACGGCCCGCGCTGCTTCGGCGGCTCATACGACACGCCATCACCGAACGGCAGGCTGCCATCGACCCACACCGTCAACCGTTCGTCCACATTGGCGAAGCGGACCCGGTACGTTCCTTTCCCCTTGAGCGATGTGTTGGCGTCGGCGATGTCCTTGAAGTCATCGTCAGCCGGCGGCGAGCTGCCTTCATGGGGCCACTTCAGCCGGAGAAGGGTACACTTACCCGATGCCAGGTCCCAGCGGGCGCGGAAGCGATCGACACCGCGGGACAATTCCAGCACCAACTCGCCCTTGGGGTCTTCCACCGTGACTTCACACTCCAGGATCAGGTCGCCGACCCAGTTGGGCCCGGCCGGGAGTTGGCCCAGTTTGCGCGGCTCGTAGGTGTTGTAGCCGAGGAAATCAGTGATCAGCTCCGGCTTGTCCCGGCTGCGGAGGATGTGACGGTAGCGCAGCCAGCGCAGCTGCTTCTCATCCGGCGCGGTGTGGCGGAAGCCGTGGGACGCGATCGCGGACCAGGCGCCGTCGTCATCCACCCCCGCCCAGCGCGGCGGCTGGACCCCCTCCAGGTCCTTCGCCGGCTGGTCGTTGTCGTAGACCAGCCGTTTCATGGCCAGGATCTTGTCGGGCGGCTTCTGGAGAATGCGGGCGCCGATGCGCGCCTCGAGTTTGTCGAGCGCGTCATTCTCGTGCATGTAATGGTGCCGCCAGAGATCCAGCTTGGAGCCGTCGGATTCGGCACCGGCCGGCTTCTCGACGTCCAGGTGGTAGAGGTCGCCATAGTGGATGCCGATGGTTTCGTCGCCTGCGCTGATCAGCCGCTTGATGTAGTTCATCTGCACCCAGTTCTGCTGCGGCCCGCGGACGGGGAAGTCGGTGTCGCCGGGGAATTTGAAGACCACCACGTCCCAGCGTTCGGGTTTGCCGAAGTCGTACAGGTACTTAACGACCAGCACCCGGTCGCCGCTGTTGGGGCCGGGGTCGAGGACTTCGTTGCCTGCCTGCGGGTTGGGCTGACGGCCGTCGTACAGCGGGTTGACCAGGCGAATGGCGAGCCGACAGTTGGGGCAGATGCAGCCGGTGACGCGCACCGGTGCGCCTCCTTCCTGGGGATCGACCTCCTGGCTGCAATTGACCGGGAACTCGTGGCCGCACTGCGGACAGGCCACCACCTTTTGATAGCCCCAAAGTGTGCTGGCCATCGACCCGGTGGGAATGACGAATGCCTCGGCGACGAACGACTTGAGCAGCAGGACGAGAACGACGACGAAGACGACCGTCTCGACGATTTCGCGCAGGCTATCGGTCTGGCGGTGCGGATGGGGCGGCGGCTTGGACCACAATATCTCCTTCGCCCCGGTCAGGAGGCCCCGGGGTGAGGCCGGCGGGGCACCATCGGGGGGGGGATGGTTGTCTGCGGTTGTCCGGTCGGGCGCAGCCGGCTCGCTCCGGGCCGGCGGTTGGCCCGGGGGGAGAGGGGTATGGGGAGCCTTGACGTGGTCGTCTGCCATGAAACACCGTCGGGTTATGCTCGGCCCGTCGGGCGGCCGGGGCTGCTGGCATTATTCTTAGCGATTGTCTGCGGACCGGCGAGCGGAGCAATTGCCGCCCGCCGCGTCCCTGCATTATCATCCCGGCCGGCCGCCTTTTCTCCAAGTGCAAATCCCTTGCCCAAACAGACGAGGGAAGATGGTAAACCAACCTCGCCCTGCCCGGCAAGTCAGGGTGCCCGCTCAGCGCAGCCAGCGCACCCGCTTCCAGTCGAGGACCTGGTGCTGCCATTGCCGGCCGAATCCCTGCCACCGCACCGCCCGGCTCGGCAGGTGAACCAGGAAGGGCTTGCCCACCAAGTACGCCTCGGGCACCGGCGCCGGGTTTCCCTCCGGGTCGGACCAGAAGCGGCTATCGTCGGAGTTGGGGCTGTTGTCGCCCAGGACAAAATACTGCCCCGCCCCCAGCCGTACCGGCGCACGAACGCCGTGCTGCCCGGCCTCGGTGTAATGGACATCGCGGAAGAGGCGGATATTGCTCAGCCGCACGTCCACCCCGCGAGCCCCTACCTTCACCGGCCGCGTCACCTCCCCCCGCTGCTCCGCCGCCGGACGATCAACCGGCGCGAACGGCGGCCGGCCATCGACCACCAGCGTCGCCCGCCGGTCCACGAAGGCCAACCCCACGTGGTAGGTCCGGCCTACTCGCAGGCCGAAATCCGGGGCGGTCCGGTACACCCGGCTCTCGCCGTCGAGGTCCGCCGTCGGCTGTCGGCCGATCAGGCGGGCGCCCTCCTTGACCGTCCCGATGGGCAATTCAGCAGTCATCTCATCGAGGCCGTCGGTAATGGCGAAGGCCACCCAGCCGTCGCCGCCGAGCACCTCCAGGTCGCACTCGAGCATGAAGTCATGCACGGCCGCTGCTGCGGCAGGATCGCCCCCGTTATAACTGTATTCGTCCCGGATCGCCTCCTCTTTATGCACGTCCAATAGCCAGTTGCGATATCCCAGCCAGAGGTAAGCATCGCTCTCCCGCAGCGCATTCAGCCGCAGACCGGTCCCTTCCGGCGCGGCCGGGCCTTCCCTCACTCTCCCCTCTCTCCCCGCGGGGGGAGAAGGAAGGGTGAGGGGGGGCGGCTGGATTTGCCAGCGCGTCTGCCAGCCGTCGGCCGGCTGATAGTTGTGATCGAAGAGGAGAATGCGGAGGCGCTGGAATTCCTCCAGCGTCTTGCGGGCGAGGTCGTGATCGATGTAGACATCGCCGTCGCGGAGTTGCACTTCCTCGCCGGGCAGCCCGACGACGCGCTTGACAAACTCCTTGCCCGGCTCGACCGGACAGCGGAAGACGGCCATCTCCCAGCGGCGCGGCCGACGCCAGTCGAAGACATTTTTGTTGACCAGCAATTGGTCACCCCGGCTGATGAGCGTCTGGTCGAGGGGAAGCTCATCGCAGCCGCAGTTGGGGCAGGCCGCGTGGCCATGCCGGCCGAAGTGGCGCTCACCGTTACCGTTGGGGACGCCGACCCGGACCAGGTAGCCGCAGCGCGGGCAGACCGCCGCCCAGTGATTGCCCATCAACGTGGGCGCCATGCTGCCGGTGGGCACGGAATACGGCTCGACGCCCACCACCCGGATAAGCAGCAGAACGCTGAGGAAAAGCACGGCCGATTCGATCAGTCGGCGCCCGGCGACGGGATGACGAGGCGGCGCAGCGGTAACAGCAGACGTGCCGGGTGCGGTCGCCGACGGGCTCCCATTGTCCGCAGGTGCATCCACGTCCTCACTCCAGCGGTGATCCGGGCAGGGGTCTGACCCGCAAGATACAGACCGCCCGTTCCGGCTCGTAAACAACATAATACACGATTACCGGCGGGCGCACGCCATGACAGACCCAGCCGCCCTTCTTGCGGGTTCGCCGTTCGGGATCGCCCCATTCCAGAGGGCGGGTTTGCAACTGCTCCACGACCTCCCGCATGGCCCGGAAGAATTCCTGGTCGATTCCGGCGGAGACAGCCTTCTTCGCCAGCGCACGGATTTGCTCATTAACCGGAGAAGTGCGCGCGACACGATAGAGGAGCCCCTCTTTCGCGGCCATCATTTCCCCCTGGAGGATTCCAGCTCCGCGAGGAGGTCTTCCAGGGATGGCCCCTTGCCTATTTGGGCGAGGAGGGTTTCCTTATCAGGGACCTCGATGTCCTTCTCCCAGGTCAGGGCGTACACGGCTTTCAAGTACTGGTCCCGCTCCGCCTTGACCTTGGCAAGCTCCAGGTGAAGTTGATCGCGCTCCTGGCGCAAGGCGTTACACAGCTCTTGCCAGCGCTTGACGTCCTTGGCCGTTTCCGAAGGGCGGCCCTTCTTGGTATATCCCAGACTGTGCAGCACCTCCAAAACTTCACTCCAAGTGGGAAAGGGGCGTTTTTTTTCTCTCTGGTATCGATCAATCGCCTCCATGAATTCGATTTCTTCCTGACTGTACGTGCCGCGACGGGAGGAGGTTGATTTTGCTTTCATGCGAGGACACTCACCCACCCAGGGAGGAGATGACTAGGTTCTCAGCCGCCAGGGGGCATTCTACCAGATCCTCCGGTTCTTCCGACTATGTGTCCGCTTCCAGGACGGCAAGGAAGGCTTCCTGCGGGATCTCGACCTGGCCGACCTGCTTCATGCGTTTCTTGCCGGCGGCCTGGCGGGCCCAGAGCTTGCGCTTGCGGGTGATGTCGCCGCCGTAGCACTTGGCCGTCACGTTCTTGCGGATCGGGGCGATGCTCTCGCGGGCGATGATCCGGCTGCCGATGGCTGCTTGCAACACCACCTCGAACAGGTGCCGGTCGATCTCGCCGCGCAGCTTCTTGACCAGCTTCCGGCCGCGGCGCTCCGCCATGCTGCGGTGCACGATCGTGGACAACGCATCCACCCGTTTGCCCGCCACCAAAATATCGAGCCGCACCAGGTCGGCCGGCCGGTAGCCCAGCAGCTCATAGTCCATCGTGCCGTAGCCATGCGTCACCGACTTGAGCTTATCGTAAAGGTCATAAATCACCTCCGCCAAGGGTAATTCATAGACCAGGATGGCCCGCGTCGGGCTGAGATACTCGGTGCGAACGTAGACCCCGCGGCGCTCGGTGCACAGCTGCATCAAGTCGCCGATGTTCTCGGCCGGCAGCAGAAACTGGATGCGGACTACCGGCTCGCGGAACTCCTCGATCTGGCCGGCGTCCGGCACCTTCTGCGGGTTGTCGATCAGCAGCGTCTCCCCCTTGCGCGTCAGGATCTCGTAGGTGACGTTCGGGGCGGTCTGCACCAACTCCAGGTTGCTCTCGCGCTCCAGGCGCTGCTGGATGATCTCGCGGTGGAGCATGCCCAAAAAGCCGCAGCGAAAGCCGAAGCCGAGCCCCTCGCTGACTTCCGGCTGATAGACGAAGCTGGCGTCGTTGAGGCGCAGTTTGGCCAGCGCCTCGCGCAGGGCCTCGAAGTCGTTGTTGTTCACCGGATAGAGCCCGCTGAAGACCATCGGCTTGGGCTCCTTGTAGCCGGGCAGGGGGGTCTCGGTCGGCCGGACGGCGTCGGTGACGGTATCGCCGATGTGGACATCGGCCAGGTTCTTGATCTGGGCCATGAAGTAACCGACTTGGCCGGCCGACAATTCGCCACAAGGCGTCATTGCCGGGCGGAACTGGCCGATCTCGATGACCTCGTGCTCGGTGCCGCCGCGCATCAAGCGGATGCGCTGCCCCTTGCGGAGGACCCCCTCCTTGATGCGGACGTAGACCACGACCCCCTTGTACGGGTCGAAGTGACTGTTGAAGACCAGGGCCTTGAGCGGGGCGTCGGGGCTGCCGGTCGGCGGCGGGATGCGGTCGATGATCGCCCGCAGTACCTCGTCAACGCCCTGGCCGGTCTTGGCGCTGCAGCGGAGCACGTCGGCCGGAGACACGCCGAGGGCCTGCTCCATCTCGGCGATGACCTCATCGGGCCGGGCGGTCGGCAGGTCGATCTTGTTGAGCACCGGCACGATGGTCAGGTCGGCTTCCATCGCCAGGAAGGCGTTGGCCACCGTCTGGGCCTGCACTCCCTGAAAGGCATCGACCAGCAGGATGACCCCCTCGCAGGCCGCCAGGCTGCGGGAGACCTCGTAGCTGAAATCGACATGGCCGGGAGTATCGATCAAGTTCAGCTCATAGGTCTGTTCTTCCTGACCCCTGACCCCTGACCCCTGACCCCTGTAATAAATGGTGACCGGGTGCATCTGGATGGTAATGCCGCGCTCGCGCTCCAGGTCCATGTCATCGAGGACCTGATTGCGGAATTCGCGCTGAGAGATCGCACCGGTCTTGAGCAGGAACTGGTCGGCCAGCGTGCTCTTGCCGTGGTCGATGTGGGCGATGATCGCGTAGTTGCGGATGAGCGTCCGATCGGTCATAAGCGGCTTTCGACTCACACCCCCTCACCCCAACCCCTCTCCCCTCGGAGGGGAGAGGGGTTGGGGTGAGGGGGTGCCAGGAACGGCAGTCGGCTTTGGGCGGTCCGCTGGATCACCCAAAGCCGACTGCTGGATCAATCCATCACTCCAGCGCAAGTGTAGCAGGTTTTGCGGCCGCTGGATAGAGCAGGGCCTCGACGGCGGCCGGTCACGCCAGCAACTCCTTGATTACCTGGCCGCCGGTCTGTGAGAGCTGCTTGTAACGGCCCTCATGGAAATAGGTGAGCTTGTTATCGTCCAGGCCGAGCAGGTGCAGCAGGGTAACGTGCAGGTCGCGGAGCGGATGGACGCACTCGACGGCCTTCTCGCCGATCTCGTCGGTGGCGCCGACGACGTGGCCCGCTTTGACGCCGCCGCCGGCCAGCCAGATGACCATCGCCTTGGCGTTGTGGTCGCGCCCGGCGGTCTGGGCGCCGCCGCGGAGGCCGTTGTCCGGCGACCGGCCAAACTCGCCCGCCCAGACAATCAGCGTCTCGTCCAGCATCCCCCGCCGTTTCAGGTCGTGGATCAGCCCGGCGATCGGCCGATCCACCGCTCGTATCCGCGCCGCATGGGAGGTGGTCAGATAATCGTGCGAATCCCAGCCGCTGGCGTAAATCTGCACGAAGCGGACCCCGCTCTCCACCAACCGGCGGGCCAGCAGGCAGCGCCGGCCGAAGCTGTCGGTCTCTGGCTCGCTGATGCCGTACAGCGCCAGGGTCCGGGCATCTTCGCTCCCAATGTCAAGGAGATGCGGCACCTCGGCCTGCATGCGGAAGGCCAACTCGTAGGCTTGCATGCGGGCGGCCAGGTCGCCGTGGTGTGGGTGCTTCTCCTGATGCTGGGCGTTGAGCCGGCCCAGCAGGTCGAGGTTGGCGCGCTGCACGTCGCGGGTGACGCCGGGCGGCGGCTCCAGGTCGAGGATGGGCGAGCCGGTCGGCCGCAGCGGGGTCCCCTGATAGTAGGCCGGCAGGAAGCCGTTGGACCAGTTGGCGGCTCCGCCCTGGGGGAAGGCGACCTCCGGCAGGACCACGAACGCCGGCAGGTTCTGGTTCTCGGCACCCAGGCCGTATGTCACCCAGGCACCGATGGCCGGGTCGCCGCCGAGCCGGTTGCCGGTGTTCATGTGATAGCAGGCGGTCGGGTGGTCGATCGACTCGGCGACGCAGCCCTTGTAGATGCACAGCTCATCGGCGACGCCGGCCAGGTGGCGGAAGTGCTCGCACATCCAGAGGCCCGACTTCCCCACCTGGCGGAAGCGGTAGGGACTCTGGACGAAGTAGCGCTTGCCGCTAGCCATGGCCGAGGCGAACCGGTCCTGGCGGGTGAACTCCTTGAGGTGCAACTCGCGGAGCTTCGGCTTGGGGTCGAAGGTGTCGATGTGGCTGGGCCCTCCCTCCATGAAGAGGAAGATGCACGCCTTGGCCCGGGCGGGGTGGTGCCCCGGTCGAGGCGCCAGCGGTCCGGCGGGCTTCTGGTCGGCCTGCAACAGCGCGTTGAACGCGACTGTGCCGAGGGTGGCCCCCAGCCCGTAAAGGAAGTCGCGGCGGGTCAGGTCCACGGGCAGGAGATGACCGGGTCGGGACATGGCGGGGGTCTCCAGGAAAGTCCCTGCGGGCGATTCACCCCCATTGTAGCCGGCGGATGGGACCGGAGGAAGAAGCCTCGTCGCTCAGAAGGAGGACGGCCCGACCGGGCCGTTACTTGTGACACTCGGTTCAGCCCGCGCCGAGGTTGCCCTTCAACAACTGGGCGCGAAGCACGCCGCTGTTTTTCGTTGCCACCATCTCGCCCGGCAGCACCCCGGCGATGATCTCGGTGTGCCGATCATCCTTTGCTCCCGGCCGCACCGAGCGCACATGGAAGACCTTCGGCGCCCCCTCCTTCGGCGAATCCTTGTCCCAGACGAAGACGACATGGCAGTTCCCATCCCAGTGGACCGCCTCGTTCGGGACGATGATTGCTCGGTCCTCCTCGCGGAGCACCACGGTCCCCGAGCCGAAGGTGTTGGCCCGTAGTCGGCCGTCGGGGTTGGCCAGCTCGGCCCGGACCTGCACGGTGCGGGTCCGCTCATCCACGGCCGTGCTGATCCAATTTACCTTCCCGGCTGCCTCCCCGCCGCCATCCGGTCGGAAGCGCACCGTTTGCCCTCGGGCCAGGTGCTTCGCATCCTCCAGCCGGACGTGAAGCGTCAGCCACATCCGCTGGGTGTCAGCCACGACGAACAGCGGCTTCGACGGGTCGGCCAACTCGCCGGCGACCGCCCGCCGCTCCACAACCACGCCATCGAGCGGCGCTTTCACCGGAATCAGGTTGGCGGTGGTGGTCTGCGGGTCGAGCGTCTGGGTGATCGACTCCGGCAGGCCGAGGAACTGGACGCGGCGGGCGATTTCCTCGGGGGTAAGTCCCTTCACCTCGGCGGCGCGGATCGGCAGCCCCAGATTGAGCAGGGCATGCTGGGCGCTCAAGAGCCGGATCTGCGCCTCGTGCAGGGCGGCCTCGGCCTCGCGGAAGCGCGGCTCAGGGATTACCCCCTGCACGTAGCCCGATTTCATCCCCTCCAGTAGGCGGCTGCGGAGATCGACCTGGGCGGCCGCCTGGAGGAACTCAGCCTTGGCCCGGCCCACCTCGGCGGCGTCTACCAGCGCCAGCACCTCTCCCTGTTTCACCGCCTGGCCGAGCTCCTTCTCCACACGCCAGACCCGGCCCGACACCGGCGGGGCCAGCGCGGCGACCCGCGTCGGGTCGTAGCCGATCTCACCGGGGGCGGTGATGGTCTCCTCCATGCGGGCCGTCCAGACGGCATCCAGCCCGACGCCTTGCTTGTCGATCGCTTCCTGCGAGGCGAACTGGATGCGGCGCGTGTGGAGGGTGCAGCGGGGGTCATTCCTCGGCCGCTCGGTGAAGTCCAGCGCCCGCTGCGCTCGCTCCAGGTCGGCCGGGGTGATCCGCGGCGGGACCGGCAGCTGCGCAACTTCGGGATGCTCGAAGGGGCACTGATGGACGCCGTGCTTCGGGCACCAGGGGACCGACCGGCGCGGCATCAACTCCGGCCGGCACTCGACGCAGCGCGACTCAGGGACATTATGCTCGCTGCACCAATCATCATTTGCGGTCGGAGTGCCGCCGAGGACGGTGAAGTGGGGCATCTTCCAGCCGGTCTGGTGGCCGAAGTAGGCCAGTCCGCCCAGCGCCAAAAGGACCAGTAACGTCGGCAAGCTCTGGAGCAACCGGGCCGGCCTGGACGGCGCGGGCCGCACCGGCGCGGGGGAAGGCGGCACCACGGGGGCGGTTGAGGTCTCGTTCATTGATCACATCCTCGGACGCCGATTACGAAACCGGTCGATTCGGGGAATATCGTTGACCGGAGTAGCAGCGCGCAGCACGGACGGGGAGCGAGAAATCAGACCCTGGGCGGCCGGATCAGGCCGGCGCAGAAGGCCGGCGGGAGGAGCAAGGGAGGCTCGACGAGGCTCTGGTCCAGGCAGGGAGTCGGCAGCGCCAGCGAGATGGCGGGCGGAGCCGGGCACGGCACCTTGGCCACGCAGCACCACGAGCAGCCGCCCGGGCAACACGGCCCCGACGGATCGTGCGGCCGGTTTGCCGGGGCGTCGCAGCGGTCGCCAATATCCTCGGCCGGCTCCTCGCCGCTGGCGCAGCAGGGGCAGCGGACGCGGGGATCGGGACTGCCGGCGGTCGCATGCCCGGCCATCGGCGCGCGGGCTGCCAGCAACGCGGCGGTCGGCGTGTTGATGAGCAAGAACGACGCCGCGGTAAGAAGGGTCAGCAGTCGCAGCCGCCGTCGGGGCATGGTCGATCCTGGGTTGGCGGGAGGAATTCCCTCCCTCTGCCTGCAACTATAAGCCGGACGGCTGGCGGGGTCAATCACGCTTGCTGCCGTCCGCTTCGCCCCCGTCCGCTGCCGCCCGGCGGCTGGTCGGCTTGACGTGCTGAGTCGTGGAATTCGGTCTTGCCTTCCCCGCCGGGGGAGTTACGCTTGAAGGATCGAGCTTATCCGGATCGGGACACGCGTCAGTCAGGTGACCCATGAGCAGCAAGCTAGAGCCCCTGTTCCGCTACCTGGATGCCCTTCAGGGCCGCGCCCCCCTGGATGAATTGACCGACCTGCTCCGGCGCCTGGATATCGACTGCGCCGCTGTCGCCGACTACATCCGGTTCTCAGACCGCAATTACCAGCGCAACCTGGTGCGGGCCGGGCCGTGGTACCATGTCTGGGTCATGTGCTGGAAGAACGGCCAGCGCTCGCCCATCCACGACCATGCGGCTTCCAACTGCGGCGTGCGCGTGCTGCGCGGCACGGCTACTGAAACTATTTTCGCGTTCGCTCCCAATGGCCTGGTCAAGGCGGTCCGCTCGCGCGACCTGCCGGCCGGCCAGGTCTGCGCCACCCATGATGCCGACCTGCACCAGATCTCCAATCTCCAGGCGGACGGCGCCGACCTGGTCACGCTGCATGTCTACTCGCCGCCGCTTCTGCGCATGGGCACCTATTCGCTCACCGACCCGCTCCGCGGCGAGGATGTCTGGGTTGAGGAGCGCAAGGTGATCACCGCGTTCCCCGAGAACAGCGAGACGCCGGTGGAAAGCATCCAGGGATGGGTCACGCCCAACCGCCTGTTCTTTGTCCGCAACCATTTCGATGTGCCGACCCTCACTCCCGCGAACTGGCGGTTACAGATCGGCGGCTGCGTCGAGCGCCCACTGGAGCTGACCTGGGACGAACTGCTCACCCTGCCGGCGCGAAGCGTCTTCGCCACCGTCGAATGTGCCGGCAACGGCCGATCGTTCCTTCAGGAGCGGGTGTCCGGCGTACAGTGGGGCGCGGGGGCCATCGGCCACGCCGAGTGGACCGGGGTGCCGCTGCGGCTGGTGCTGGAAAAGGCCGGCCTGCGGCCCGATGCCCTGGAGGTGGTCTTCGAGGGGGCCGACCGCGGCAATGAGCCCGACCACCCCGAGCCGATCTCCTTCGCCCGCAGCTTGCCCTTGGCCAAGGCCCTCGACCCGAACACGCTCCTGGCCTACCGCATGAATGGCGAGTTCCTCAAACCGAACCACGGCTTCCCAGTCCGGCTGTTTGTGCCCGGCTGGTACGGCGTCGCTTCGGTGAAATGGCTGCGGCGCATCGAGGTGGTCAATCAGCCGTTCCGGGGATACTTCCAGACGGTCCGCTACACCATGCAGCGCCGCGGCCCGGATGGGCTCGAGACGGTGGTGGTCGGGCCGATGGCGGTGAAGTCGGAAATGATCCGGCCGCAGGCGGGGGCTGCGCTGGGCGTCGGCATGAACCGGCTGTTCGGCGTGGCCTGGGCCGGCGAGGAGGCGGTGGCTGCGGTCGAGGTCAGCACCGACGACGGCCGCACCTGGAATCAGGCCGAATTGCTTGGCCCGCGCGTGCCGTACTCCTGGACGCTGTGGGAATACCTCTGGGAGGTGGCCGAGCCGGGCGAATATATCCTGCGGTGCCGGGCGACCTCGACCGGCGGCCGGGTCCAGCCGGATCGACATGATCCGCTGAATGGCGGCTACCTGATCCACCACACCCGGCCGATCCCGGTACGGGTTGAGGGCGCCCAGCGCAGCCAGGCGCACCGCGCCGACTGGGATACCCTGCTGTATGACATGAACGCCTTCGCCGAGGAGAACACCCGTTTCCGCCTGGATGTGGAGATGGAGTTCACCGCCGGCGAGGGGATCTGACAAAAAGCGGCGTGGGCGCCCCCAAGGGGCTTCTGAAAAACTCCGGCCCGCTTTGCCCGCTGAACACTGTTTTCCCTGACGCAAGCGGTCAGCCGCCGGGCCGGTCCAACTGCCTGGACAGGCGGCGCGGGCGCGCGTATGATGAAGTCGCCGGACAGGTAGCTCAGTCGGTAGAGCGAGCGGCTGAAAACCGCTAGGTCGCCGGTTCGACCCCGGCCCTGTCCACTGACTCCCAGCTCTCGGCCGTCCCTCCATAGACCTTTTCGCCCTCCGGCAACCTTCCCTTGAAACTTCCGGGACATGCAAGCGGTCTCCGCCTCCGCCCTCGCTTGGGCCGGCGCAAAGGTTCTACTTGACCGGTGGGCTGGCTGTGGTAACGTAAAGAAACCCTGTCAGCCTCGGGCGACAGGTTAGCCTCCATCGCACGTCCCCTTTCCCCCTGAAAGGGACGTAGCAGGGGGATGCCCTGCAGGACTCCGTGTGATGGCCGATCGCTCTATCCTGCCGTCTCCAACGCCGGACCAACGGCGGATCGCCGCCGGGCAGTTCGAACGGGCCAATCAGGTCATTGCCACCGGCCATTACGACTACGGCATCCAGCTGCTGCTCAACTGCTGCCGGCTCGATCCTGCCAACCTGATCTACCGCCAGCTACTGCGCCGCACCGAGAAGACCAAGTATAAGAACAACATGCGCGGCGGCTGGCTGGCCTGGCTGCGGACCTGGCCGGCCAAGCTCCGCCTCAAGGCCGCCCAGCGGGTCCGCGATTACCTCAAGGTACTGGAATACGGCGAGCGGGTGCTGGTCCGTAACCCCTGGGACACCGGGACCCAGCTGGCCATGGCCCGCGCCGCCGAGGTGCTTGGCCTGTTCGACCTGGCCGCCTGGACACTGGAGCAGGCGCGGCAGAAGAGCCCGCGCGACGTCGCCATCAACCGCGCCCTGGCCCAGCTCTACGAGCGGAGCGGCAACTTCACCCAGGCCATTCAGCTCTGGGACCTGATCCACCGCACCGACCCCAACGACGAGGAAGCGGCCAAGAAGATCAAGGACCTGTCGGCGCGCGACACCATCGTCCGCGGCCACTACGAAGAGGTGGTCGGCGGCGGACCCCGCCCCCGGACGGCCGGGGCCCGGGATACCAAGAAGGATGATGACGAGGACTCCACCCGGGAGCTATCGGAGGCCGGACCGGATGCCGCCTTGCGCCTGCCCGAAACCATTGACCCGGTGGCCTTGCCGCTGCGCGAGCGCATCCAGGCCGACCCGACCAACGCCGAGGCCTACCTCCAGCTGGCCGCCTTCTATCGCCGCGCCGGCCAGCTCGACCAGGCCCGTCAGGTGCTGGAGTTCGGCCTGGGCCCGACCGGCAACCGCTTCGAGTTGTTGATGGAGTTGATCGACCTGCAAATCGAACCATTCCGCCGCAACCTGGCCCTCACCGAGGAGAAGCTCCAGGCCCACCCCGACAACGAGGAGCTGCGCAGAATCCGAGTGCGTCTGCTCAAGGAGATCAATACCCGCGAGCTGGAGATGTACCGTCAGAAGGCCGACCGCCAACCCGCCGAGATGAGCCACCGCTTCGAGCTGGGCCTGCGCCTGTTGCGGGCCGGCCAGATCGACGAGGCCATCCGCGAGTTGCAGCTGGCCCGGAGCGACATGCGCCTGAAGTGGCGGTCGTTGCTCTACCTCGGGTATTGTTTTAAGGCCCGCAACAACTGGCGGCTGGCCGAGCGCAACTTCGAAGAGGCGCTGCAAAACTTGCCGATCGGTGAGACCGCCGCCCGCAAGGAGATCCTTTTCCAGTTGGCCCAGGGGGCTGCCGATGCCGGCGACCTCAACCGGGCCGTCGAGATGGGGCTGGAGCTGGCCAATCTCGATTTCGCCTACCGCGACATCGGCCGGCTGCTTGACGAGTGGCAGGACCGCTTGCAGAACGCCGACGTGTCATAACCCGTCGCTGACGCTCCGGGCTCGGATAATGCGGACGTCCTCCCGAGCCCGGAGCGTCCGCGACGGGGAACTATCCGAGCCCGGAGCGTCCGCGACGGGGAACATCCGAGCCCGGCGCGTCCGCGACGGGGAACTATCCGAGCCCGGAGCGTTAGCGACGGGTTGATGGCGTCCGCGACGGGTCAGGGGGACCGGGTGAGTTCCCGAAGCAACTCCTGGAAATCCTCGCGTTGCCGCAGCGGATCGAGGTCGCTGTCCTTCTGCATGGGGGCGGCGTCCTTCCACCCCTTGCCCACGGCGTCCCGCAGCAGCTTCATCGCTTCGTCGCCGTAGAACTGCGCTGCCGCCTTGCGCTGGTCAGCATCGAGCTTCTCGTGCGTCTCGACGATGGGGATGCACAGGGACAAGGCACAGGCGGCGTTGTAAGCATTGCCCGGTTGGCCCCAATCCAGGTCGCGGAGGGTGTGGGCCCGCTCCTCGGCTGCCTGGCGAATCGCCGCCACCTCCTGAGCCACCGCGTTGCCGTCCGCCGGCCGGTCCGCCTGCTCCCGTGCCAGGCAGCGCTTGCACAGGGCGATCAGCTCCGGCTCGGCACCTGAGGCCTCCAGCCGGGCAAAGGCCTCTGCGATCTCCCAGCGCACCGCCTGGAGCCGAACCGCGTTGCTGTCCGCACCCCAATACGGCGGTCGGCCCGTCAGAATCTCACACAGCATCGCTCCCAGGCCGAACACATCCGAGCGGGCATCGAGCTTGCGAATCTCCCCCCCGGCCTGCTCCGGCGCCATGTACGACAGCGTACCCAGCACCACCCCCGTCCGCGTGGCCGCGTCCCCCCGCGACGGGGTGCCGATCGCCGTAACCGGGGGGACCGTGGCAGCGGAGTCGTCCTCCTCCCCTCGCTCACGCTCGGGGCTCGGATGCAGTACCTTCGCCAGCCCCCAGTCCATCACCTGCACTTCCCCATGCGCCCCCACCATGACGTTGCCCGGCTTTAAATCTCGATGGATGACGTTATGGGCGTGGGCATAACCGACGGCGTGGCAGACCTGCTCGAAAATGGCGAGGAACCGGCCGCGGTCGCGGCTCGGATCGCGGTCGCGGCTCTTCAACAACTCGTGCAGCGTGCACCCCTTGACCAGCTTCATGGCCAGGAACGGCCGGCCGTCGGGCAGCGTGCCCAACTCGTGGACCGCGGGGATGCCGGGATGCTGCAACTGGCCGGTGACGGTCGCCTCGAAAAGGAAGCGGTTCCGGGCTGCCGTCTCCTCCTCCCGCAGCAGTTTGACCGCCACCTCCCGCTGGAGCCGCCGCTCGTGGGCCCGCCAGACCACCCCCATGCCGCCGCGGCCAATCTCTTCCAGCAATTCGTAGCCGGGCGGAGCGGGCGGATAAGCAGAGGAGAGGGACATGGGGTCGGGCGAGGACATGGGAGGGGCTCCTTCGAGACAGTAGCCGGGACCAGCCGCCTGCATCCTATCCCGGTCCCCCTATCTGCCGCAAGCAAAAAGGGGATCGGGTGGCTGGGGCGGGGGCTGCGGGGCTTGGAAGCTGGCAGTAACATCCTTGTAAGTTGCGAAGGTGATCAGTGGCGCCGGGCCGCCTGTGGGCGAGGCGGTCGGAGAAACGGAAAGTGACCGAGGCCCGAAGGGCCGACCCGAGCGGGACTTACTCCCGTCGGCCCTTCGGGCCGGAATGCTGGGGCAACGGCAGTTTGGCTTGGCAGCCGGGGGAGGGTTAGCTCTGCTGGCCGCGGGCCTTGCGGGCCGCCTTCTCCTTCCGCAGGCGAGCACGGCGGCGAAGCTCGCTGGGCTTCTCGTAATACTGGTGGGCGCGGAGTTCTTTCTGCATGCCGCTTCGCTCGATCAGTTTCTTGAAGCGGCGCAGGGCCTGACTGATCGGCTCTTTGTCATGAACGCGCATTCGTAACGTCATTCGTCCTCCTTTCGTCTACCGGCTCCCCTTCACCGCGAGGAGCCAAGAGGCACCTTCTTATCGGAACAAACACCCACCCTCCGTCGGCCCAGGTTACGACCCTATGCGGCCGGCAAGGGTCCGGGTGATCACGCCCCATGCCAGATCGTTTCCTCGGGGGACGCCTCGCCATTATAGCTGGCCTTCAGTTCATCGGATAGGGAAGTTCAACAGGTCTCCGGCACAAAGCCGGCGGCGCCCAGACAGCGGGAGCCGGCCGGTTCCCCGTAGCAGGCACGCTCCCCCAAATTTTCCTAAATTCTATCCCGAAGAAACTTATCAACCCGACTTCCCGAGGGTATAATCAACCGGCTGCGGGGGAGGCTGGTGAGTCTCTGGTGTTCACCTTACCCCGGGTGCCCCGATGATCCTCAATACTCCCCGAGACGAACCTGTTCCGCGGGGATTCACCCTGATCGAGTTGCTGGTAGTGATCGCCATCATCGCGGTGCTGCTCGCGCTCTTGCTTCCCGCCGTGCAGAAGGTGCGTGAGGCCGCCAACCGCGGCCAGTGCGCCAACAATTTGCGCCAGCTCGGCCTGGCGGCCCAGAACTGCCATGATCAGAATGGTAAGCTGCCGCCGGCGTTCGGGTGGTTCCCCAGCAGCCTTCCGGGGGTGCCGAACAACGGTCAGGGCAACGTGTTCTTCCACCTGTTGCCCTATCTGGAGCAGGACAATCTGTACCGCAGCTCAGCGTCGCCGTTCTCCGGGCCGACGTACCTGGCCTCGTTCGGCAACCTCCGCACGCAGCCGATCCGGGGCTACCTCTGTCCCTCTGATCCCAGCGCCACGTCGGCCGGATTCCCCCGCAAGGGGCCGCTCGGGCCGAACGACTGGGCGGCGGGCAACTACGCGGCCAATGTCCAGGTATTCGGGGTGGTAGTGAATGCCAGCGCCGGTACCGTCAGCAGCTATCAAGGCCAGGCTCGGATCGGGACCACGTTTCGGGATGGCACCTCGCACACGATCCTGTTCACCGAGAAGTACGCCAGCTGCGGCAGCGGTGGCAGCGTCTGGAATGCCTATCACATGCCGGCCCTCAGCCCGCTCACCAACAACAGCTTCCCCTGGCAGCCGCTAATCGCCGACCAACTCGGCCACGGCAGCGCCGCTGTCGGCCCCGGGTCCAGGTTCCAGCAGCAGCCGGGGCCGTTCGATTCGTCTGCGGCGTGCAAGCATTTCCTGGCCTCCACCGCGCATCCGGGAGGCATCCTGGTCTGCCTGGCGGACGGCAGTGTGCGCGGCATCAGCCCCCGTGTTAGCAGCAGCACCTGGTGGGCGGCGCTGACGCCCGCCGGCGGCGACCTCCTTGGCCCTGACTGGGACTGAGCACCGGGGCGGTCCTGGAGCGGCTCAATAATCGCGGAAGGGCCCGCGCGGCTCCGCCTCGTCCATCTCTTTGCGCCAGGCTGGCCAGCGCCAGCAGCAGTCCCCACGCGATGTACGTTTGCATCAGGGCACTCCGAGTAGTGATGACGGGGCAAGCCCAGAGGCTTGCCCCTGCGAGGGTCAGGAGACTCACCCGCGGTGATACCTGCGATGATACGCGATCGGCGCCGCGTTGACCATGTGGTTGGTGAATCGAAAGAGAGGTACAGTCGATCGTCGTTGTCGCTTGGGGCGGAGCACTTCGCCCGGGGCTGCACCCGGCGGCCAAGACAATCCCAGACGATCCCGTGTAAGATGATCTCGTCCTCCGTGGTGTCCGAGAGGGCGGGATCATCCATCGACGTTCTACACCGGGGCCGTTTCTGACCATGAATACCAATGATAACCGGACGCCGGCTTCTGCCGCCGTGAACGAGGTTCCTGCCAATCTCGACCTCGGGGGTGTGCTGCGGGCGATCGGGAAGGAGCCGCTGTACTGGCTACTGCTGGCGGTGCCGGTGGCGGCGGCGCTGGAGTTTACTCACGCCGGCGATTTGTGGGTCTTCATTGCCGCGGGTGTGGCCATCATCCCCCTGGCCGGGCTGATGGGGCGGGCGACGGAGAACCTGGCCGAGACGATGGGCGCCGGCATCGGCGGGCTGCTCAACGCCACCTTCGGCAACGCCGCCGAGTTGATCCTGGCCCTGTTCATCCTGGCGCGCGGGCCGCAGATGTACCCGCTGGCCAAGGCGACGATCACCGGCTCGATCATCGGCAACATCCTGCTGGTGCTGGGGCTGGCCATCCTGCTCGGCGGCCTGCGCTTCCAGCGGCAGGAGTTCAACCGCACCGCCGCTG
>DATLYH010000114.1:0-2269 GCA_035575035.1 Gemmataceae bacterium
TTCGTTCGTTGACTGCGTCCAGCACGAAATAACCGCCCGGTTTCAGGACGCGCCGCACCTGGACGTAGAGCCGTTCGCGGTCGGACCGGCGGAAATGCCGCACGAAGCGGAAGGTGTAGACCAGATCAAAGATCTGGTCGAACGGCAGCCGGAAGCCGTCGCCACGGACCCAGGCCGCCCAGCCGGCCGCGGCTCGGCCCTGCGCGATCATCCCCTCGTTGTATTCGAGGCAGACCAGTGTTCCGGTCGGCCGGAGATCCCGCGTCAGCCGGCCCGGTCCTGGTGCAATCTCCAGGATATATCCCGGCTGGACCCGGTCGATGACGCGTTGGACGGCTGCCACTTGCCGCTCGTGCAGCAGGCGATACAACTCGCTGGCAAAGCGGCGCGCGACGTACTCGCCGGCGACTGCCTCGCCCTGGTAGCTGGCCTTGATCCCGGCCTCATCGGAAATACCCGTGGTCATGGTTCTGTCACCGGCTCGGCTGAAATTCCCGGGGTGCGGCCGGGGCTGGTGGGGCCACCTGCCCGGCAGTCGGCGCCACTAGACGCCTGTGGTACGGGAGTGCCACGGTGCTGAGTCTCGGCCGCCCAGGTAGGACAACCCTTCGATGATGCAGCTTCCACTCCTTCCCGGCAGTGGGACACTCACTGGCCTCCGATACGCTGCTCCAACGCGGCGACCCTCGGCTCCAGATGCTTCAGCACCGCCCGTGCGATCAACTCGTTGCCGAAGGCGCTGTAGTGGCGGTCAAACGGATGGGCTTCCAGCGGCCGGGTGGGCTGGCCGGCGAAATCCGGTAGCAGGTCGATGAACTCGACTCCGCAGGCCCGCATCTGCTCATGCATCCGTTCGTGTTCCTTCCGGTAGGGGTAGTCGTCCATGTTGGCAATGGTTGGAGGCATGTCGAGCAGGCCGGGAAGGATGACCACCAGAAGCGGCACGCCCTGGTCGTCGCACAGTTGCCGGATCTTGCCGAGTGCCTCGAAGGATTTGGCGAAGCCCGGCGACTCGGCCCAGGTCCGAACCCGGGTCACATGGTCGTAGTCGGTAGGGGCATGATCCTTCTTGGCCCAAGAATCCCAGACATTAGCCAGCCAGCGATAGAGGTACGAGTGGTTCCGCATCCAGAGCTTGGCCTTCTGGGGCAAGGTGAAGTCTCGCGACAGCCTGACCCGGCCGTCCGGTTGGACCGTGTAGTTGTAGCCGGCCCGGACGAGGCGCTCGAAACGGGTCTCGGGATACCACTGAAAATCGTTGACGTTGTACGAGAGGATGACCAGGTGCGGGTGATAGTCGTGCATTACCTCCTTGAGGATTTCGTACTGGTTGGCGGTGTTGGTGGCGGAGACGCCGCAGTTCATCACTTCAACGCGGTGGCGTTCGCCCAGCATGGCCTCGAGCCGCTTCGCGTAGGTCGCCTCCAGCGGCACTGCGTCACCCATGGTGTAGCTGTCGCCCAGCACCACGACCCGGACGGTCCCCGGCGGCGGCTGCGGCGTGTAGATCCGGTCCCGGAAGCCGTTAGCGTTGATCTCGGTCTTCACAAAGCCGACATAGCCTTCCCAGCCCGGGTTCAGCTTGATCAGCCCGTTGGGGTCGGTGTAGTAAAGGACGATGGCGGTGTCGGCCTCGGGCTGAACGGGCGGGACCAGCTGGAGCCAGCGCGCCGCCACCTCCGCGAGCCCCAAGCCAACCGCCAGGGAGAACAACAGGGCCACGCACCGAAACAGCCAGATTTTGCCCCGGGCCAGGCGCGGCGGCCGGGAAGGCGGGCTCACAATCGCCATGTTTACCAGTTCCTTTCTACCGGGTTGGATGGGGGCCGTCCGCTAGAACAATGTGTAGATGGTAATGGCGCCCGTCGCTCACGCTCCGGGCTCGGACAATACCCGTCGCTCACGCTCCGGGCTCGGACCCAAGGCGCGTCAGGCGCCGGCCCGGGCCGCCCGCTAGAACAACGTGTAGATGAACGGCGCCGCTGCGGTGCTGGACAGCACCATGAGCAGGCCCATGAGGAGGAGGATCATCAGGATCGGCAGCAGCCACCACTTCTTGTTCTGCCGCAGGAAATACCAGAACTCACTGACAATATTGCCGCCCACCTGGTCCGAGGCGGCCTTCTCAAAGTCGCTGCGGGGTTGGTCGCTCATGTTGCTCTCCCTTGCTCAGGGTCAGGATTGACGCAAGTAACTACGGATGTCCGTGGGCATCGGCTTCGGCTCCCAGTAAGTTGGCCGACCCGGCTCAAAGCGGCGGTGGAGGGCA
>DATLYH010000115.1:0-22570 GCA_035575035.1 Gemmataceae bacterium
GGGGGAGAGGGGTTGGGGGTGAGGGGGTCACTGTTCCCCAACGACCTTTCCACGGGGTGACTTCAGGGGGCGAGGGGTTGGGGGCGAGGGGGTCACAGGAGCCTGCCATGCGAGCGGAACAGGACATCGGAATCGACGCCGAACAACCGTTCGACCTCGACCAGGCCTCCCGACCGGCGCCGGCCAGCCTGTACCAGTGGGCGCATCTCATCTGGCGGCGCCGGTCCCTGCTCGGGCTGGGCGCCGTGGTTGGCCTGGTGCTCGGCACCCTCTACTACGCCATGGCTGCCCCCGTTTACCGCTCGACCGCTCAGGTGCTGGTGGTCAAGAAGAGGCCCGACGCCGTCACCGGCGTGGACACCCGCCAGCTCTCCTATTTCGAGGACTACATCTCCACCCAGCAAGCGCTCATCAAGAGCCCGCTGATCATCGACCGGGCTATCAGCAGGCACGGCTTGGCGGCGCGGCCGTCCTTCATCGGCGTCAAGTCGCTGGAAGACGGCGAAGAGACCCTGGCGGAGTACATCCAGAAGTCGCTGACCGTCACCCGGGGCAGAGGCACGACAGGCAACAACAACATCCTGGAACTCGCTTTCCGCAGCCAGGCAGCCGAGGATGCCCACCTTGTCCTTAGCGCCATCCTCGAGAGTTACCGGGACTTTCTCGAGGAGACCTACCGTAACATCAGCGACGATACCCTGGAGCTGATCACTCGGGCCCGGGATGTGTTGGAGAAGGACTTGGCCAAGAAGGAGGCCGAGTACCTGGAGTTTCGCCAGAAGGCCCCGCTGCTGCTGGCCAAGGGCAAGGACGGCCTGGACGCCCGCCAGGAGGCGCTGGTCAGCATGCAGCTGAAGAAGGTGACCTTGTTGCAGCGCCAGGCGGAGATAAAGGGGCAGCTCGATGCTGCCGAGGCGGCCCTGAAGGACGGCCGCGACCCGGCCGCGGTGCTGGCCCAGCTTGCCGAGTTCAGCAACCGCGCCGAGGCCGAGGACATGCGGGCGCTCCGGCCGACGACCCTGCCCGAGGCCCTCTACCCGCTGCTGGCCGAGGAGCAGAAACTGCGCCAGATGTACGGGCCCGACCACCCCGAGCTGCTGGCCCTGCGCGACAAGATGGAAGCCACCCGTAGCTTCTTCACCCGGCCGGCGGCCGCCTACGAACCCCCCGGCCCTGCCGCCGCCGGACCGGACAGCCCCCGCCCCGCCCAGGCGGTGGAGCTGTTCACCCAGCACCTCCGGCAAAAACTCGACCTGGTGAAGAGAACCGAGGAGGCCCTCGACGACCTGTTCGAGAGCCAGCAGGAGGAAGCACGGAAGCTGACCGCTTACGAACTTCAGGATGAGACGATGCGCGGCGACATCCAGCGGACGCTCCAGCTGTACGAGGGGATCATCAAGCGGCTGCAGGATATCAGCCTGGTCAAAGACGTCGGCGGCTACGACGCCCGGACCATCGCCCCGCCCGCCCTGGGCCGCAAGGTCGCCCCCAACGCCGTGATCGTCTTCCCGATCGCGCTGTTCCTGGGACTGCTGAGCGGCGTGGGGCTGGCCTATACGGCCCACCTGACCGACAAGAGTTTCCACGGCCCCGAGGACGTGCGGCGTCGGCTCGGCCTGCCGGTGATCGGCTGCACCCCCCTGGTCAGCCCGGCGGAGACGCCGTCGAACGGCCGGGCCCTCGACCCGATGCTGCTGGCCTACCACCAGCCGCGCTCGCAGCAGGCCGAGGCTTACCGCGGGGTACGCACCGCCCTGTACTTCGGCACCCAGGGCGAGGGGCACAAGGTCATCCAGATCACCAGCCCCATGGCGGGGGACGGCAAGTCCACGTTGGCGGCCAACCTGGCGGTCTCCATCGCTCAGTCGGGCAAGAGCATTCTCCTCATCGACGCCGACCTGCGGAAGCCGACGGCTCACAAACTGTTCGCCCTCAGCGCCCAAGCCGGGCTGACCTCGGCCATCGCCGGTGAGGCTGGGCTGAAGGACCTCATCCAGCCAACCGAGGTGCCGAACCTGGCGGTGCTCCCCTGCGGCCCAGTCCCAGCGAATCCCGCCGAGCTGCTCACCTCGCCGTGCTTCAAGGAGCTGCTCGACGAGCTGCGCCAGCAGTACGATTTTGTCCTCGTGGACACGCCGCCGCTGCTGGCAGTCACCGACCCCAGCGTGGTGGCGCCGCGCGTGGACGGCGTTATCCTCACCATCCGCCTGACCAAGAACGTCCGGCCGCTGGCCGTGCGGGCCAAGGAAATCTTGACGACGCTCGGGGCCAAGGTGCTCGGCGTGGTCGTCAACGGCACCGACCGGAAGTCGGCCGGCTACGGTTACGGCTACGGTTATGGCTACGGTTACGGCGAGGCCGAGTCCGCTCAGCCCCAGGAGGCCGGCGATGATGCCGCTGGTTGACATGCACTGCCACCTGCTGGCCGGCCTGGACGACGGGCCGCGCACCGAGGAGGAGGCGCTGGCCATGTGCCGGATCGCCTACGAGGAGGGAACGCGGGCCATCGCCGCCGGGGCGCACCAGAAGGGCCGCTGGGAGGAGGTCACCCCCGACCGCATCCGCCAGGCCGCCGGCCAGCTCGCCGGGCGGCTGCGCGAGATGGGGTTGGCCCTGACGGTCTTCCCGTGCGCGGAGGTGATGGCCCACCCGGAGATCGAGACCTCCTGGCACAACGGCGAATTGCTCAGCGTCGCCGACCGCGGGCAGTACCTGCTGGTCGAGATGCCGCACAACCTGTTCATCGACCTGAGCGGCCTCGCTGCCCGGCTGCGGCAGGCGGGGGTCCGGCCGATCCTGGCCCATCCGGAGCGGTGTGAGGAATTGCTGCACGACGAGGGGGCCATCGAGCAGCTGATCGCGGCCGGCTGCCTGGTGCAGGTTTCCTCCGGCAGCGTCACCGCCCCGGCCAGCCGGCAGGACGAGCAGGCCCTGCGGGCGTGGTTCCAGCGCGGCGTCGTCCACCTGATTGGTTCGGACGGGCACTCGCCAACGCGGCGGCCGCCCCGGCTGGCGGAGGCCTACCGGCGGATCGCCCGCTGGGCCGGCGCTGCCGTCGCCGATCGGGTGTGCAGTACGAACGGCCTGGCCGTCTTCCAGGGGCTGCCGCTCCGCGTCAGGCGGCCGGAGCCGCCGCGGCGGCGCTGGCTGGCGATGTTCTGGTCCTGACAGGAAGGTTCCATGAAACCATTCGTGTGGCAGAGACTGGGGCCCGGGCGGGCTTACCTGGTCGTGGCCGCCCACCTGAGCGCGTTCGCCCTGAGCTACGCCCTGGCTTTTGGCATCCGCTTTGACTTTGCGGTCCCGCCCGGGCCGGAGCAACACTTCTGGAAGACGCTCCCCTGGGTGCTGGCGCTGAAGCTGGTGGTCTTCTACCTGACGGGCCACTTCAACGCCTGGTGGCGGCACGTCAGCTTCGCCGACCTGGTCAACCTGGGGGGCTCGGCCACGGTGTCGCTGGTCGCGGTCGCCGCCTACGACCACTTCCTCGGCCCGGTGATCCCGCGCAGCGTGCTGGTCCTCGACTGGGCCATGTCGATCCTGGTGCTGGGCGGACTCCGCTCGGCCTGGCGGCTGTCGCGGGAGCAGTTCCTGCCGTTGCTGCGACGGGACGACTGCCGCCGGGTCCTGGTCGTAGGGGCCGACCCGTCCGGACTGGTGCTGGCCAACCAGGTGCAGGCCGACTCCCGGCTGCGCTACCGGGTGGTGGGGTTCCTCGACCCCGACCCCGGCAAGGTGGCCTCCCGGCTGGGCGGCATCCCGGTCCGTGGCAGCCTGGAGGACGCGGCCCAGGTCGCCGCTGAGTGCCGGGCCCAGACGGTCCTTCTGGTCAGCGGGGCCGTCCCGGGCGAGAAGGTACGCCGGCTGCTGGAGATCTGCCGCCGCGCCGGGCTGGCGTTGAAAGTCCTGCCGCCGATGGACACCCTTCTGGCCAGTGCCTGCCACGTTCACGTGCGCGACGTGGACATCAACGACCTGCTCCGCCGTGAGCCGGTCGAGCTGGACAGCGCCGCCATCGCCGCCCTGCTTCGCGGCCGCCGGGTGCTGGTGACCGGGGCGGGGGGAAGCATCGGCAGCGAGATCTGCCGGCAGGTGCTCCGTTTCGAGCCGCGGGCCCTGGTCCTGGTGGAGCGGGCGGAGAATAACCTCTTCCTGATCGACCGCAGCCTGCGCGCCCTGGGGAGCACTGCCCAGATTCACCCCTGCGTCGCCGACATCCTCGACCGGCGGCGGATGCAGCAGATCTTCCGGACCCACCGGCCGGAGGCAGTCTTCCACGCCGCCGCCCACAAGCATGTGCCGATGATGGAGGCCAACCCGGGCGAAGCGATCAAGAACAACATCTTCGGCACCCAGCGGCTGGCCGACCTGGCCCACCGCTTCCGGGCCCTCAGCTTCGTGCTGATCTCCACCGACAAGGCGGTCAACCCCTCCAGCATCATGGGTGCTTGCAAACAGATGGCCGAGCGCTACGTCCACGCCACTTCGCAGGTGTCGCAGACGCGCTTCATGGTGGTCCGCCTGGGGAACGTCCTGGGGTCGGCCGGGAGCGTGGTGCCGATCTTCCAGGAACAGATCCGGCTGGGCGGCCCGATCACCGTCACCCACCCGGACATGAAGCGGTTCTTCATGTCGATCCCCGAGGCGGCGCAGCTGGTGCTGCAGGCCGGCGCCATGGGCAGCGGCGGCGAGATCTTCGTCCTCGACATGGGCGAGCCGGTCAAGATCGTGGACCTAGCCCGCGACCTGATCCGCCTCTCGGGCCTCTCTCCCGACGAGATCGAGATCCGCTTCACCGGGCTGCGGCCGGGGGAGAAGCTCTCGGAGGAGCTTTACCAGAGCGATGAGCAGCGGCTGCCGACCCCGCATCCGAAACTGTCGGTAGTTCGACACCGCCCTGTCGAGTTCGCCGCCGTTCGCCAGGCGTTGATCGAGCTGCGTGGTGTGCTTGACCAGAGCGACGAGGTTATCTGCCGCAAGCTCCGGGAGCTCCTCCCCGAGTACGCCGCGCCCCCGGCGGACAACGGCGCCTGGATCCCGGAGGGCAGGCCCCGTGAGAGGGAAGTCCTGGTGTCCTGAGCGGGCGGCTCATTCAGGCCGCTTGCGGCTTGGCGTGGGTCTGCCGCCAGGCCACAAGCGGCCGGTATCAACCGGAAGGGAACCTGATGGTGAGTGTGTCATCCATCCTGGGCGCGGCGCTGGCCATCGACGGTGGCGTCCCGGTGCGCCGCGCCCCTTTCGCCCCCTGGCCCCACTTCGGCGAGGAGGAAATTCAAGCGGCCGCCCGGGTGCTGGCGTCCGGCAAGGTCAACTACTGGACCGGTGAGGAGGGGCGGCGCTTCGAGGAGGAGTTCGCCGAGGCGTCCGGCCGGCGGCACGCGGTGGCAGTCGCCAACGGGACGCTGGCGCTGGAGCTGGCCCTGTACGCCCTGGGTATCGGCCCCGGCGACGACGTGGTGACCACCTGCCGCACCTTCATCGCCTCGGCCGCTTGCGCCGTCATGCGCGGCGCCCGGCCGGTGATGGCCGACGTGCACCCGGTCAGCCAGAATCTGACCGCGGAGACCATCCGGGCTGCGCTGACGCCGCGGACCAGGGCCGTCATCGTCGTCCACCTGGCCGGCTGGCCGTGCGACATGGACCCGATCCTGGAGTTGGCCCGCGAGCGGGGGCTGAAGGTCATCGAGGATTGCGCCCAGGCCCACGGCGCTTTCTACAAGGGGCGGCCGGTCGGCTCGTTCGGGGACGCGGCCGCCTTCTCCTTCTGCCAGGACAAAATCCTGACGACCGCCGGCGAGGGCGGGATGCTGGTCACCGACGATGAGGCGGTCTGGGAGAGGGCATGGGCCTACAAGGACCACGGCAAGAGCTACCACGCGGTCTACCGGCGGCCGCACCCGCCCGGCTTCCGCTGGCTGCACGAGGGATTTGGCACCAACTGGCGGTTGACGGAGGTCCAGGCGGCCGTCGGCCGGGTGGTGCTCCGCAAGCTGCCCGGCTGGGTGGCCAAGCGCCGCCGCCATGCCGCCCTCCTCAACGAGCGGCTGGCAAACCACCCGGCGCTGCGGATCACTCTGCCGCCGGAGGACGTGTACCACTCGTACTACAAGTACTACGTCTTTCTGCGCCCGGAGCGACTGCGGCGCGGCTGGACGCGCGACCGCATCCTGGCCGCCGTCGCCGCCGAGGGAGTGCCCTGCTTCGCCGGCAGTTGTGGCGAGATCTACCTGGAGAAGGCGTTCGACGGCCTCCGACCGGTCCGGCCGCTGCCCAACGCCCGTCGGCTCGGCGAGACCAGTCTGATGTTCCTGGTCCATCCGACCCTTAGCGAGCAGGACATGCACGATACCTGCGATGCCCTGGAGAAGGTACTGGCCGAGGCGACGCGCTGAGGCGGGCCGGCCCGGTTCCGGCAAAGGATTGAAGTGACCTCATCCCGATCAGCGATCCTGGACTCGTCCCGCTCCGTCGGCGAAACCGCCCTCGTGGAGGGGCCGTCCGACGTGCGGCCGACCCGGTCGCTGCGCCGCAACTTCTCCTGGACGGTCGCCGGCAACGCGGTCTACGCCGGCTGTCAGTGGTTGATGGTGGTGGCCCTGGCGAAACTGGGGACGCCGGAGCTGGTCGGCCAGTTTGCCCTGGGGCTGGCGGTGACGGCGCCGGTCATCATGCTTTTCAACCTCCAGCTGCGAGGGATGCTGGCGACCGACGCGCGACGGGAGTACCGCTTCGCCGACTACCTGGCGCTGCGGCTGGCGACCTCGGCCGCTGCCCTGGGAGTCATCCTGGGTGTCGGCCTGGCCTACGGCGCGGCGGCGGTGATCGTGGCCATCGGCCTGGCCAAGGCCGTGGAGGCGGTCAGCGACATCTATTACGGCCTGATGCAGCAGCACGAGCGCCTGGATCATGTCGCCCGTTCGCTGATGCTGCGGGGGCCGGTGGCACTGGGAGCCCTGGCCGGTGGCGTGGTCCTGACCGGCAGTGTCTTCTGGGGGGCGATGGCGATGGCCGGCGGTTGGGCAGTGCTGCTGCTGGCCCACGACCTGCCCGGTGCCGTCCCCCTCACCCTCCCCGCTCTCCCCCCAGGGAGGAGAGGAGGACAAAGATTCTCCCCTCTCTCCCCGCGGGGGGAGAGGGGTGGGGGTGAGGGGGGCGCCGGCGAGTCGCTGTGGCCGCGCTGGCGCCCGCGGGCGCTGGCCCGACTCGCCTGGGTCTCGCTGCCGCTGGGCGTGACCATGATGCTGATCTCGGTCAACGCTAATGTGCCGCGCTACTTCGTTGAGTACTACCTCGGCGAGAAGGAGTTGGGCATTTTCGCCGCTCTGTCGGCCCTGATGATGATAGGCAACCAGGTGGTGACCGCCCTGGGCCAGTCCCTGAGCCCGCGCCTGGCCCGGTGCCACGCTGCCGGCGACAGCCGGCAGTTCCGCCGGCTCCTCGGCGGTTTCCTGGCGATCGCGGCCGGCCTCGGGGTGGGGGGCGTCGTTGTCGCCCTGGTTGCCGGGAGGCAGGTACTCGACCTGCTGTACGGGCCGGCATACGGCGCTCATCAGGATGTCTTCATCCTGCTCATGGCGGCAGCCGGCTTCTGGCACATCGCCAGCGTCTTGGGTTACGCCGCCACCGTCCGCCGGAAGATCCGCTTCCAGCCGCTGGCACTGCTCGTGGTGCTGGCGGTGTCGTGCGCCTCGGCCATCCTGCTCGTCCCCGGCCAGCAGCTCCGCGGCGCGGCGGTGGCGGTCGTCCTGGGGGGTGTGGCTGGGGTGTTGAGCTTCGCCGCCCTGTTCATCACGCCACGCAACGGAGGTTAATTCATGCCGGAAACCTTATCGCTTCTCCACGAGGATCTCCAACACCAAACCGACGGGGCGGGAGAAAGGCGAGCGGGGCCGGTGCGCATCCTGCACGTGGTCGGCGCCATGAACCGTGCTGGGGTGGAGACCTGGCTGATGCACGTCCTCCGCCACATCGACCGCGAGCGCTACCGGATGGACTTCCTGGTCCACACGGATCGGCCCGGCGACTATGACGAGGAGATCCGGCGGTTCGGCGCGCGGCTGTTGGTCTGCCCGCACCACCGCCGGCCTTGGGCCTACGCGCGCCGGTTCCGGCAGATCTTGCGGGAGTGCGGCCCGTTTGACGTGGTTCACAGCCATGTGCATCTTTTCAGCGGCTTCGTGTTGAGGCTTGCCTCGGCCGCTGGCATCCCCCTGCGGATTGCCCACAGCCACAGCGACACCACCCGGGTCGAAGCCGCGGCGGGCGTTCTGCGCCGGGGCTACCGGCGGCTGATGCGGAGGTGGATTCGCAAGTACGCAACCGTCGGTTTGGCCTGTAGCCGGAAGGCGGCCGCGGCCCTGTTCGGCCCTGACTGGGAGAGGGACGGCCGATGGCGGGTCCATTACTGCGGCATCGACCTGGAGCCGTTTCGCCAGGTGGTGGACCGGCTTGCCGTGCGGGCCGAATTCGGCATTCCACCCGACGCCTGGGTGCTCGGCCACGTGGGCCGCTTCCACCCGGCCAAGAATCACTCGTTTCTGGTCGAGATCGCGGCCGAGGTCGCCCGCTGCCGGCCCGACATGCGCCTTCTATTGGTCGGTGACGGCCCGCTGCGGCCGCAGGTGGAGCAGCGGATCGCAGCACTGGGGATCGCCGACAAGGTCATCCTGGCCGGCCGGCGCCCCGACGTGCCCCGGCTCCTGCTCGGCGCCATGGACGTGTTCGTCTTTCCCTCGCACCATGAGGGACTGCCGCTGGTCGTGCTGGAAGCTCAAGCCGCCGGCCTGCCGGTCGTCATGTCGGACCAAGTCACGGATGAGGTCTGCCTGATCGAACCACTGGTGCGGCGCCTGAGCCTACAGCACTCGGCCGAAGAATGGGCGCGGAGCACCCTGGTGGCCGGGCGGCTGGAAATCGCTCTAGCGGAGGCGCGCGAGCGCGTGGCCGCCTCGGCGTTCAACATCCGCATGGGAGTGGCCACGCTCTCTCACCTTTATGCGTCCTCGGTGGAATTAGCGGTTTGACGGGCCCTCACCCCGAAAGGACCCATGGTCACTCTTGCCAACC
The DNA here is from genome assembly GCA_035575035.1 of Gemmataceae bacterium. Classification (GTDB taxonomy): domain Bacteria; phylum Planctomycetota; class Planctomycetia; order Gemmatales; family Gemmataceae; genus DATLYH01. The sequence continues at coordinate 9,067 of DATLYH010000115.1, forward strand.
TGGCTGCGGTCATCTGGCTGGGCGCCTTTGCCGCCTTCGCCCTGCGCAAACTACTCCGCGGGTCAACAGCGTCGATTTGGCTGATCACCCTTGTCTTCGTCGCCCTTTGCGGGGTTCCCCTCCTGTTGGACTTAGTGGTCGGGCGCCCCTCTTATGAGTTGTTCTCTGGATTCTTGCTGGCGTCCCGGGACGAACTGACTTGCGTCCTCTACTGCCTTTATGTCTGCCTGATTCCCTTGCTGTGGTGGGGGGTCGCGGGCAGGCGGGAAGCTGGCTCCCTGGTGCCGAGCGAGAATGTTCGGGCGCAATGGTCCGCGGCCCGCCGCGTGCGGTGGATTCTGGCCCTGGTGGCACCGACCCCCATTCTGCTGTGGTTGCTCGCCCCCGACCCCGGGCTATACTCCACCTACGCGATGGTGATCAACACTCCCCTCACCCCGGAGGAGGTGGAGCACCACGCGCTCCTGGCAGCCTCCGTCAAGCTGAGCATGCTCTGCTTGGCTGGTCTGCTGGCGACGGCGAACCGCTGCGTTGTGGGGCACCTGGTGCTTTACTTGGTTTCGCTGCTGCCCTTGCACTGGCTAGACGGCAAGAGGAACTCGGTGGCCCTCGGCCTGCTCCTCCTTCTCGGCTGCCTGTGGTTCCTAGGACGCTTGAGGGGTATTCGCCTTCCGATCGTCGCGACCTTGCTGGCCTTGTTGTTCGCGGCCTTCTCCATCTATTACCAAGAGAACGTGCGCGGCATCGGAGGGGAGGGCGTCGCCACCCGGGACGAAAGGTATGACAACATCCGGGTCGATTACGGCCGGGATGACGTGATCAAGATGGCCATCTACTGCGAACTCAACCCGGAGATGTGCCAGATCCTGGACTACCGCGGCCAAAGCCTCCTGTTCTACCTGACCGTCCCGGTGCCCAGGGAGGTGTGGCCGGAGAAGCCGTGGCCCTACGCCGTCTACGCCACCCGCGCCGCTCTCCTGACGCGCCGCGAAGGGTACCTCGGCTGGGGCGTAACCACCAGCTGGCTGGAGGAGGCGATCGCGAACCTGGGAATAGCGGGCTTTCTGGTTGGGCCCTTGCTGATCGCATTGCTCTGCTACGTCGGGGACTCCGCGAAGCACCCGCTGGTCAGTGTAGTGACCGTCCTGGTGGCCACCCTCTTCCTGACGGTACAGTTGGTCGCCTTCTGGCCTCTCTTTGTCGTCTGGCTCCTTCTTGTCGTCCTGATGAGATGCCCAAAGTCCAGGCCGGGCCTGGCCCGACGCAGGTTGGCGCAGCGCGTTGGCTCCGGCACCTTGCCGCGCTGCCTGGTGCCAGGTCAAGCGACCCCAGTGGGCGAGTTGAGACTCGTGAGGCCGGTTTGCAGAGGCATTCCATGAACGTCCTTGCCACACTCGAGCATCGGTTTCGTCGGACGCCCTGCGGCAAAGTCTGGACCCAGACGATGTTCGCCTACCCGTTCATGACGGGGTTCCTGCAGGTCTTCGACAGCGTCACGGTAGCCGCGCGCGTCGAGGACGTCCCTTCGGTCCCGCCCGACTGGAAGCGGGCGGACGGGCCGGGGGTCTCGTTCGCCCCGGTGCCGTACTACGTGGGCCCGTGGCAGTACCTGGGGAAGTTCCTCCGGGTGGGCCGGGCGCTGCGGGGGGCACTGGGGCCGACCGACGCCGTCGTCCTGCGCGTCCCGTCGGTCCTGGGGGGCCGCCTGGCGCCGGAGCTGATCCGGCGGGGCCGGCCTTTCGGCCTGGACGTCGTCGGCGACCCGTACGACGTGCTGGGCCCCGGCTCCGTCCGGGTGAAGTTCCGCCCCTTCTTCCGCTGGCTGCTGACCCGGCAGCTCCGCGAGCAGTGCGCGCACGCCTGCGGGGTGTCTTACGTCACCCGCGAGGCCCTGCAGCGCCGCTACCCGGCCCGCGGTTACTCCACGTCCCGGTCCGACGTGGGGCTGACCGACGAGAGCTTCGCCGCGGCCCCGCGCCCGTTCTCCGACGGCAAGTACCCCTTGACCCTGGTGACGGTGGCCACGCTGGCCCAGCTGTACAAGGCGCCGGAGGTCCTGCTCGATGCCGTCGCCGCCTGCGTGGGCGCGGGGCTGGATATCCGGCTGGTCGTGGTCGGCGACGGCAAGCACCGGGCCGAGCTGGAGGCGCGGGCCGTGGCCCTGGGCATCGCCGGCCGGGTGGACTTTCGCGGCCAGCTGGCGGCGGGGGCGGCGGTCCGGGCCGAGCTGGACCGGGCCGACCTGTTCGTCCTGCCGTCGCGGCAGGAAGGGCTGCCGCGCGCCATGCTGGAGGCGATGGCCCGCGCCCTGCCGTGCGTCGGCTCCACGGTGGGCGGCATCCCCGAGTTGCTGCCGCCCGAGGACATGGTGCCGCCCGGGGATGCCGCGGCGCTGGCCGCCAAGATCCGCGAGGTGATCACCAACCCTGGGCGCATGGCCGCGATGTCGGCCCGAAACCTGGAACGGGCCCGGGAATACCACGCCGACCTGATGCTGAAACAGCGGGTCGAGTTCTACCGCTACGTGCGGGAGAGGACAGAAGAATGGCTGCGGTCTCGGGGCAAGGCACGCCGCGCAGGGTAAGGAGCTCCCGAGCGACCGCCCTGGGGTGGAGTTGAGGAAGGTATGACGACTCTGGTTCACATCACCACGGTGCCTGTTTCGCTGTGGAGTTTTCTCGGCGGGCAGATCGGCTATATGAAGGACCGAGGGTTTGCGGTCCGGGCGCTAGCGTCGCCGGGGGAATACCTCGACCGATTCGCCGAGCGCGAGGAAGTGCCGGTCCACGGCGTTCCCATGCTCCGCCGCATCACGCCGCTGCGCGATCTGGTCGCGGTCGGCCGCCTCTGGCGCGTGCTGCGCCGGGTCCGGCCGGCGATCGTCCACGCCCACACGCCCAAGGGTGGGTTACTCGGGATGATCGCGGCCTGTCTGACAGGCGTCCCGGTTTGCATCTACCAGGTCCACGGCATGCCCTGGATGACCGCCCGGGGCCTGAAGCGTGCCCTCCTCAGTTGGACCGAGTGGGCCGCCTGTCGGCTGGCCGACCAGGTGCTCTGCGTGAGCGGTTCGGTCCGCGAAGCGGCCGTGGCGGGCGGCATCTGTCCTCCCGCCAAGATCAAGGTACTTGCAGCCGGCAGCGTCAACGGCGTGGACGCCGAGGCCCGTTTCAACCCCGACGTCGCCGTGCCGGCCCACCGCGACCGCACCCGGGATCGGCTGGGCATTCCGCGGTCGGCCCCGGTGGTCGGCTTCGTGGGCCGGCTGGTGCGCGACAAGGGCATCGGTGAGCTGGCCACGGCGTGGCAGACCCTGCGCCGGCTCTTCCCGGCGCTGCACCTGCTCCTGGTCGGCCCCTTCGAACCCCAAGATCCGGTCCCGCCAGAGGTGCGGGCGCTGCTGGAAAACGACCCCCGCGTCCGTTTGATCGGGCAGGTCGATGACTGCTTGCCCTTCTATGCCGCCATGGACCTGGTGGTGCTGCCGACGTACCGTGAGGGGCTGCCCCTGGTGCCCCTGGAGGCCGCGGCCATGAGCCTGCCTGTCGTGGCGACGCGGGTGCCCGGCTGTGTGGACGCGGTCGTGGACGGCGTGACCGGCACCCTGGTTCCGCCGCGCGAGAGCGCCGCGCTGGCTGAGGCAATCACGGCCTATGTGCGCGACCCCGAGCTGCGCCGGCGGCACGGGAGGGCCGGCCGCGAGCGAGTGCTGCGGGACTTTCGGCCAGAGGCGGTCTGGGAAGCGCTCTACGAGGAGTACGTGCGCCTGCTCCGGCGCAAGGGCCTGCCCGTGCCCTCGCCCCGGGAGCCGGCGGCAGAGGAGGCGGAAGCGTGCGTGTCGTGAAACGGGTCCTGGACGTGACGGTGGCGCTTGTGGCCTTGGCGGCCCTGGCCCCCGTGCTGGCCCTGATCGCGCTGGCGGTGCGCTGGCGGCTCGGCGCGCCGGTCCTCTTCCGGCAGCAACGCCCCGGACTGCACGGCCGGCCGTTCACCCTGCTCAAGTTCCGCACCATGACCGACGCGCGCGACGCCCAGGGCAACCTCCTGCCCGATGCCGAGCGCCTGACCCGGTTCGGACGTTTCCTGCGCGCTTTGAGCCTGGATGAATTGCCCGAGCTGATCAACGTCCTCCGCGGCGACATGAGCCTGGTCGGCCCGCGGCCGCTGTTGATGGAATACCTGGACCGGTACACCCCGGAACAGGCCCGCCGCCACGCGGTCCGCCCGGGGATCACCGGCTGGGCCCAGGTCAACGGCCGCAATCGCCTCTCCTGGGAGGAGAAGTTCGCGCTGGACGTCTGGTACGTCGATCACTGGAGCCTGGGGCTGGATCTGAAGATCCTCGCCCTGACCCTGATCAAGAGCATCACCGGCGAAGGCGTAAGTTCTCCCGGCCACGCCACCATGCCCGAATTCCACGGGTCAGGAGATACGAGGCCCTAGCATGAGCAATGTACTGATCACCAGCGCGGGGAGGAGGACCACCCTGGTCCGCGCTTTCCGCGAAGTCGTTAACGCCCGCGGCGGCCTAGTCTGGGCTGGCGACATGGACCCCCTGGCGCCAGCGCTGTTCCTGGCCGACCGCACCTTGAGGCTCCCCCCGGTGAACCACCCCGACTACTTGCCTTTCCTGCTGGAAACGGCAGCGGAACACCAGATCCGGCTGATCGTCCCCACGATCGACACGGAATTACTCCCGCTGTCGCAGGCAGCGGGCCGGTTCGAGGAACAGGGCTGCAGGGCGCTGGTGTCCGCTGAGGGGCTGGTGCGCATCAGCCGCGACAAGTGGACTATGGTCGAGGTGTTCAGGGGCCGCGGCTTCCGTGTTCCCCGCTCGTGGCTGCCGGAACACGTGGGCCCGGACGAGCTTCCCGAGCAGCTGTTCATCAAGCCGAGGGACGGCAGCGCCAGCAAGCACGCCTATGCCGTCTCCCGCGACCAGCTATCGCGGCTCCTCGACTTGGTGCCCAACGCGATCATCCAGGAACGCCTTACCGGCCCCGAGATCACCGTGGACGCCCTGCTGGATTTCGGCGGCCGGCCGCTTCACTTCGTACCTCGGCGCCGCATCCGGACGTTGGGAGGCGAGTCGATCCAAGGGGTGACGCTCTCGGCCCGGGATCTCACCGCGGACCTGATGCCACTCCTGGAGGCCATCGGCTCGCTCGGCGGCCGGGGGCCGATCACCGTGCAGCTGTTCCGGGTGGATGGGCAGTTGGTCCTTTCCGAGATCAACGCCCGCTTCGGCGGGGGCATTCCGCTGACGCTGGCGGCTGGAGGTGCCTACCCGGAGTGGATCTGGCGCCTGCTGCACGGCGAGATCCTGGAGCCCCGCCTCGGCGACTACCGAGAGGGCTTGTACATGACCCGGCACTACGTCGAACTGTTCCGTCAGGAACCGTTATGGACCTAGCCGGCCTTGTCTTCGACCTGGACGATACGCTCTACCTGGAGCGGGATTATGTCCGCAGCGGCTTTGCCCACGTGGCCCGGCTGGTCGAGGCACGCTGCGGGCGCTGCCAGGGCGAAATATTTGCGTTCCTGTGGGATCTATTCAGCCGGGGCGAACGCGGGCACACCTTCGACCGACTGCGGGAAAGCTATCCCGATGTGGCCCGACACTTCCGGGTCGGCGACTTGGTAGAGAGCTACCGCAGCCACCCGCCTGCCATCTCCCTGCTGCCAGCGGCGGCCCAGTTGCTGGAGGCGTGCCGGCGACGGGGCGTCCGCGTGGGCCTGCTGTCCGACGGCCCCCTGCCGGCCCAACAGGCCAAAGTTCGGGCGCTGGGTCTGGACCGTTTCCTCGACCCGATCGTCCTGACCGACGCCTGGGGCCGGGAATTCTGGAAGCCTCACCCCCGCGGCTACCAGCTGTTCAGCGAGCGGTGGGGGCTGGCGCCCCGGCAGCTGGCTTACGTGGGGGACAACCCGTGTAAGGATTTCCTCGCCCCGCGCCGCCGCGGCTGGCGGAGCGCGCTGCTGCGATTGCCCGGGCAACTCCACCATGCTGTCCTCCCGCCCGATGATGAGCACGCCGCAGAGGTTGAGCTAGCCGGTTGGGACGAGCTTCGGCGGTGGGGGAGGCTCTGAGGACACTCGCGTCGCCCCTTACGGTATCTGCAGAATCCGGGTGGTCAAGCGGCCGGGGAGCCGGTCCGGCGTGGCGATGTCGATTACGCCGGTGATAAAGCGCTCGTGGATCACCTGCCAGGCCAGGTTGAAGTTGAAGAACGTCTGGCTGAAGTAACGAGCCAACGCCTCGCCCGGCGTCTCCTGCAGGATCAGCACGTCGCCCGGCAGGACGCGGATGCGCTCGCGCGGGTCGCGCAGCGCCTTGTTCAGATCGACGCGGATCATCACCTGGCCGCCTCCGGGGACCTTGCGCAGGACGGTCAAGAGGCTCGGGGTGGGATTGCCGATCCCGGGCTGGAGCAGGGCGCCGGAGAGGTTGCTCACGGCAAAGGCGCCGTTGACCAGGGGGCCGCGCACCCGGGAGATCGCCTCGACCACATCGAGGTCCACGTCGCGCGGCAGCACATGTTCGCCGGCCGGCAGCAGACCGCCGGTAAAGTAGACGTCGTTGACCCGAGCTTCCAGGAAGACCACATCGCCATCGTACAGCACCACGTCATGGGGCTGGAACGGGAGCGGCTTGTCGGGGTACCAGCGGAGCGGGATTCGCACGACCGGCCCTGCGGGGGTGGCCGGCGCGGGCAGGCCGGGCTCGCGCGGCGGGCCGGCGCGGTAGATGATTACTTCGTCGTAGGCGTCCAGCCCCGGCAGACCGCCCGTCTGGGCCAGCGCATGCAGTACGTCATTCTCGTAGGCCGGCAGGTCAATGTCGTGGCCGGTGCCCCGCTTCGAGACGCTCAGGAACCCTTCGGGGCCGGTGGCCGAGCTGGCCGACTCCTCCCGCATGACCACCACGCGGTATTGTCGGGGCAAGAGTAGCGACACCAGGATGCGCTCCCGGCCCGGTTTGAGGATCTGTTTCGGCGCCAGGTAAGCTCGCCGGATCGTCTCCTGGGCCTCCGCGATGGTCAGGCCCTGGACGAAGATCGGCTCAACGAAGGGGAGAGAGATCGTCCCGTCTTCGCGGACCTGAATGGGATAACCGGCGGCGGGCGGGACGCGACGAAGTTCGCGGACGGCGGCAAATGGGACCGACTGCACCGGGATCGTCACGTTGGCCTCGCCCAGGACGCCTTCGATCCAGATCCCGAGTACGTCGCCGGGGGCCAGGCGGTAGGCGTCGGGCGGACACTGTTGCAGCAGGGTCAGGGGAATCGGCTTCTTGGCCTCGCGGGATTCGCCGAGTAGTTCGGGCGGCAACTGGTCAACCGGCACACCGTCCACGGTCGGGTTGGTCAGGGCGGCGCAGCCGGTCAGGAGCCAGGCGGCGAGCAGCGCCAACAGTCTCTGGCCGCGCCGGCGCGCCGGGGAAGTTGTGACCAGGGATGGGCGGGCGTTCGGCATGCGCTTGGCTCTCATCGCCGGCAAAGGCTCACGGCCCGCAGGCCGCGGCAAGGCTTCACGGAGACCGTCCCTCTCCCCCGGGCGGCACCTCCAACTTCCTGGGGAGAGGCAAGACCGCTTCGGACGGCGGAGTCGGGGATGGCCCCAGCGAGGGATGCACAGGCCCGGACCCCTGAAGCGGCGCGGGGCCAGCCGGGAGCGACACCGGCAACATGATCACCTCCCGCAGGCCGCTCTGCTGGGCCGCCGCCGCCCCGTGCCGGTAGCCGGCGAACCAGTCTTCCATCGCCTGATGTCCCTCGACCGTCTGGTAATGCACACCCCAGTACCGCTTGTCCGGGACGGGAGGCGGCTCGCCGGTCCCCCCTGCCTCGAGGTAGTCAAGGAACCCGTCCTTGAAGCCGCGGGCGTAGTCCCGCGAGAAGGGCACGCCCGGACTGGACTGCCGCACTTGGTCCCAGGCGGCGTCGGCGGCCTTGCGGTTGCGCGCCCGCATGCAAACCTCGTTGGCGGCGCGGTGCGTTTCGTGGCTGAGGTTGCGCGTGGCATGGGCGACCAGGCCGCAACCAGCGGCGGCGGCGCAAAGGCTGATGCAGGCCAGGTAAAAGGTCCTCGCCATCGCCGCCCTCGCAGGGGGACTTCCGAAGAGCCGGAAATGCGACCGAAGGGTGCACGGCAGAGGAAGCCTACGGCCAAGCGGTAAGCGCCGACGGGAACCCTGGGGCGGCCGGCAAGTTGAAAAACTGGCCGCCACCGTCCCGCCTGGCAGGCCTCAGCAGGGGTAGGCCGGAATGCCCGCCCCCACCGGCCCACAAACGGCCTCCTCTTGTCCCGCAAGAAACGTTACGGGACCGCTTAATCTTCATCGGCCGGGGCCGGGGAAGACTTTAACGGTCCTGCCGGCCGGGCCGTCGGGCCCGGCGCCGCCGAGCGAACCACGGGAATAAGCTAGACTCCCCTAAAGGCCACTCATCGCGGGCGGGCCGCCAAGCCAGGTTGACGGCACGATCCGGGAAGAGAAGAGACTTCAACCCATCGCCGGACAGCGGGTGGTTGGACGACGCCTCGCCAGAGGATCGGTCAACCGATCGCCTCAGCGGGAACCGACGTTCGGGGTGGGAGGAAGCCGCGGCGGGGCCGGAGGTCGGCCAGGCCGCGGGGTGTTGGGTCAACCTTATCTCTATTAGGAGAGCCAGCCATGTTGGTCGCTGCTTACCGGAAATTGGTGCAGGGCCGATGGAAGGTGGCCATCCTGGGCACGCTTGCTGCCCTGATGCTCGCCCCTTCTGTCGGGTTCGCCCTCACCGCCGAGCAGATTCAGCAGATAAGCAACCTGCAGGATCAGCTCCTGGAAGAGGGGATCGCCCGCCAGAGAGCTCAGCTGAGGGCACGGATCAGTCGCCTGCCGCCGCGCCTGCGAGTGACGCAGGGGAGAAGACTGATCCGGAGGTTTAATCGGAGGGCGGAGTTGGTCCGACAGCAGCTGCAACAGCAGCAGTCGGCCTCCCCCTTCCAGATCAACTTCGTCGTCCCGCGGATCTAAGCAGCGAGACGCGGTCGTTGACGATCTCTGCCAGAGCCTGGAGTGTTTCTTTCAGAGCCCGGAGCGTCAGCGACGGGTAAGGCCACTGCCCGCCGCTGACGTTCGGGGCTCTGATCCATGCGCCCAACTGCGGGCGCGCTGAGGGCGCACCCCCAGCATCCCCTACTTCTTCAGCGGTCCTGAGCTACTATGACCAGCGACATTTCTCCCCGAGCATTGCCAGAACTGGGTTCCCCGGCCGCGTGGCGAGAGCCGCTCGGCCGCTTCCTGGGCGCCGGCATGGAAGTCATCGTTCTGTCCCTGGTCTGCTTATCGCCCTGGGCCTTCGGCGGCGTTGAGCCGTACCAGGGGTTGCTCTACGCAGGGGTGGCTGTCCTCCTGGTGTTGTGGGCGCTGCGGATGCTCGCCGCAGGAAAGCTGACCTGGCGGAAATGCCCGGTAATCCTCTGCTTGACCGGGCTGGTCGTGCTGGGCCTCTGGCAGATTGCTCCGCTCTCCGAGGAAGTGGTCCGGCGGTATTCTCAGACCTACGCCGAACTGCGGGCCCAGCTCCTGCCGGCCGAGACCGAGGTGCTCCCCTCCGAGGATGGACTGGCCGGGCCGGCCCCCCGCGTGTCCGGCCCGACGCTGAGCCTGAACCCAGGCGGCACCTGGAACCAGATCCTGCAGTTACTCGCCGTGCTGGCCCTGTTTGCGGTGGTGCGCAACAACCTCCCCGCGGAGGCCGGCCTGCGGCGGCTGAGCGTCGTGGCCGTGGCCAATGGGACGCTCCTGGCCCTGTTCGCCCTGGTCCAGTTCTTTACTTCTCCGTCCCACCGGCTGTACTGGCGCTTCGACTCCGAGGGGGCGGTGTTCGGCCCCTTTATCTGCCGCAACCATTTCCCGTTCTACTTGAACCTGTGCATTGGGCTGGGGTTGGGACTGCTCCTGGCTTTCCGGGCCGGCGGCGTAGAGGCGGGACTCCCGGACAGAGGCCGGAGACGGCACTTCCAGTCCAGGCGCGGCCGTTCGCGCCCTCCCGGTGCAGGCGGCGGGTCATTCTTACTCGGGGGCTGGTTGGAAGACCCGAGGGCGCTATGGCTGGGCGCGGCGCTGGCCCTGATGATCAGCAGTGTGCTCTGCTCACTGTCGCGTGGCGGTTTCCTGGCTCTGCTCGGAGCGGCGGCGGTTTGCCTGGCTGTCAAGTTGACCCTGGCGCCGCGCTTCCGGCGACCGGGGGTGCTGCTGTTGGCCCTGACCGCCGCGGGCGCGTTGGCGGTGTGGTTTGGTCTGGACCGCATCCAGGCCCGGCTGGGGACCCTCTGGGAAGGGGGCGCCCTGGACCACCGCCTGCCGATGTGGATCAATACGCTGCCGTTGTTCCTGAAGGCCCCCTACGTCGGGTCGGGCTATGGGACGTTCGTCTTGGTGGAGCCCCTGACGCGGGACGGCCCGGCCTTCGGCAATCTGGTCTTTGATCACGCCCACAACGACTACCTGGAAGCGCTGATCGAGGGGGGCCTGTTCCGGCTGCTGGTGAGCCTGCTGGCCATCGGGCTGGTCTTGGGGTTCGGCTACCGGGCGGCCCGGCGTTACCGCGGCCGGCGGGCCGGTGGGCTGGCCCTGGGGGCGCTGTTCGCCTTCACCACCGTGGTGATCCATAGCGTCGGCGACTTCGGCCTGCATATCCCCGCCGTTGCCATCTTGACCACGGTCATTGCTGCCTACCTCTGCTCCCTGGGAAGCTCACCGCTTTCGCGCACGGAGGCGGGGACATCGGCGGAGCCGGACACCGGCCAGTATGTCCAGTATGTGATGCGGCTGGGGGGGGTGGGCCCGGTCCTGGGGGCTGGGGTGGCTTGTGCGCTGGCGGGGCTGTTGTTCTTCGGGGGCTGGCAGAATTCGCGGGCGGAACGGCTCCGGATCGAGGCAGCGGCGCTGGCCGTGGAGCCGTCGCCGGAGAACCAGCGGCTGCGCCTGGAAAAGTTGCGACAGGCGGCCGAGCTGGCCCCCAACTCGGCCGCCGTGCAGCTGGCGCTGGCCCGGGCCCACCTGGACGACTTCGAGGCAGCGGTAGCGCGGCGGGAGGAGCGGGACCTCCTCGGCAACACGCTCGGGTCGGCCGCGCTGCCCGCACTGCCGGGGACGGGCAGCCCGCCGGTGCTGGGGCCGGCGGCAGAGGCGGCCTCCGTGCTTGCCGCGGCCGCCGTGCGTCAGCAGCACGACGGCGGCGAGGCGGAGCAACTCCGGCGGGACCACCTGATCCCGGCCCTGGGACACTACCTGCGAGCGCGGGACCTCTGTCCGCTTTTGGCCGAACCTCACGAGAAGCTTGGAGAATACGCCCACTACCTGACCCGGGCCGAGCCGCGCTTCGTCTACCTGGCCCGGGCCGCCCGTCTCTGTCCGCACGATGCCCGCCTCTGGTACCTGTGCGGCCGGGAACTGCTGGAAGATGACCCCGACCTGGCGTGCAAGAATTGGCGGCGCTCGCTGGAACTGTCCGACCAGTACCTCGACGATATTCTGGCCTTGAGCGCCGGGCGGCTGGACCCGGATCAAATCCTGGAGGAGGTGCTGCCGGACCGGCCCGACGTCCTGGTGACGGCCGCGGTCCGGCTCTATCCGGACCCCGAGGACGAGGAAAAACGCCGGCCGCTACTGGAAAGGGCGTTGGCTGCCCAGGAACAGCAGCCGGCCCGGCTCAAGGCCCGGGACCTTCATCTGCGGGGATCGATTTGCGCGGCCCTAGGGCAGGAAGAGGAGGCGGTGACGGCTTACCGGGAGGCGCTGGCGCTGGAGCCGCTTCAGGTCGAGTGGCGTTTCGAATTGGCCGGCCTCCTGCACCAGCAGGGGCGCCTGCAGGAGGCGCGCCGGGAGTTGATCACCCTCTTGCAACGTCAGCCGAAGAACTGGAAGGCACGCAAGCTCCTGGAGGCGGTGGCCCGGGAGATCGCGATGGGCAAGTAGCGCCAGCTGCTTGCGGCTTAGCGTTCCTTCCCTCAGCAGCGCTCGTAGCGGTTGCCCGGTAGGCGGCGGACCGCCTTCTTCATCTCCAGGGTCAAGAGCACGCCGGCCAGCTGGGGGACGGCCAGCCCCAGCTGCTGGGCCATCTCGTCGAGGTGCCGGGCCTGGTCGGCCAGGAACTCCCAGACGCGCCGTTGCACTTCGTCCAACTCCGGCGGCGGTTGTGGCACCGGCTGACAGCTGGTGCCACGGGAGGCAGGCTGCGACACCGTCTCGGCCAGTGTCGGGATGCCCTGGAGTTCTTCCAAAACATCCTCGACGCCGCGGCACAGGACAGCCCCCTCGCGGATCAGGGCATTGGTCCCCTCGCTGGCGGCGCTCTCGACGGGGCCGGGCACGGCCAGGACGCTGCGGCCTTGCACAGCGGCGTGATGGGCGGTGATCAGGGCCCCGCTCTTCTGGGCTGCCTCGACCACGACCACTGCCCGGGCCAGGCCGCTGATGATGCGGTTCCGCGCCGGGAACATGCCGGCCAGCGGCTCCATCTGCATGGCCGACTCGCTCAGCAAAGCGCCGGCCGACTCCACCTGCCGGGCCAGGTCGGCGTGCTCGGGGGGATAGATCGCGCTCAACCCACCGGCCAGGACCGCCAGGGTGCGCCCGCCCGCTTGCAGCGCGCCCCGGTGGGCCGCCGCGTCAATGCCCCGGGCCAGCCCCGACACCACCGTGTAGCCCGCCCGCGCCAGGCCGGCCGCCAGCCGTTCCGCCGTGCGCACGCCGTAGGCGGTGCAATGCCGCGACCCGACGATGGCCACCGCTTGGGCGTCGCGCTCCTGAAGGGTGCCGCGCACATAAAGCAATTGCGGCGGGTCGGGGATGGCCGCCAACGCCGCGGGATAAGAAGGGGTGTTCAGCACCAACAGCTGGACCCGGTGCCGTGCCATCTGCTCCAGCTCGGCGTCCACGTCGGCCCGGCGCATCGCCTCATAGAAACTGCGGGCCAACCGCGGGCCGATGTGCGGCACCTCGCTCAGCTTGTCGGGGTCAGCCGCCAGGATCGCCCGGGCCGAGCCGAAATGCTCCAGCAGGGCGGCGGTCAGGCGCGGTCCCAGGCCGGGCACCAGGTGCAACGCCAGCAGGTCACGCACTTCGGGCGCTATCACATCGGCTCTCCCAGGCGGCGTCGGGTTGGCTGTCTTCCTCGCCGCTTGCGGCTGTCTTCCACGCCGCTTGCGGTTTGGTGCCCCACCGCCGGCGGCCGCCGCGAACGCTTCCTGATCCCGTGTCAACCCATGCACTCTTCCAGGACTTGCCGCACCTCCGCTTCCGAGACATCATCGAACAGCGCCACCTCCCCCAGACGGCGCGGCAGCACCAGCCGCAACCGGCCGGCGACGGCCTTCTTATCGTGGTGCATGGCGGCCAGCAGGTCGGCGACCGGCCAGCGCTCCGGGGCAGTCGGCAAACCGAGCCGGGCTAGCAGACGCCGCTGCCGTTCGGTCAGCTCGGCGGGGATCAGGCCGCGGCGGTCGGCCAGCC
>DATLYH010000116.1:0-13321 GCA_035575035.1 Gemmataceae bacterium
CAAGGGGTGCTCAGTTCGGTCTTGCAGACGTGCAAGCAGCAGGCGAAGGCGGCGCTGGACTTCATCAGCCAGAGCCTGCGGGCCTTCGGCAACTGGCTCCTGCCCACTCCAGCCCTGCTCGCAACCCGCTAATCAAATACATTTTTGGTCATGAGGAATACTTGCTTCCGCTTGCCGCCGACCTTCAGCGCCTGGCCCATGACTTCCTCGCTGCCGCCGTCGTGATAGTCCCAGGCATTGTCGAAGAAGGTCAAGCCGTTGTCGATGGCGGCATGCATGATGCGGATGGCCTCTTTCCGGTCCTTGATGGAGCCGATGTGCCAGCCGCCCAGGCACAAGATGGAGACCTTCTCGCCGGTCTTGCCAAGCGGCCGCAGGGGCAGTCCCTTAGCGTCATCGGCCCCAACCGCGCTGGCCGCTCCGCCGAGGGCAGCGGCGCCGGCCAGGGCGGCCTGCAGGAACTCGCGCCGGTTGTTGTGCTGCTGGTTCATCGTCCCTTCCTCCGTCGGATGCGACCCGAACCCCGCGCCCGCCTCACACGCTGGCGGGCTCTCCAGTCCATTGTCGCCGCTGCCGGCCGCAACGGCCACTGAACAGAGCGGATTGGGGCGGCAGTCCAAAGCTCAGTCGTAGTTGCTTGTGGCCTGGGTCTTCCTCACCCGCGGGCTGATTGACACGGCCGGCGCCGGGTCGGTAGGATAGGTGGCGTGGTGCTTCGCCACATTACCAATTCATAGCAAGTTCGGGATCATCCTGCGGCAGATGCGCGGCGCTGTGCATCGTTGTTGGTCGGGTCCTTAAATTTCGCCCGAGGGAGATCTCTTATGATTCCTCTGTCCTGGCGCCGATCGGCGTTCACCCTGATCGAATTGCTGGTAGTGATTGCTATCATTGCTATCCTGATTGCCTTGCTGATGCCGGCGGTGCAGAAGGCGCGTGAGGCCGCCAACCGGGCCAGCTGCGGCAACAACCTCAAACAACTCGCCCTGGCCATGCACAATTATCACGACGCCCTCGGCACGCTCCCGCCGGGGAACTCCGGTCCCCTCCAACCCGGCCGGCTCGACCGGTTCCCGGCCGGCTGGGACGACCCGTGGTTCTCCCCCGGCCAGCTGCCGTACGGCACCTTCGGCTGGCCTGCCCACCTCCTGCCTTATCTGGAGCAGGACAACCTCTACAAGTCGATCGACTTCACTGTACCGGCCTACACCGAGCCTTTCCTGGAGGCCCGGAACGGAAACCAGAACGACATCCAGACCCGCACGGCGCCGGCCACCAGCGCCCCGAACCGGAACGCCGCTCTGAATATGCCCAAGGTCTTCGTCTGCCCTTCGGCCCGGCGTGTCAAGCCGCCCACGCAGCAGAAGGATTATGGCGTCAATGGCGGCACCAACCAGCCGTGCTGTATGGAGCGGCACGCCGATCCGAACCGGTTCAACGGCGTCTTCTCACTGAACAGCAAGTGGCGGCTCACCGATATCGTTGACGGCACCAGCAACACGTTTATGCTCCTGGAGCTGGCCCACTACGCCAACCACAGCTGGGGCCCGGTCGATAGCGGCACCAACCCCTTCTTCTTTGTGCACCACTTCTCCGAGGGATACGCCTCCTGCTGCGACCACAGCGGCAACGCCACTCCGCCCAACACCACCATCTGGAACACTCGGGCCGCCTTCAGCGCCCACCCCAGCGGCCTGCAAGCGGCGATGTGCGACGGCAGCGTCGTCTGGATCAGTAACGGCGCCACATTCCGTATCTACAGGGCCGCCTTCACCCGAGCAGGCGGCGAGGCCGAGACCAGCCCATTCTGAGCCCCGGCTTCCCCCCAACGATCGGAGGGTCTACATGCGTGGTTCCGATTACGCCGGTCGTCGCCTCGCCCCGGGAGCAGCCCTGCTGGTGCTACTGGTCGGGGCGGGGTGTAGCGGCGAGCCGGCCGTGGTCAAGGTCAGCGGCAAGGTGACCCACAACGGCAAGCCGGTGCCTGGTCTGTTTCTGAACTTCGAACCCGAGAAGGGCCGGCCCAGCTGGGCCATCACCGACAAGGAAGGACGCTTCACCCTCAGCTGCTTCGAGGACAACGACGGCGCCGTCGTCGGCGCGCACCGCGTCTACGTCTCCATCAAGGACGAGGGCCAGGAGGAGATGCGGAAATACCGCAGCGAGGTGCTGACGGACAAGGAAATCCAGACGATCCTGAAGAAGTACGGTAAGTACGAGACCACCCCGCTGCGGGTCGATATCAGCCGGCGGACAGGAGACCTCGAGATCAAGCTGGACTGACGGGGTTTCCTTACTCCCCGGTAATCTCCTGGACCAGGGTGAAGAACTGCTTCTTCCGCGTGGTGTTGATCCCCCAGTTGACAGGGGGACTCTGGTAGCCGTCCTCGTAGTTGTTCTTGCCGGGGTCGAAGTAGCCCCACGAGGCGTACTCGCTCAGCGCGGCCAGCAAGTTGTTCTTCGGCTGGTCGAAGTTGAAGTGGTCGTCCTCGTTGAAGAGGATTGGCATCGGCCGATAGCCCGGCACCTTCCGCGTCTGCCGGACCATCTCGGCGATGCGGTCGGACTCGTGGACGCCGTTGCCGTGCAGTAGCAGGAAGTCGGCGCTGCGCACCACATTCTCCCGCGGCACGGTCCCGCCGCCGTAGCTGGTGCTGACCAGCAGCCGCCGTCCGTCCCGCTTCCGTTCCTTCACCCGCTCGATCAACTCGTGGACGCGCGGCGGCTGCAGGACGGCGTGGTCGTAGCGGACGTTGCACTCGTTGTTCACCTCAATCAGCACATTGCGGTAGCCGCGCTCCAGCACCCAATCCACGGCGTTATCCAGGCCCCGGCGGACGGCCGCCTCGTCCTTGAGGCGCTCATCCTGGCCGAAGTAGAAGACGCCGAGGATGACGACCATGCCCAGCTCGTCGGCCCGGTCGAGGATGCGTTCCAGCCGGGCCATGTACTCGGGGCGCAGGCTGCCGTCGTCGGTCAGGGCCGAGTTGTGCCACGGCTGCTTCCCCTTGGTGTAGCCCTGAGGGCTGCCCCCTTGGAGGTTGATGGTGAACGCCAAGAGGCCGTGGCGGCGCCATGCGGGCATGGCGGCCAGGAACTCGCGCGTGTTCCGCTCGGGGTCCCAGCGCTTGGTGTCGGGGTAGGCCCACATCGGCCGCGTCTCGGGGTTGAGGTCGTCGAAGATCCCCTGCACCAGGCGCGCGTTGAAGAGCAGGCCCTCGACCCGGTGCCCTTTCCAGGTGCGGCCAGCGTAGGTTGGCTTGCCGTTGATGAGGAAGGCGTCGCCCTGGATGGACACTTCAGTCTTGCGGGCCGGCTTCTGGTCGTCAGCCCCGCCCAGGCCGGCCGCCAGGACACACGCCAGCAGGATCGGGAGAGTTCGCATGGGTAATTCCTTTCAGCGCCGACCGGTGCGCTCGCGCTCGTAGGGGAGCGATTTGACCTCGTTATTGTTGTTGTCGTAGCAGAGGAACTCCAACAACTCCGGCGGGGCGCCGGGCTGGCCGTTGATCACCACCTGGATGTTGCCGCTCTCTTCCAGGCGGACAATTTCTTTGCGCTTCTTGTTCAGTAAGTAGCTGGCCACGTCCTCAGCCACCCGCACCTGAATGCGGCTGACCTCCGGGCGGTGGGCGGCTAGCTGAAGCATGCGCATCACTTCAATCGACATGCTCTCGCAAGTTTTCACCTGGCCGGTCCCCAGGCAATGCGGACAATCCTGGTAAACGCTCCGCTTCAGCGACGGCCGGATCCGCTGCCGGGTCATCTCAATAATGCCGAAGGCCGACATCTTCAGGATCTTCGTCCGGGCCCGGTCGCGCTTGACCGCCTCGCGCAGGGCCCGCTCGACGGCGCGGCGGTGCTTCTCCTCGCGCATGTCGATGAAGTCGTTGACGATTACCCCGCCCAGGTCGCGGAGCCGCAGCTGGCGGGCGATCTCCTTGGCCGCTTGCAGGTTCATCTGATAGGCGGTCTCCTCGGCGCTGTTGTCCGCCCGGAAGTTGCCGCTGTTGACATCGATGGCCACCAGCGCCTCGGTCTGATCAATCACGATCGAGCCGCCGTTGGGGAGCGGCACGTGCCGCTGCTGGATGCGAGCGATCTCCTCCTCGATGCCGTACTTGTGGAAAAGCGGCTCGGTCTCCTGATACAGCTTGATGCGGCCGGCATACCGCGGCATGACGATCTCGCAAAACTCCTTGGCATGCTCGTAGGCGGTCGGCTCGTCCACCCAGATGGTGTCGATGTCGGGGGTGAAGGTGTCGCGGATGGTCCGCGTGATCATGTCGCTTTCCTGGTAGATCTCGGCCGGTGCCTTCAGCTTGCGGATGCGCCGCACCACCACCTGCCACAGCCGCGCCAGGTAAGCCAAGTCGCTTTGCAGTTCCTTCTTGTTGCGGTCGATGCCGGCGGTACGGATGATGAAGCCGAGCCCCTTGGGGGGCTTCAGCTCATGGAAGATCTCGCGGAGGCGGCGGCGCTGCTCCTCATCGGTGATCTTGCGCGACACGCCGACGCGGTTCAGACCGGGCATCAACACCAGGTAGCGGCCGGCAATGCTGATGTAGGTGCTCAGGGTCGGCCCCTTGGTGCCGATTCCCTCCTTGATGACCTGAACCAGTACCTCTTGGCCGCGCTTGAAGATGTCCTGGATCAGCGGCTTAGGCCGGCCCGCGCCGGGTCGGCCAAAGGCGCGCCGGCTCCGTCCACGCCGCCCCTCACGCGGTCGGGGGCGCCGCGGCGCTTCCTCAACCTCCTCGAACTCGGTCATCAGGTCGTCGGAAATCTCGGCCACCGACCGGTCCTCGGCTTCCTCGGCGAAATCCTCTTCCGGCTCATGGGCCGGCGGCTCTTCGGGGGTCGGTTCGGCGGCCTTTTCCTCGGCCTGACAGCTGGTTGGCTCGGCCGTCGGCTGGGGGCGCGGGAAGAACAGATCCATATCATCGGTGGGCGGCGGGGCGGACGGGGCCGGTTCGCTCGGGGCCTCGGTGCCGGCGGCGGAAGAGGCATCCTCCTCGGTGCGGCGCTCGGCCGATTCCATGAACCGGGGGCGCGGCTGCTCGGGGCCTGACTTCTC
Source organism: Gemmataceae bacterium (assembly GCA_035575035.1). Lineage (GTDB taxonomy): Bacteria > Planctomycetota > Planctomycetia > Gemmatales > Gemmataceae > DATLYH01. The sequence continues at coordinate 5,078 of DATLYH010000116.1, forward strand.
GACCTCCGGCCCGGGGGGGGCTTCCGCCGCTTCGCCGCTCGGCTGGTCGGCGACCGCGGGTTCCTCTGCGGCCGGCTCCTCCCGCCGGCGGCGGTTTCCCCCGCGGCCGCGACGGCGCTCCGGGGGGGGCCCTTCATCCGCCTGGACCTCGGGTTCGGGAGTGGTTTCCGGGGCAGACTCGACCATCTCGGCGGTCTGGGCCGCAAGGGCTGACTCCAAAGCCGGCGTCGCTTCCGACTCGGGGACCGGCTCGGTCGGAGACGGTTCCGCCGGGCCCTCTGCTTGCTCGGCCGGCTTGACGGTCTCTTGCGGCCGTCCCGGCCGCTCCGCGCTGCGCTGGCGGTTGCGTCCGTTACCGCGCCGGCCGCCGTTCTCCCCACGTTGCGGCTCAAGGAGGTGGCGGTAGTAAGCCGGCTCAACATCGGAGACATGCAGGAAACCGTTGCGGCCGACGCCAAAATCGACGAAAGCGGCCTGGATGCTCGGTTCGATGTTGACGATACGGCCCTTGTAGATGTTGCCGACGTAGCTCTCGTGACTGGTGCGCTCCACGTACAGCTCTTCGAGCACGCCGTCTTCCAGGATGGCAATACGGCACTCCTCGGGCTGCAACACATTGATGAGCATTTCTTTTTTCATGCGTTTCCTCTTAGCGGTTCGGTGGTTTCTTCATCGTGCAGTTCCAGCCGGGTGCGCTCCAGGACGGCCCCGGCGGTCGGCAGGTCGTCTAGCCCCAGAAGGGCAAGCACGTCGTCGGCCCGGGCCGTGCCCTGGGAGGTGACCCAAAGGTCCATCTCCAGGACGCCGTCGCGCAGGCGCAGGTCGCGCAGAAATGGCCGGATGTTGACCCGCCGGAGCGTCGGCCGGGTGCGCTGCACCCAGCATTCAGCGGCGTTCAGGACTTCGGTCAGTTTGGAAGGGAGGCCTTCAGCCCGCTCGGGCGGCAAGGGGAGGCGGTAGGAGACGCTGCGGACCTGGGCCGTCCGGCCCGGTTCGATCCGACGCACCTGGAGGATCTCCAGGCCGGGCGGCGCCTGGCGAGCTAGCCGCTCGTGGACTTCCTCGGGGGACAACTCGGCGTCAAGTTCCAGCTCGACGACCTCCTCATGCCCGATCACGCCCAGCGGCAGTGACAGAGCGAAGACCAGCCGCGGCTTGGGGTGGAAGCCGGACGTGGAGCGGAAGGGGAGGCCGGCTCGCCGCAGCATGCGCTCGAAGCAGCGCATCAGGTCGTGGTGGCTGACCAGGCGCAGGTCGCCGTTTTTGCGGAAGCGGATGCGGACCTTGTCGCGGACCATGCTGGACGGGAAGCAGGCCGATGCTCGCCGTTGCCAAGGGCGGCGTTGGAAGGGCGGACGAAAAAGGGGAATCCGCCTGCCGAATGCCGCGATCGAGCCGGCCCGGTTCCCTCGTTCCTCAGTGATTCCTCGTGATCTCGTCCAGGGAGGACCCAGGGCAGCAGCCGCGGGTCGGCCTGAGGACGATCACGGCCCGGAAACAGGACCAAGCGCCCGCCCCGGGGCCCTGTCGGCGGGCCCCACCAGGGCGTGGGCTGGCTTTACCTGCGCGTGTGCCACTTCCAGGCCGGGCCAGGCCTTCTCCCTTACCGTTGGGTGCGGGGCACCGCGTCGGCCGCTTGGACCCGCAAGGTCCAGGCCGCCGGTGGGCGGGCGCCCTAGCACCCGGGTGGAGGACAAGAGGACTTGAGGGCCGCGCCGCCCCGCCGTCTGCGAGTTGACGCCGGCGGCCCTCAATACCTCGCGCCCCCTGATTCCTCAGTTGAACACCTCGGGGAGAATCCTTCGGGCCTTCTCCCGGAGGTAATTGTTCACGTCCCGCGCCGTCTCCAGGCGCAGGGCTTCGCGGGCGACCTCGGTGGCTTCGTCAATGGTGACCGACCGGATGACCTTCTTGATCTCCGGGATGTTGTGCGGCGCGGCACTGAGCTGCCGGAGCCCCAAGCCCAGCAGCAACAGGGTGTACAATGGCTCGCCGCTCATCTCGCCGCAGACGTTAACGTCCACGCCGTGCCGGGCCGCCGCCTCGACCACCTGCTTGATCAGGCGGAGGACGGCGGGATCGCCAGCATTGTACAGGGAAGCAACCGCCTCGTTGGTCCGGTCCGCTGCCAGGGTGTATTGAATCAGGTCATTGGTGCCGATGGAAAAGAAGTCCACCTCGCGGGCCATGTGGTCAGCCATGATGGCCGCCGAGGGAACCTCGATCATCGTGCCGACCGGCAGGTCCCGGTTGAAGGCGATGCCCTCGTCCTCCAAGTCCTCCTTGACCTCCGCCAGGATCATCTTGCACTGGCGCAACTCCAGCAGGGTGCTCACCATGGGGAACATGATGCGCACATCGCCGAAGGCACTTGCCCTTAGGATGGCACGCATCTGCGTTTTGAACAAGGTCAAATTCCGCAGACAGAGCCGGACGCTGCGCAGACCCAAAAACGGGTTGCGCTCTTCGACGGCTGGCCCCGTCTGCGTGGCGAACTTGTCGGCCCCCACGTCGAGGGTACGGATGACCACCGGGCGGTTGGGCCCCAGGGTGCGCAGGACGGTCAAGTAGGCATCGAGGTGCTCGGCCTCGGTGGGATCGGTCTTCCTGCCGAGATAGAGGAACTCGGTGCGGTACAAGCCGACGCCGTCGGCGCCGCGCTCCAGGCAGTGGCTGGCCTCGTGAGGGAACTCGATGTTGCCCAGCAGGGTGACGCGGACGCCGTCGCGTGTTTCGGCGGGCAGGTCGCGTAGTTCGCCGAGTTGGGTTTCGAAACTGCGGAAGCTGCTGCGGGTGCGTTCGTAGTGTTCCAGAGTTTCGTCGTCGGGGTTGAGGATGAGCACGCCGCGGTTGCCGTCCACAATGACCAGGTCGCCGCCAGAGACGTCGGTGACGAACTTCCCCAGGCCGACCACCGCCGGGATCTCCAGGGCGCCGGCCATGATGGCGGTGTGGCTGGCCCGGCCGCCGGCCTCAGTGGCGAAGGCATGTACCATCCGCGGGTCGAGGGCGGCGGTCTCGCTGGGGGTCAGGTCGTGGGCCAGCACGATGACTGGCTCGGTCAGGTGGGCCAACTGCTCGCGGCGTTGGCCGAGCAGGTTGCGGAGGATACGCTTCTCGATGTCGAACAGGTCGGCGGCGCGGGCGGCCAGGTAGCCCTGCTCGAGACTTTCCAGGGTCTTGGCATAGCGGCGGATGACCCGGCTGACAGCATACTCGGCGGAGCGGCCGTAGTGGCGAATCTGCTCTTCCAGCTCGCGCTCCAGGGCGGGGTCCTCGATCAACAAGGCGTGGGCCCCGAAGATCGCCCCGTACTGCCGGCCGAGCCGTTCGTTGACCACTTCCTGATTGGCACGGGCCTCCTGGGCGGCGGCGGCCAGGGCCTGGCGGAGCCGCTGGACTTCCTCCTCGACCCCCTGCGGGTTGACGGTACGCTGCGGAATGCGGAACCACTCGGTGTCCAGCACCAGCGCAGGCCCGATGGCCACGCCGGGAGAAACGGGGATGCCGCGCTTGATTTCCATGGAGTGCGTGATGAGCTATCAGCGGTCAGGGCGCTGGACACGGTACGCTGCACTCGCCACCAGCCGGCTGACGCCGGCCGCTCGCCGCCCGGTACGCGCGTACCAGGCATGCCGTTGGCTCTCCCCTCCGATACCTGCCCCTGCTCCGTGCGGACTAGTCCCTCAACGTGAGGGCGGCGCCTCGGGGACTTCCTGGGCGGTTGCCAGGCTGGTGAGCACCTCCAACAAGGCATCCAGGGCGGCCGCGGCGTCGGGGCCGGTGGCCTCAAGCACCAACTCGGTCCCCGGAGCGGCGCCTAGACCCATCAGGGCCACCGGGCTCTTCCCGTCCACCCCCACCCCATCCTTGATCACGCTGACGCGGCTCTGGAAGCGCAGGGCCGTCTCGGCAAAGGCCGCCAGCGGGCGCAGGTGGAAACCCTGCGGGTTGGTGATCACCACCTTGCGTCGGACACTCTCGCCCTTCATGGCACCCTGGCTCTCGGGCGATGGGGCCGGGCAGCCGGCGGGCATGGCCGGGTCGCCTGATGACCGGCCGGCTGACGCCGGCCGCTCGCTATCGGGAGCGGGGCGCGGGGGATCGGTGTCAAGCCGGCGTCCGTTCATCCTGTCACCAGGTCCTGCCGGGGGCCGCCGTCGGAGCCGCCCGGCCAGCAGGTCGTTGGCCCCGTCACCCGCTCTCGTCTGGGAGAGAGGCGAAGGGACGGGCGCCGTCCTCATGGCGGCTGGTGGTCGGCCTCTTCCAGAAGGCCCCAGATGGCTTCCCGCGAGGGGGCCTGCCGCAGCGAGCGGACAAAGCCCTCGTCACGCAGGCAGCGCGAGACGTTCTCCAGAGCACGGAGATGGTCGCCGGGCCGATCTTGGGGCGAGATCAGCAGCACGAACACATTGACCGGTTCGCCGTCGAGGCTGTCGAAGGCCACCCCAGGCCGAGAGATGGCCACGGTGCCGACGAGGCGCTCGACGCTCGGGTGCTTGGTGTGAGGGATGGCCACCCGCCGGCCGATGCCGGTCGAGCCGAGCAGCTCGCGCTTGAGGATGGCCCGGATGATGTCCTCGGGATCGGCGCCGCGGAAGGCGCCGGCGGCCCGAAGGCCCTCGACCATCTCCCGGATGACCCCCTCCTTGCTGCTCGCCGCCAGGTCGGGAATGATCGCCTCCCGGACCACGAAATCAGACATACGCATGGCTGGTCACTCTCCCTCTTCTTGGGACTCGGGCCGGGCGGAGCCCCCGGTCACCTCCCCGGTCGAGGGGGTTCGACGGTGGTCCTGGATTTTCTCTTTGTAGCGGCGGAGCTGGCCCTCGAGCTTGTCAACCGCCTTGTCCACGGCGGCCAGGAGATCCGGGTGGACCTCCCGGGCGACGAAGTCGTGCTTGTGCTCGGCCTGCACCACGAACTCCGCCGATTTTTGGTCCGGCTTCAGATCAACCGTTACCTCGATCATGGTTAGCCGGTCGAAGTAGCGAAGCAGCTTCTGTGCCTTTTCCTGAATGAACTGCTGAGTGGCGTTGTTCAGGTGCCCGTGCCGCGCGGAGATCTTGATTTGCACCGACTGGACTCCTTCTTGGCCGGCCGCCCCCCTCCCCCTCCTCCCGCGCGGGGGAGAAGGGGGAAGGGAGCAGCGCCCGTGACAAGATACTTCTGCCCAGAACGATTCAGCCTACGGATAACAGGATCCCATGGCGGGACGCGGGGTTTGCGAGCGCTCCGGTCCCTCCTCCGCCCGATGGGCGCAATTGTAGCCGGCGCACGGAGTTTATTCAAGCCGCCGGGAGTGAGGTTGTACCGGCCCCGTGGCCGCGGGCTTAAACCAACCGGACGCCGACGCTGGGGGCCTCGGCCGGCCAGGGATCACGCCCCCACGGGCACCGTCGGCTCGCGACTGTCATCCACCCAGACCCAGCCGTACTGCGTGTTGCTCGGCGACGGGTCGTGGCGATACTCCTCGCGGATCTGACTCAGCCGGTCGGCCTTGATTGCCTGTCGTTTTGCCTTCGGGTCGATGCCGAACAACTTCGCCGCGTTCAGACCGAGGATCTGGTCCTTGATGGCGTCGGTCAGTTCGGGGTAACCGTACTTCTCCATCAGCTCCGGCTTCATTTTCAACCGGCGCAGGCGGACGATCTGACTCTGCGGGCTACCGCCCCAGATTGAATCGGTCCCCCACAGGACGTGGTCGGCGCCGGCCACCTGGATCATCTGCCCGAGCATGTGCAGGGCCATCTCCGGACTGCGGGCTGAGATTTGCTGGAAGGTGCTCCCCAACTCGAAGTAGATGTTCTTGATCTGCGGGTTCCGCTTCAGGATGCGCAGGATGTCGCTGATCCAGGGGATCTCCTGGGGATCGTCCTTCTTGGGGTCCTCGATGCGGTCGCCGGTGCCGCGGGCCGCCAGACCGAAGCCGCGGAAGCCGGAGTGGTAGACGATGAAGTTCAGGTCCGGCCAGTCCTTGGCCGCCTTCTCCAGGTCATGCGGTGTGCATCCCTTCTCGTTGAAAAAGCCGAGCGGCAGCCCCTTATGGACGCACAGGTTCTTGATGCCCAATTTCTTGGTGCGCTCCCAGAACGGGTAGGCCACCTTCTCGTCGTCCATGAACCAGGCCTGCTCGCCCAGCTCGGCGCCGGTGTACATCTTCCAGGCGTCGATTTTGAGCACCTTGACCTGGCGTTCCATCTCCTCTAGCTCCTTGGACCCGAGGTTGGGGCGGAGCAGACCGTGCGACAGCACCCGCTGCGAGCCGGCCAGGTCGTTGACGTACTGCCGCGTCGCCACCATCTGGTCGGGCGGCAGCGGGTTCTTGTCCCATTCCCGGCTCGGCACGCCGCTGATGATTGCCATCACCGTGTCGCTGTCGCCGAAGACCTCCTTGACATAGTGGGCCCGGTTAAGCAGTTCCAAACTTTTCTCGGTGGAGCCGGCCAGCGGTCGCAGCAGCCGGAAGAATTGCAGCACGCGCTTCCCCTCCGGCGTGTCGTCGTACCACTTTCGGCTGATGTCCACGTGGTGGGTCTGAACGTCGAAGATGAACTGGTCCTTGGGCCATTTCTCCTCGAAGGCCTTGGGGTCCTCGACCTCCTCGGCCGAGACTTCGTAGCAGTCGCCGAAAGTCTGGTTCAGGGCCAACAGCGCCGCGGCCATGCCGCTGCCGCTGCGGAGGAAGTCGCGGCGGCTCAGCCCCTGGCGGCGGGCAGCCCGTTCGCTGATCTCCTTGAGCCGGGCCTCGTACTCCTTCTGCTGCGGCGACGGCGGCGGCGGGATGAATTCCTCGTTGGAGGCGATCCGCGCGGGGATTGGCGGCGGGGCCTCATTCTGAGCATCGAGATCACATTGACGGACCCACATGGTTAAACCCTCCGGGAAAGGACGGATCAGGTGCGATGGGATTACCTTAAGAGAGTGGACCGTGTTTCGCCGACCGGCCCGAGGGCGCTCAGTGATGCTGCGGAGGATCGAGATGCAGCAAATGCTCGTTGCCCGGGGCGTGCTCTGATGCAGCCGCTTCGGCCGCCAGGGGATCGGGGGGGGCCCAGTCGAAGACCCCTTGCAACCAGCCGCAGAACAGGGTCAGGCCGGCCAGCAGGCCGACGCCGCCGAGCTGCCACCAGAAGTTGGGTACCGTGACCACGCCGAGGAAATCGTAGGGGCGGGGCGCGATCTGCGACCAGACCATTGCCCCTAGCACCGACAGCAGCACCACCGGCACCCAGGCCCCCTGGCCCAGGACCGGCCCGAGTTTCCTCCAGTTCACTCCCCCCAGCCACCAGGCCACCCAGGCGATGAGGACTCCCCAGTGCCAGGCCGCCTGGGCCAATGCGGCCAGAAGTTTGCCCAGGTCGAGGGCAATTTGCACGATCGTTTGCCACGGTTCGGTCACGGCCGGGACCCTTCCGTCCACCGAGATGGATCATCCGTTCCCTAAGGCCCTTTGATAGCCTGCCGGCGGCGCATCGTCAACTTCCCGCGCCGGCGGGGGAGCGGCCAGGCTCTCGCCCGGCAGAGGGAACCCGCGCCGCTCGTTGGCTGTGCAGCCTCATTGACAGAACCGGCGATTTCCAATATCGTAACGTCTCCACGGGTTGGGATGTTTGATATGCCTTTGCAGATGGGACAAAAAGAGCGATGGTCCGCAAGAAGCTCGGTCGAGGAAGAAAGAATCGGTGCCGCTTCTGCACGAAGGAAGGCTGCCCGCGGCCGGCTTTCGTCGATTACAAGGACGTGCAGACGCTGAAGAAGCTTTGCACCAGCCAGGGCAAACTTTTCAGCCGTAAGCGGAGCGGCAACTGCGCCGCTTTCCAGCGGGCGGTGAAGGCCGCGATCAAACGGGCGCGCTTCATGGCATTGATGCCGTACGTCGGCGAGTAAGCGATTGTGACTGACGACCAGGCCGTTGGCGGCTTGGCGCCCTCCTATCCGCCAAGCCGCCAACGGCCTTTCCATGACGTAGGATACTCCCGGGCCGCGCGAGCGCCCCGCGCGCCCGCCTTCTGGCCCACCCGTTGTCGGGGTGGTCCAAGTTTTCCTCTCTGGGAGATGTCCTCATGCTCACCCTCCGACTGCCCGACGGCTCCGTCAAGCAGGTTCCCGAAGGCACCCGGCCGCGCCAGGTCGCCGAGGCGATCGGCAAGCGCCTGGCCCAGGCGGCGGTGGCGGCCAAGGTCAACGGCGAGATCGTTGATCTCGACCGCGAGCTGACCGCCCCCTCACCCCCCACCCCTC
>DATLYH010000117.1:0-9857 GCA_035575035.1 Gemmataceae bacterium
AGGATGTCCTGCTAGTCACATTCACCGTTGACCCGGAGCATGACAACCCCGACGAGCTGCGGGCGTATGCCGCCCACTTTGGCGCCGACCCCGAGCGCTGGCTCTTCCTGACCGGCAAGCAAGAAGAGGTCTACCGGCTGCTGCGCGAGGGCTTCAAGGTGGCGGTGGAGCAGAACCAGGGGGAGGCCCGCACGCCCGGCAACGAAGTCACCCACAGCACCAGGCTGGTTTTGGTGGACCGGCGGGGCCGGGTCCGCGGCTACTTCGATGGCCGGCAGGTCGATGACCTGGGCAACCCCGTGGACGACCTGCCGAAGCTGCACAAGGCGCTGGCCCATGTCCTTCGAGAACAGCCATGATCGGGCCGGACGACCTGCCCACGGTCAATGCCATCCTGAACGCGACCAGCGCCGTTTTGCTCGTGGCCGGCTACCTCTTCATCCGCAACCGGCAGATCACCGCGCACAAGATGTGCATGCTGGCGGCGCTGGCTGTCTCGGCGGTCTTCCTGGCGTCGTACCTGTATTACCACTTCATCGTCAAGCAGGGCCGGCCGACATACTTCGCCGAGCGGGCGCCGGACGCGCCGAAAGGGGTGGCGTACCTGTACACGGCAGTGCTGCTGTCGCACACGGTGCTGGCTGCGGTCGCGGCGCCGCTGGCCTTGTACACCGCCTACCTCGGCCTGCGCGACCGGCTCGCCCGCCATGTGCGCGTTGCCCGCTGGGCGCTGCCCATCTGGCTCTATGTGTCGGTCACCGGCGTGATCGTTTACTGGATGCTGTACCGGCTCTATCCTCCGCCCTGAGGCGAGGCTATAATACCTTCCTGCGAGCGAGGAGGCATTTCATGAAGCGGCTGTTCCTGATGCTCGGGCTTCTCGCGGGCCTCGTCCTTCTGGGGCTGTCGAAGCCGGTCTATGCGTGCCCTTCCTGACAGGAGGCGATCGCCCAGTCCTCCGGTTCGGAGGATGACGACCCGCTGCGGGAAGCGCGCGCCTGGAACCAGAGCATCTATCTGATGGTGAGCATGCCTTACTTACTGCTCGGCGGCCTGGGCCTATTGATCTACCGCGAGTACCGGAAGAAGGTCCGGGCGGAGCGACTGGCCGCTGCCTCATCCCAACCCTCCTCCGTTGCGGGGGAAAAGGGTTGGGGTGAGAAGGGCGGCGGGGAGGACATCTCATGCGCTGCTCGTCAATCTCACGCCGGGACTTCGTAAGGGGAGCGCTCGGGGCCGGCGCCCTGGCCGGCCTGGGCGACTTCGGCTTCCTGGGGCAGCTGCCGCGTGTCACCGCGGCCGAGGCCGCCGTCAATTCGGTCCAGTTCAGCCCCGACATCGAACCGCTGGTGCGCCTCATCGAGGAGACGCCGCGCGAGAAGCTGATTGGCGCCGCCGCCGAGAAGGTCAAGGCGGGCACCAGCTATCAACAACTCCTCAGCGCCCTCTTCCTGGCAGGGGTGCGCAACATCCGGCCGCGGCCGGTCGGCTTCGAGTTTCACTGCGTCCTGGTCGTCCACTCCGCCCACCAGGCAGCGCTGGCCGCTCCCGACAGCGAACGCTGGCTGCCGTTGTTCTGGGCGCTGGACAACTTCAAGGCATCCCAGGCGACCAAGCGGATCAACAAGAAGGACCCGTGGGTCTTGCCGGCCCTGGACGACGGCCAGTTGCCTCCCACCCACCAGGCCCGCCAGCGTTTCATTGAAGCGATGGACAACTGGGACGAGGAGGGGGCCGACCGAGCCATCGCCGGGCTGGTGCGCTCGGCCGGCGCTGCCGAGGTCTTCGAGCTGTTCGCCCGTTACGGCGCCCGCGACTTCCGCTCGATCGGCCACAAGGCGATCTACGTGGCCAACGCCTTCCGCACCCTGAACACCATCGGCTGGCGCCACGCCGAGCCGGTGATGCGCTCGCTGGCTTACGCCCTGCTCTTGCACGACGGCACCAACCCGTCGAAGGCCGACCTGGAACCCGACCGTCCCTGGCGCGAGAACCTGAAGCGGGCTGCCCGCATTCGTCCCGACTGGCAGCGGGGCAAGCTGGTGCCCGAGGCCGCGACCGACGTGCTCGGCGAGGTGCGCAAGGGGAACTGGCCCGACAGCTGCAATGCGGTGGTCGAGGTGCTCAACCGGGGCGCCGACCCGGCCTGCGTCTGGGATGGGCTTTTCCTGGCGGCCGGCGAACTGCTGATGCGGCAGCCGGGCATTGTCGGCCTGCACTGCGTGACCTCGACCAATGCCCTGCACTACGCCTACCGGGCCAGCGGCAACGACGAGACGCGGCGAATGCTGATGCTGCAAACGGCGGCCTTCCTGGCGATGTTCCGCCAGGCGATGGGCCAGCGCGGCAAGCTCCGCGAGGACATCCGGATCGACACCCTGGAGAAGGCCGACTTCCACGCCACAGGCACCGAGGCGGTGGAGCGGATCTTCGGCGAGGTGCGACGGAACCAGGACAATGTGGGGGCAGCGCGGAAGGCCCTGGCACTACTGGAGAGCAACCCAGCGGCGGGCCCGGCGCTGGTGGCCGCGGGCCAGCGGCTGGTCTTCACCAAAGGCCGCGACTCGCACGACTACAAGTTCAGCTCGGCGGCGCTGGAGGACTACCACCACACCACGCCGCATTGGCGGTCGCGCTATCTGATGAGCAGTTTGTTCTGGCTGCACGGTACCGGCGATCCCGACAACCAGTTGATCCAGCGCACCCGTGCGGCGCTGGGCTAATGGGAGATCGCTTAATCCGAGCCCGGAGTGTTAGCGACGGGGTACTCCGAGCCCGGAGCGTCCGCACCCTCCGAGCCCGGAGCGTTAGCGACGGGTACTCCGAGCCCCGACCGTAAGGGAGGGGCCCACTCGCCCCGCTCCCTGACGGTCGCGGCTCTGATTTCCCCGTCGTGCCGGCATCCAGCGCCTTCGCGATGTTCGGATGATCCATCAGGGCCAGGGCTTGCCGCTCCGTCTCGGAGCGGGCGAGGACTTGCCAGGAGTCCATGCCCCGCTTGATGAGCTTGACGGCGACCAGGCGTTTGACCGGCTCGGTCTGCTGGGCCATCCACACGGTGCCCATCCTGCCGCTGAAGGGTGCCTCCGTGACGCAGCCGCAATTTGCGACGAGCGTTCTCTACCAGAATGCGGCGCATGGCCTCGGCGGCCGCGGCGAAACTATTCCAGTGCTGGGCCTTTTCCACATCGACCAGCCGGAGATAGGCCTCGCGGACCAGGGCCGTGGCCTGGAGGGTCTGTCCCGGTTTCTCCTGAGCCAGTTTCGCCGCCGCCAGCTGTTGCTGCCTGGCACAGCAGGGCACGGATCACCGCCGGGAGTTTCGCGATGCCGGAGCGAAAAAGTGCTAACGATGTCCAGTCGCCCCGACATTAGTAAGGCTGTCCGAACTTTGTGCGGCAATCAGGACCCTGCGAGCCGCTCCCGCAAGCGTCGCGCTCGGTGATTGCATTCGTCGCCGCGGCCTGTCACAATAAACACCCCGCCCCTCCCCCCCCGAAAGGAGCTTCGCTCGATGATCCGGCCGCTGCTCGTTCCCCTCGTCCTTGGAACCACCCTTGCCCTCGCCGCCGCCCAGGAGAAGAAACCGGCCGATCCGCTCGACGGCCCGCCGTTCGTGACCGCCAAGGCCTGGGCTATTGGCGACGGCAAGACCGGCGAGCTGCTGTGGGGGTTTGAGTCGGCCACGCCGCGGCCGATCGCCAGCACCACCAAGATCATGACCGCCTGGATTGTCCTGCAGCTGGCCGCCCGCGATGCCAGGGTACTTGACGAGGTGGTCACTTTCTCCGAGCGCGCGGACCGGACCATCGGCAGTACGGCCGGCGTCCGCGCCGGAGAAAAACTGAGCGTCCGTGAGTTGCTCTACGGCCTGCTGCTGCCATCGGGCAATGACGCGGCCGTCGCCCTGGCCGAGCACTTCGGGGAGCGCTTCCGGCCCGCCGACGAGAAGACGGACCCGGTGGAGCGGTTTGTCGCCGAGATGAATCGCCGCGCCCAGGCCCTGAATCTAAAGGAAACCAAGTATGTGGACCCGAACGGCCTGGGGGCGAATCATGCCAGCGCCCGCGACCTGCTGCGCCTCACCTGGACCGCCTTGCAGGACCCGCTCTTCGGCAAGTATGTGCAGACCCGCGTACACCGCTGCACCGTGACCCAACCGGACGGCACGCCCCGCGAGATCACCTGGCGAAACACCAATCAGCTGCTCGACATCGAAGGGTACGACGGCGTCAAGACCGGCACGACCAGTGCGGCCGGTGCCTGCCTGGTCTCCAGCGGCCGACGCGGTAACGATCATCTCCTGGTGGTCGTGCTGGGTGCCACCTCGCCGGACGCCCGCTACGTGGACACGCGCAATCTGTTCCGCTGGGCCTGGCTGCAACGCGGCCACAAGCCGGCCGCACCGGCCCGAGGAAGTACTAACCCGGAGTGAGCCCGGACCATGAACATCGAACACATCGCCCTGAATGTTTCCGACCCGGTGGCGCTGGCGGACTGGTACACCCGCCATCTGGGAATGCGGATTGTCCGCTCGGTGGACGGCCCGCCGCACACGCGCTTCCTGGCCGACCAGGCGGGGCGCGTGGTGCTGGAGGTCTATCGCCAGGATGCGCCGGTGCCGGACTATGCCGCCCTGGACCCGATGGTCCTTCACCTCGCCTTTACCGCGCCGGACGTGGGCGAAGCCCGGCGGCGCCTCCTGGCGGCCGGGGCGCGGGCCGAGGGAGAAATCACCACCGCGCCGTCGGGTGACGAGTTGGCCATGCTCCGCGACCCCTGGGGCATCCCGGTGCAGCTGGTCAAGCGTGCTCGCCCACTGCTGGCATGAACAACTGCAAAGGAGAAACCATGCGGCGCGACCTTCGATGCCTGATGATCGCCGGCCTGGTGCTGGCGGCCGCCGTTCCCTTGCCGATCTGGTCTGCCCCGCCCGGCCGGCCGGCTGACCCGAAACCGCTGGTGCTCGATGTGTGGCCGGGGCCGGCCCCCGGCGAAACCGGATCGATCGGCGAGGAGAAGGTCCAGGAGTCGAAGCCCGGCGAGAAGCCGGTCAAGCGCCTGACCAACGTCAGCAAGCCGACCCTGACCATCTTCCGGCCGGCGAAGGATGCCGACACCGGGGCTGCTGTGGTGATCTGTCCCGGCGGCGGTTACAACATCCTGGCCTGGGACCTGGAAGGCGAGGAGGTGGCGGCCTGGCTGAACTCGATTGGCGTGACCGGCATCGTGCTGAAGTACCGCGTGCCGCGCCGGCCCGACCAGCCGAAGGACCAGCCGCCCATTGGTCCATTGCAGGACGCTCAGCGGGCGCTGAGCCTGGTCCGCAGCAAGGCCGAGGAATGGGGTATCAACCCACAGCGGCTCGGCATCCTGGGTTTCTCGGCGGGCGGCCACCTGGCGGCAGCGGCCAGCACCAATTTCGACCAGCGGGCCTATGAGCCGATCGACGGCATCGATCGGGTCAGCTGCCGGCCGGACTTCGCCGTCCTGGTTTACCCGGCCTATCTGGCGAACAAGGAGAAGAGCGCTCTGATGCCCGAGCTGCGTGTCTCGGCGAAGACGCCGCCGACGTTCCTGGTCCACGCCGGCGATGACCGCATACCAGCGGAGGGGAGTGTGTTGTTCTACCTGGCCCTGAAAAAGGCGGGGGTGCCGGCCGAGTTGCACGTCTACGCTTCGGGCGGCCACGGGTTCGGTTTGCGGCCGAGCGAGCAGGCATGTTCCCGCTGGCCGCAGCGCTGTGAGGACTGGCTGCGGAACCAGAGCCTGCTGCCGCCCGCCGCGAAGCGCCGCTGAGAAGCACTATCAAGAGGGGTCCGGGGCGGCAAAGAAGGTTCTTCTCTGGCCCCTCTTTCTGTTCGCTCGCCTCATCCTGAAAGAGCTTATCTTCGATAGAATCGGCCGGTGTGTTTGCCTCGAATGGCGGCTAGCACCGGCCGATGGCCTCTTATCGTCCCTTTATCCTGGCCCGGGCAACTTTCAGATGCAGCGGCGCCATTCCCTCTTTCGCTTCCACGTGGAGGCTCCCTCCGTCATAGTACGCTGGGGGAACGATCCGGAAGAAGTTCCCCGGATCGCCTTCCGGGGCAGCAAGCAACACAGTGTAGCGGCCCGGCTCCGTGCCGCCGGCCCCGGAAATGTGGGTTACCTTGAACGATCCATCCGCGGCCGTGACGGCGGTGGCGGCCGCCGCGCCTCCTTCCACCGGGTTGAAGATCAGGCGGGTCCCAGGGGGCAGCGGTTGGCCGTCGGCGAAAACAATCCTTCCCTCCACCGGAACGACCTTCTTCTTGGGGCCGCCACAGCCTGCGGCCGCCGCAACCAGCAAAGCCGCCATTGCGAGGCGGACGGGTCGGCAGAAGAGCGGATGCCGCATGGTCAACTCCTTCGAGGTGCTCATGGGTCCGGGGTAACTACCTCGCCGCCGTTGCGCGTGCCCAACGCATACACCACGCGCAGGGAGACGGAGTCCGTGATGAACTGCACATGACCGTCGGCGAACAAGGCATTGGCGCCGCCGACGTGGAAGCTGAACCATTCGTTGTTCGGGCCGCAATCGTGGTAGGTCCAGGGACAGGCCGGCGGACCGCCGAACGGCCAGGCATTGTTGTTGATGATCTTGGAGCAGCCGGAGGTGTTGTCCGGCTCAGCCCAGCGCCAGTGGGCCCGGCCACAACCGGTCACCGGGTCGTGGTAGTTGTTCGGCGGCAGGCCGGTGGAGCCGGGGTTGCCGTCCATCCGCTCGTTGCGGCCGGTGTCCTCGTAGGCCAGGATCGAATTGCTGCTACCGTCGGTGATCGCGCTGAGGGTGGCGCCGCCGTAGTAGATGTCGATGCCGCCCATCGCGGCCAACTCGGCGGAGGTCTTGAGCTGGAACCCCTTGCCGGAACCGACAAAGCAAGGCGCTCCCGAGTTCACGCTGTAGGACTTGTAATGGTTCAAGGGGTAAGGCTCCGAAGTGGCCGCCGTGGGGTAGCGCCCCGCCGGGATGCCGGTGACCGCGGCGGCAGCGCTGCTCACCTCCACGTAAGGAAGGATGGCATAGTCGGAGCAGGCGTACCCCTGGCTGTCGCGCGGGCTTGGGCGGAGCGGGTTCGTCGGGCAGAGATAGGTCTTGATGATCGCTCCCGGCCCGTCACCGGTGGCGGCCAGGGAGGCGTTCGGTCCCTCGTTGTACCGATAGCGCAGGTCCAGCTGCCGAAAAACGTTGTCTTGCTCCATGTAGGGCAAGATCAGGGTGAGCGGACTGTGATAGCACTGGGTCTTGTAGGTCGTGCCGTCGGCCGTCACCAGATGTTCGCCGGAGCGAGGAAATCGGTTGTGATGGCTGTGGAAGTTGTGGAACGCCAGGCCGAGCTGCTTGAGGTTGTTCTGGCACCGCGCCTGGTTGGCCGCCTCGCGGGCCTTTTGCACCGCGGGCAACAACAGAGCCATCAGGATAGCGACGATGGCGATCACCACCAATAGTTCGATCAGGGTGAACGCCGGTCGCCGGGCCTGCGGGAAAGGCGGTGTCCTCATCGTCGGAACCCTCCGTCAGAGATGTCACCGGTTGGCGGAAGCGCCAACGCCACGGTGATGACTATAGCCGCCGGTCGTGTGGCCTTGATGAAGGGGGGATAAAAGACGGGCGAAAATTGGCCGGGACTCGGCGCGGAGGGTTCAAAGAAGCCGACAGCGCGGCGAATGGCTGCCGGGCGGACTACCCAGCGGTGCCTTCCTCGCGGCAGCGGTAGCCGACGCCCCGCACCGTCTCGATGCACGAGCCGGCTGCGCCTAGCTTGCGGCGGAGGGACTTGATGTGCACATCCACGGTGCGCTCCAGCACGATGGCGTCACTCATGGCAACCTCCATGAGGTCGTGCCGGGTGAAGGCCCGTCCCGGCTGCCGCATCAGCGCCTCCAAGAGGCGGAACTCGGTCGGCGTCAGGGGGACGGGCTGCCCGTCGAGGGTGACCCGGTGGCCGCGCTTGTCGAGTCGGATGCCGCACACCTCGATCACCTCTCCCGGCAACTCCGGGCCGCCCGTTCGCCGCACCAGGGCCTTGATGCGCTGGAGCAGCACCTTGACGCTGAACGGCTTGGTGACGTAGTCATCGGCGCCCACGGCAAAGCCGATCACCTGGTCGGTCTCTTCGGCCTTGGCCGTCAGCATGAGGATGGGGATACCAGCCGTCCGGTGCGAGGCGCGCAGGTCTCGGCAAACCTCCAGGCCATCCCGCCCCGGCAGCATCAGGTCCAGGATGATCAGGTCGGGCAACAGGGTCTGGGCCTTACGCAGGCCCTCCGGGCCGTCGCTAGCGACGATCGCTTCGTAGCCCTCGCGCTGGAGATTGTAGGACAGCACTTCCGTCAACGACGGCTCGTCTTCCACGATGAGAATTTTTTCTCGGGCCATAGGCAATGGGCTCGCTGGGGGTAGTCGGCCGATGGACACCGCGTCCCGCCGGTTAGCATAAGCACGGCCAGTGTAGATTTGATGAAGGTCCTATGCAGGTCCGATGAGTTTTTCCGCCCGCGGCACGGCGGCTTCCGGCAGCCGCACCGTGAAGACACTGCCGACACCGACCTGGCTGGATGCCGTCACGCTTCCCCCGAGGGCCTGCGCCAGATGCTTGACAATGCTTAACCCCAGACCGGTGCCCCCCAGCTCCCGGCTGCGGGCCCGGTCCACCCGGTAGAAGCGCTCAAAGATGCGGGGGAGATCCTTCTCCGGGATGCCGATGCCGGTGTCTTCCACCTGAAAAACCGCCGCACCGCCTTCCGCAAACCAGCGTAGAGTAATCCGCCCGCCCGGGGGCGTGTACTTGATGGCGTTGTCCAGCAGGTTGTCGAGGATTTCGGCCAGGGCTTCTTCGTCGGTAAGGGCGGTGACCGGCTCGGCCGGCGGCGCTTGCTCCAGCCGCAAGCCCTTGCTCGCCGCGCGGTGCTCGTGGCGGGAGAGGGACGCCTCGACGGCGGCGTGCAACGGCACCGGCCGGCGTTCCAGGACCGCCTCGCCCGATTCGACTCGACTCAGGGTCAACAGGTCTTGCACCAGGCGGTGCAAGCGGTCGGTGTTTTCCCGGACACGTTCGAGGAAGCGAACGCCATGCTCCGGGTCGTGCAAGGCCCCATCGAGGAGCGTCTCCACGGTTGCCTGGATCGCGGCCAGGGGCGTTTTCAGCTCGTGCGAGACGTTGGCGACAAAGTCTTGCCGGACCTGCTCCAGGCGGCGCAAATGGGTGATGTCGTGCAGCACCAACACCAGGCCGCGCAGCGGCTCGCCGGGCAAACGGTTGCCGTGGACCGCCAGCACCTTCCGCGGCGTTGTATCCCATTCGAGTTCCCCCTCATAAGGCTCCTCCGAGGCGGTGATGTGGGCGACCGCCTCGGCGAGGGAGCGGTGCTGGACCAACTGGCTAAGGTTACGGCCTTCGGCCCCGGCCGGAAGGTTCAGCAGCCGGCCGGCCGCCTCATTGAGGAACTGAACCCGCCCCTCGGCATCGAGGACCAGCACCCCCTCGACCATGCTGCCGAAGATGGCCCGCAGCTGCTGCCGGTCCCGTTCCATCTGGGCAATGTGCGCTGCGCAGGCCCGGCTCATCTCGTTGAACACTAGGGCCAGGGTGCCGATCTCATCGGCGGAGGCTACCTTCACCTCTTGGCCGCAGTAGCCCTCAGCCATCGAGCGAGCCGCGCTGGCCAACTCAACCAAGGGGGCGCTCATCCGCCGCGCCAGCACCATGCTCACCAACAGGGCCAGGACCAGCGATACGCCCGTGCCGGTCCAGACGGCCTGCCGCAGCCAACGGGTTTCTTCTGCCACCGCCCCCAGCGGCAGGGCAAGCCGGACATAGCGTACCGGCCCGGCC
>DATLYH010000118.1:0-7839 GCA_035575035.1 Gemmataceae bacterium
GTGTCGCCCGGCCGGTCGAGCCGCACCTCGAACAGGCCGTCGGCCGGCAGGTCCGCGCCGGCCAGTTCCTCGCCGCCGGCGCCGAAGACGCGCAGCCGGCCACGCTGCCGCGGGCAGAACGGCACCGGGTGGTTCGGGTTCCATTGGCCGATGCCGCGCTCGCGCTTGACTCGCAGCCAGCCGCCGTACTCGGTCAGGGCGGCCCGCGACCCGTCGCCGTTGAGCCCCACCGCCGCCGCCACCCGGAAGGGCACCAGGACCTGCGGCTTCATGTTGAAGTCCTCGGCCATGGCGGGGAACTCGTCGGCGGGCTCCGGCGGCTGGGCGACCCGGGCGGCGCCGGCCCACGGCGCGGCGGTCCAGGCCGGGGCCTTGGCCCCTGCATCCCGAACCGCCAGCAGCGGCCCTGGGTGCAGCCACCGTCGGGTCCGCGCGTCCAGCCCGTTGCCATCAGGGACGAGGTAGCCCAGGGCGATCCGGCGACCGTCCCCGCTGGCGGCCATCCGCAGCGGGCGCTGCTCGGACGCCGGGTAGCGCTCGCGGCTGCCGTCGTGCCGCAGCCGCCACGCGCCGTCGTGGGCACGGATGGTGAAAGCTGAGCCGTTCGCCCGCACGAGCAGGTCGCCAACGAGACTGACCGGCCAGCCAGTCCGCCAGTCGCCGCCGCCGTAGCGCAGCCAGCCGCTGTCCCAGTAAGAATCCTCCAAGAAGGCCGTCTCGTCCGCCTTCCCCGCCTCGAACAGCGACAGGCACGGGTTCGGGTTGGTGACGCGTGAATACGCCAGGCCAACGCCGAACGCCCGCGCCCCCGGCAGCACTGCGACCTGGAAGGGGGCCCACGGCAGCACGTAGCGACTCTCGACAATCTTGCCGCTGTCGTCGAGCAGCCAGAAATTGCGGTCGTGCCGGAACGCGAGGGTCGTCACGCCGACCCTCCGCCCGTCGTTGGTGAGGTCCAGGGCGGTGACGCTCTGCGGGTGCGGGAAGACCCCCTGCTGCCACGGGTCCGGCACGCGGCTCGGCCCGGACGGCTCGCCGACCCGCAGCGTGCGCAGCGGAGCCGCCGGCACCGGTTCCTCGGCGCCCTGGAGCGCAGGAGGGTGGACTAACAGGCCCAACAGCAACGCAACCGCCGCCCGAACCGATCGGACTGTTGCCACCATCATCACCAGACACCTCACCTGTGCGAGTTGGTCGATTCTTCAAGAGTGTTAGATCAACTCGGTGATTTTCTCGCCGCGGTCCAGCAGATGCTGCGGCCGGCCGGTGAAGTCCGGCAGCGTCGTCGCCCGGTCGATACCCAGCACATAGTAGAGGGTGGCCAGCACGTCCTGCGGGGTAAAGGGCCGGCCGCGCGGGTTCTCGGCCCGGCCATCGGTCGCACCAACGATCTGTCCCATCCGCAGGCCGCCGCCTGCCATCAGGGCACAGCCCGCCGCCGGCCAGTGGCCTCGGCCGTCGGGGGTTACGTCGCCGATCCGAGGCGTCCGGCCGAACTCACCCCAGATGACCACTGCCACATCCCGGTCCAAACCCCGCGCGTGCAGATCACTGAGCAGGGCGAATACCGCTTGGTCGTAGATAGGGAGCTTGGCTCGGAGAAGCTTGAAGTTATGGCCGTGCGTGTCCCAACCGCCGGGGTCGTTGATCCCTCCACCAAGTCGAACCGGGAAGCGGGCCGCCACCGACACGACCGACACGCCTGCTTCCACCAGACGCCGTGCCCGCAGCAAGTCGGTCCCGGCGACGCCGTACTGCTCGCGCAGCCGGTCC
This sequence comes from Gemmataceae bacterium, assembly GCA_035575035.1. GTDB lineage: Bacteria > Planctomycetota > Planctomycetia > Gemmatales > Gemmataceae > DATLYH01. The sequence goes on from DATLYH010000118.1 coordinate 1,774, forward strand.
GGCTCACGGCTCAGGTCCAGGGCGTCGCGCACGCGCGTCGAGACGATCATTTCCAGGGCCCGCTTCTGGTAACTGTCCATGCCTTCCAGAGATCGCTGAGCATTGTCCATCTCCTTCTGGAGCGCGTCGAAGGTACGCAGCAGCGCCACCCGCTCCTCGAGCCGCTCCAGGGTAATCTCCGGAGGGCGAGTGAGGTTTTTCATGATCGGCCCAACGGCACTAAAAGGGCGGTGCGCCGGCCCCAGGTAGGCCGGGTCTTCGGGGTCGTCGTAAGCGGACAGGAGGCGGTGGTCCGAAACGCTGACATAGGGGGGCATGGCACCGCCACCACCGCGCAGCTTGCTGACCACACAGCCGAAAGCGGGGCGGCGGACGGGACCGATGAACCCCGAAGCCGCCGCCGGAATGCCGGTCAGTAATTCGGTGGGATCGTGATTGCCGCGAGTCTGCAGGCCGCGGAGGATGCTGAACTTGTCGGCGATCGTCGCCTGCCGCGGCATCAGCTCACAGAGATCGATGCCCGGCACGTTCGTGCGGATTGGTTTGAACTCGCCACGATACTCGGCCGGAGCGTCAGGCTTGAGGTCGTACATGTCGATGTGACTGGGGCCGCCGGGGAGGTAGATCATGATAACGGACTTGTGGGCGGCTTCGGAACGGACGGCGCCTTGCGCCCGGCTGCGCAGCAGATCGGCCAGGGTCAGACCACCAAAGCCCAGCGCGCCGATGCGGAGGAAGTCGCGCCGCGAAACGCCAGCGCAAGTCCGGCCCGAGAGACGAGGTCCGAAAAGCGTCAACATGGAAGATCCTTCCAGGAGGGAAGAAAGCATTCGTTCCCAAGCCCAACCTAGGAATGCTGTGCCCAAGGCGACGCTTCGTGCTCAGCCATGGCACGTTCCAAACGTGCCGCCACCGCTAGCTGCCGGGGTCCTTATGGTTTCTGAACGACGATGTCCCACTCCGTCTGCTTCGGCACTTCAAACGTCAAGCCGGAAGTTTCGGGGGACGTGAACCGGGGGTGGATGAGCGGCGGGATAACCTCATTGGCTTTCCTCGGCTTGCCCATCATCCGTGAATCCTCGGGGTCCATGATGTAAACACGGTAAGTTCCCGCGGGCAAACCATCGTCGGGAGTGTTGCTGCCGAGCGTAAATGTGCCGTCCTCCCCTATGTAGCCCCAGGCCCCTGTTTTCCCAGGTTCGATCACGACACAAACTCGGCCTACCTTGAGCGGGGAGCCGTCGGGGAAGTGAACCCTTCCCTTGATGGGATACCGTTTGTCTCCGCAGCCGCCCAGGGTCAGCATCGCCAGCGACAAGCACAGGAAGATTCTTGGCGCGGACCGCATGATACATCCCTCGCAAAAGGCCGCCTCACGGCAACGAAACCACATTGCCATCTCTCGCATTGCCGAGGTTGATGAGTACGGTAGGGTCGAGGCCGACTGCTAAGCCCTGCACCGAGCCATCCGCGAACAGGAAGTTGCAAATGCCGTCATGCCAGCTGCCGAGGGCGGGCAGGCTGTTCCAGCCCGCCGTCGAACCGTCGCCCTCTGTGGGCGAGCGCGCCACACCCAGATTGACGTGTCCGGCAAGCCAGTATTCGCCGAAGCCCCCCGGGCCGCCGTCCGAGCTCCAATAGGGGTAGCCGTCACGGCCATACTCGGTCGATCCGGCCGTGGTCGGTGCGATCCGAGGGCCACAGCACCACATGCTCTTTGGCGTGAGATGTTTCTCGCCGATGACAATCGTGTTACTCAATCCGTCCGTGACGGAGAGGAACGTATCGCGCGGCCGCCAGCCGACAAGCACCGAGGTGCCGGTCGGGGGGTCCCACTCCGGGTCGCGAAGGTTCCTGCCTCCAGGTGCCAGGGCAGCCCGCAGCGCTTGCCTTTGCGCATCCCGGAGCCCGATCCAACTTGCGCCATCGACCCGTTCCGAGAAAGACCAGTTGTAGGTAGTCGCAAACCCGGGCTCACGGCTTCCCATATCCTCGGCCTTGATAATGGCATAGTCGCATGCCCCCCCCTTGAAGGAGGGATCGCGCGTGCTGTTCAATGCCCCCGGGCTGCGGCGGCTCGGGCAGACGTAGACGCCGGGGGTGCCCGCGGAAGTTCGCAGGATATTCCAGTTGTTCGTGGCTCCCTGAGCGGCAGTGGCTCCCCAGTAAGTCGTGAGATGCGCAGTGCTGGCGTACGGGTACCCCGGCGCGTCATAGTTGAGCTGCCTGGCGACGTTGTCTTGTTCGATGTAGGGAAGGAGCACTGCCCAAAGCGTCATACCCTTCCTGCCAATGATGGCAGGCGGCAGGCCGCCCCGCGCCGAATGGAAGTTGTGGATGGCGATGCCGATCTGCTTGAGGTTGTTCTGACATCGCGCCTTGCTGGCGGCCTCGCGCACTTTCTGCACCGCCGGAATCAGCAGCGCGATCAGCACGCCGATGATGGCAATGACAACGAGCAGTTCGATGAGGGTGAAGGCATGGCGGCAAAGATTGTCTCGGCTCATGACCTGTCTCCCGAAAAAGGGGGGGTAGAGGATAGCGGGTCTGTCGATCATCCCGGCAAGGCAGAAACGCATGGAGGGTGGCAGGTGCCTTCCGGGTGCCGTCCGCCATTCCTCGCGGTATTGTGGAGTGGTCCTTTGCCGCCGGACAATCCCATTTTTGGTAATTCTGTTCCCATTTTCTTGCAAAGGCACTATGCTCGTGCAAGCGGCCGACCCCTCCCGGGGTGTTGGCGGCGCTGACTTGCCGGCGGCCGTGGTGCCGGCGAGCGACAGGCTTTCAGGAGGTGATTCGGCCATGACGCGAACTCCCCGCCGGGTCGCGCTGCTCATCGAGACCTCGCGCAAGTATGGCCGCGCTCTGCTGCACGGGATCTTCCGCTACCTGCGGGAGCACGGCCCCTGGTCGCTCTATTTCCAGCCCTGGGGTCTTGGGGAGCCGTTCCCCCCCTGGCTGCGGCGCTGGGACGGGGACGGCATCCTTGTCCGGGCCGACAGCCGGGAGCTGGCCAATCTGGTTGCGCGGAAGGGTATTCCGGCCATTGAGCTGCGCTGGACGTTCACCGACCTCGGCCTGCCCGCGGTCGGCATTGACAACCGCCAGATCGTGCAGCTCGCCTTCGATCACCTTCGGGCCCTCGGCCTGCGCCAGTTCGCTTTTTGCGGGCTCGCCCCAGGCCGGAACCGCTGGGCCGACTACCGCCAGCAGACCTTTGAAGAGCTAGCGCGGGCCGACGGCTTTCCGTGCTGGTCATTTCGCCCCCGGTCAGTGGGGCGAGGCGATTCGTGGGAACGCGAGCAAAAGCAGATCGCCGAGTGGGTCAAGCAACTGCCCAAACCGGTAGGGCTGATGGCGTGCAATGATGACCGCGGCTTGCAGGTCCTTGACGCCTGCCGGTGGGCCGGCGTCCGCGTGCCCCAGGACCTGGCGGTGATCGGTGTGGACAACGATGAGTTCTTGTGCAATCTGGCATCGCCGCCCATGAGCAGCGTGGACGTCGGCGCCGACAACGCCGGCTATCACGCCGCTGCCCAGCTGGACCGGTTGATGGCCGGCAAGCCATTGGCCGAGCACCGCGTCTTCCTGCCGCCGCGGGGAGTGGTGGTACGGCAATCGACAGACATGATCGCCATCGAAGACCCCGAGTTGGCCGAGGCCGTCCGCTTTCTCCGCCGCCATGCCTGCGACGGCATCCGGGTCGATGACGTTCTGGCGAGGGTGCCGCTGTCGTACAGCACATTTCAACGCCGCTTCAAACAATTCTTCGGGCGCTCCCCCAAGCAAGAGATGATCCGTCTACAGATCGAGCGCGCCCGGGAGCTGCTTTCGCAAACCGACTTGTCCCTGGCCGAAGTCGCCCGGCGCTGCGGCTACCCTCACCTCAAGGACCTGTGCCGCGCGTTCCGCACCCGCTTGGGCACCACGCCGGCGACTTACCGTGACCAGTACGCCCAGCCGCGGAGTCCACTGAATTGAGTACGGACGACCCTCCAGCCACCTTGTCACCGTGTCATCTCCTCACGGTCGGCGATCCCCGGGCAACGGACCAGACGATCCTGGCCTGGGCTGTCAGCAACGGCTGTCCCGAACGGCACCTACGGGTCATTCGATGACGCGTTAGCCCGGCAGGAGGGTCACGGTCCCGCGGGCGCCATCGATGCGCAGGCGCTGGCCGCTCTTCAGCCGGCGATGGATGTCGGGTAGTCCCGCGACCGTCGGCAGGCCGAACTCGCGGGCCACAATCGCCCCGTGCGACAGGATTCCCCCTGTCTCCATCACCAGCCCCGCGGCGTGGACGAACAGCGGCACCCAGGCCGGGTCGGCCGAGGGGCACACCAGGATGTACGGCCCGGCCGCCGGGGCCGCCTCGCCGGGCTGATGGACCACCAGGGCCGGCCCCTCGGCCACGCCTGCCGACAGCGGCATCCCCTGCAACACGTCGGCACCCGGCACCACGGCCGATCGGCCGATCGCCTCCAGGTCGTCGCTGAAGATCACCGGCGGCACCTCCAGACTCAGCGCAATCTCACGCTGGCGGCGGCGCTCGGCCATCCGCCCCGACAGGTCCTCGCCCGCAATCAGCCGGGGCAACTCCTCAGGCGTCAGGAAAAAAATGCCGCCCTCCAGACCATGCCGTTGATCCAGCTCGACCAGGCAGCGCCGGATCAAAGCGTACCCCTTCATCAGATAGTGCTTGGCCGTCTCGCGCAGGGCCAGGTAGGTGTGCAGATGCTTCAGGTCCGCCTCCGCGTTCGCCCGCACGGCCGGCGACAGCCGCGCCTCGGAGGCAATGCGCTCCCAGGCGTCCGCCGGCGCGCTCATCGGGGATGGGCTTTGGGCCTGGCCTAGCAGCCGGTCGAGGGCCGACGGGTCCTCCACCCAGCGCGGTTGCGCCAGCTCCATCTCCTGGCTGCCGCGATGGCCGAAGCGCCGCAGGAACGTCGCGCGGTCGAGGACGCCGGCGGCCAGGTCGCGCACCGCACCGGGCAGGTCGGCTTCCGGGTCGGGCCGGACACCCATCGTCAACTCGCCCAGCGCCGCCCGTGCCCGCTCCGGCCCCAGGGAGCGCACCAGCACCCGCTCCAGCTTGCCCATCGCGATGCCGGCCAGGGCTGTCGGCTTGAGGCCGTCGCGGGCAAAATCGTGGAGGGTCCGCCGGACCCAGTAGTCCAACCGTTCCAGCAAAGCGGCGGCATCGAGCCGGCCAAGGTCCTGGGCGGCCTCGCGCTCAGTTTCGGCCGCGAACGTCGGGAAGATCTCCTCGCGCAGGCGCTGGGCCAACGTCTCGGCGAGCCGGCGCTGCTGCAACTCGGCGCGGACCAGTTTGACAAGCAAGAGCGGCATCAGCACCGGCAAGAAAAGCCAGAAGCGCCAGTCGGCCCGCGCCGGGTTGATGATCGGTCGGGGATAGAGCGCCCGCTGCGGGGCCTTCTTCAATTCCGCGAAGGGGTGCTCAAACGGCAGCTGACGGTAGTGGAGGCGCGGCTCGCGGCTGAGATTGCAGTACGGCCGGCCGCAAACCAGGTCGAAGATCCCGTCGTCGTCGAGGGCAGGGTCAGGGTCGTAGCCCAGGTCGCGGTACATCATCCCGAAGCCGCCGCGCCCCGACAGAAAGCGGCGGACGATGGCCCAGGTCATCGGTGTCGGCGCGGGCAGGACCTCGGCCAGGTTGTAACGGCTCCAGACGGTGCCGCCCGGCTCGGCGCGGGCCGTCAGCGCTTCGATCTCCTCTCGCCGCACCCGCTCGCGCTCCTCGGGAGAGAAAGACATGGCAGGCAGCGGCATGGGGCGATCGTCGCCGCGCATCCCCTGGATCGGGCGCGCTTGCAGGAGATAGAACTGGCCCTGCGACCAGGCCCATTCGATGTCGCAGGGAGTCTGAAAGTGCTCCTCGACGCGGAGGCCGAGCCGGCCCAGTTCCTGCAACTGGGAGTCGCTCAACGATACCGCATCGCTCGCCGTGGCTTCCTCACTTCTCTCCCCTCCAACAGGAGCGAGAAGGGGAGCAGTTTCTCCCCTCTCCTCCGAAGCGGGAGCGCGAAGGGGAGCAGTTTCTCCCCT
>DATLYH010000119.1:0-5045 GCA_035575035.1 Gemmataceae bacterium
GGAGGACGCTTCATGCCCCTGACGGTTGAGGTGGAGCAGGAAGATGATGGCCGCTGGTTGGCCGAGGTGCCCGAGTTGCCCGGCGTGCTAGCCTACGGCCAAAACCGTAGGGAGGCCATCGATCGGGTGCAGGCCCTCGCACTGCGTGTGCTCGCCGACCGGCTCGAACACGGCGAGTCCGTCCCGCAAATGGGAAGCATCTTTGCGGTGTCGCCATGAGCCGTTGGCCCGCAACCAGGGCGCGGCGGGTGCTGGCTGCCCTGCTGCGGATCGGGTGGAGCATCAAACGGCAGGCAGGCGGATCGCACAAGGTGCTCGAGCGAGCTGGCTGGCCGGACTTCGTGTTCGCGTTCCATGACGATGCGGAAATCGGACCGCGAATGCTCGCCCGCATCGCCAAACATACCGGGTTGCAACCCAGCGACCTGTGAGAACGCAGGCTTGCTATGGCGCTACGGTGACTGACTGGAGTTGATCGACCCCATGACCCGACTGACCCCCGCTCTCCTGGTTGTGCTCCGGCTGGCCATCGGCTGGCACCTGTTGTTCGCCGGGGTCGAGAAGCTCCGCAAGGATTCCTGGAGCAGCGAGGGCTATCTGCGCGAGGCGTCGGGGCCGCTGGCTCCCGCCTTCCGCGAGCTGGCCGGTGATCCGCTCGTGGATCAGCTGACCCTTCTGCCCATCCCCGCCAATGCCGACCTCACCCGCGAGTCGCTTCAGCAGTACCTGCCGCCCGCGCTGGCGAAGGACTGGGACGCCTACTTCGAACAGTTCGTCCAGTTCTACCACCTCGACGACCAGGACCGGGAGCGGGCCAGGGCAAAGCTCGAGCAACAGAAGGACCAGACGGCCCGCTGGCTCCTGAGCGGCACCCGGAAGGTGCGGAAGATCAGTCCCAGCGGCTCGGCGGCGGAGGTTGAGCTGACGACGCCGCAGCGGCTCAAGGAGTATCAGGAGAAGGTGGCCGAGCTGCGCCGCCTGGAGCGGGAAGAGATCGCTCCCGTCGAGGGGACCATTTACCAGGAGCTGGTCCAGAAGAAGGCGGACACGGTCAAGGCGGAGATCAACCGGATGCGGGCCGACCTGCGGGCCGACCTGAACGCCCAGACGGCGCGGATGAAATCGGCCCTGAAGGAGGTGCTCACCGCGCAGCAGCTGGAAGAGTACGGCGACATGCCCGAGCCGCCGCGCAGCCGATGGCTGCAATGGCGGCGCTGGACCGAGTGGACCCGGCTCGACTGGACCGATGCCCTGGTCGTGGTCGGACTGCTGACGGCAGGCGTCCTGCTCCTGGTCGGCCTGTTCACCCGTTTCGCCTGCCTGCTCGGGGCCTTCCTGCTGCTGCTGTTCTACCTGCCGGCGATGCCGTTGCCGGGCATCCCGGAAAGCCTGCGCACCGAGGGCTACCCGTTCATCAACAAAAACATCATCGAGATGCTGGCGTTGCTAATGCTGGCCACCACGTCCAGCGGCCGGTGGGTCGGCCTGGACGGGTTGGTGCAGTTCCTCAACCCGCGGCGCCGGCAGCGTCAGCCGCCGCCTGCGCCGCGCGGCTGGTCCGGCCGACCAGCCGAGGTGGCGACCGTCGCCGCCGAACCCGCGGACCCCGGCGGCCCTGTTTCCATGCAACCCCCGATCCGGAGAGATACCAGTCATGGCCATTGACCTCACTCCCGAACAGCGCAAGATCGGCCAGGAGAATTTCCAGCGGGCCGTCGGCCAGCTCGGCCTGACCCGCCGCGACTTCATGAAGGGCCTCTTGGCCGCCGGCGCCGCCGTGCCGATCGGCGCCGCTGCTTACTATGGCTACAGCCTCGACAAGCTCGCCGGCAAACCGGTCAAGGCCGGCCTGATCGGCGCCGGCGATGAAGGCGGCGTCCTGGTCGGCGAGCACAATCCGAAGTACCTCGAATTCGTTGCTTACTGCGACATCCGCCCGTCCAACCAGAAGCGCATCTTCGAAGACGAGAAGGCCCGCAACCCCAACAGCCTGCGGCGCGGCTTCAAGTTCCACTACGGCAGCGACTGCGCCAAGCGGATCAAGTTCTACGAGGACTACCGCAAGCTTCTGGAAGACCCGGACATCGAGGCGGTGGTCATTGCCCTTCCCTTGCACCTGCATGCTCCGGTCGCTATCGACGCCATGAAGGCCGGCAAACATGTGCTGTGCGAGAAGCTGATGGCCTGGAACATTGAGCAGTGCAAGGACATGATCCGGGTCGCCGCCGAGACCGACCGGGTGCTGTCGATCGGCCATCAGCGGCACTACAGCATGCTCTATGCCCACGCGGTCGAGGTGCTCCGTGCCGGCGTGCTCGGCGACATCAAGCACATCCGCGCCTTGTGGCATCGCAACAACACCTGGCCGCAGCTCGACAAGAACGGCAAGGAGATCCCCGGCAGCATCCGCGACTCGTGGCGGCCGGAAATCAAGGAGGAGGATCGCAAGGCGCTGGAGGGGCGGATCCGGCAACTGGGCTACAAGAGCATCGAGGAGTTGGTGCGCTGGCGGCTGTACCGGCGGACGGGCGGCGGGCTGATGGCCGAACTCGGCAGCCACCAACTCGACGCTTGCAGCATCTTCCTGACGGCGCTGGCCCGCAAGAATTACCCGGGCGCCGGCGAGGACTTCAAGCTGATGCCGCTGGCGGTCAGCGGTGTCGGCGGCAAGTACTTCTACAAGGATGACCGCGAGGTGGAGGACCACGTTTTCGTCACCTTCGAGTTCCCCGGCCCCAACTATTACGCCGACGAGACGATGAGCCAGGTCAAGGACAAGGATGACATCGTGGTGGTGACCTACTCCTCGATCAACACCAATCAGTTCGAGCCTTACGGCGAGTGCCTGATGGGGACGCGCGCCAGCATGGTGGTGGAGATGGAGCAGAATGTGATGCTCTATCCGGAGCGGGGCGGCCGGTCGATGGCGGTGACGGTGAGCACCAGCGGCGGCCAGCCGGCGTTGGACTCGGCCGGCTCCGGCCCAGCGGCGGTCCAGGCGCAGGACATCGGCCAGGCGGCCCTGCGCGGTCCGGTCAGCCGCGGCTACCGCGAGGAGATGGAGCACTTCGCCTACTGCGTCCGCATGTGGGACCAGGGGGCTTCCCGGAGCGATCGGCCGCGGCCGCGCTGCCACGGCCAGGTGGCGATGGCCGACGCTATCATCGCTCTGACCGCCAATCAGGCGATGAAGAAGCAGCAGCGGATCGCCTTCCGCAAGGAGTGGTTCGACCCGGCCTCGCCGGAAGTGCCCGACCCTGACATGAAGCCGGAGTACATCACAGCGTAGGGGAAACCGGAACCGGGCCCTCGCGGCGGCGCGATTCGGCGGGCCGGGGCCGGAACCACGGGGTTTCGGCTCCGGCCCTGCTCATTCCCCTATCCCAACGTCCCCCGCCGGACCAGGACTGCCGAACTCCGCAAACCCTAATCAGGCTGGAAGCGGCTGCCGCACTCGCGGCGGCTCTCGGAGGGTCATGCTAATGGTTGCTTCCCACTTGTTGGCCATCGATCAGGGCACGACCAGCACGCGGGCCGTGGTCTACGATGCGGCCGGCCGGGCGCGGGGCAGCGCCGCGCAGGAGTTCACGCAGCACTACCCCTCCCCCGGCTGGGTCGAGCATGACCCCGAGGAAATCTGGCAATCGGTGGCCGCCGTGGTCCCGCGGGCACTCGCCCAGGCCAAGGTTGAGCCGGCCAACCTGGCGGCGGTTGGCCTGACCAACCAGCGCGAGACCGTCGTGATGTGGGAGCGCTCGACCGGGCGGCCCGTCGGCCGGGCCATCGTCTGGCAGGATCGCCGCACCGCCGACTTCTGCCGGCAGCACCAATCCGATGAAGCCTGGCTCTACCAGCGCACCGGGCTGGTGCTCGATCCGTACTTCTCGGCGACCAAGCTCCGCTGGATGCTGGAACACAACGCCGAGTGGCGTGGTCCGGCCGAGGCGGGGCGGCTGGCCTGCGGCACCATTGACAGTTGGTTGATCTGGCGGCTGACCGGCGGCCGGGTCCATGCCACCGATAGGACCAATGCCTCGCGGACGCTTCTGTTAAACCTGCAAACCGCCGCCTGGGATGACGAGCTATGTCGCTACTTCAGCGTGCCGCGGGCGCTCCTGCCGGATGTCCGCCCCAGCGCCGCCGACTTTGGCACCACGGCCGGCCTCGATTTCCTGCCCGACGGTCTGCCGATCGCGGGGGTGGCCGGCGACCAGCAGGCGGCCCTGTTCGGGCAGTGCGGCTTCACCGCGGGCGAGGCCAAATGCACCTACGGCACCGGAGCGTTCTTCCTGCTGCACACCGGCGACCGGCCGACGCTGTCGCGGCATCGGCTGCTGGCGACGCTGGCTTGCAGTCTGGACGGTCGGCCGCAGTACGCCCTGGAGGGGAGCGTCTTTGTCGCCGGTGCCGCGGTGCAATGGCTGCGTGACGGCTTGCGGTTGTTCGATCAGGCGGCCGCGGTCGAGAACCTGGCGGCGGTGTCCGACCCGGCGCAGCCGGTGATCTTCGTGCCGGCCCTGGTGGGGCTGGGAGCACCGCACTGGGTGCCGGAGGCGCACGGCGTGCTGTTCGGCCTGACCCGGGGGACGACCGCCGCCGACCTGGCCCGGGCGGCGCTGGAGGGAGTAGCATTCCAGGTGGCTGATCTGGTCGAGGCGGCGGCCGGCGACGCGGGGCAGCGCCTCGGTGCCCTGCGCGTCGATGGCGGCATGGCCCGGAACGCCTGGTTCCTTCAGTGTCAGGCTGATATCCTGGGATTGCCGGTCTTGCAAGCGCCCGAGAGCGAATCGACCGCGCTGGGGGCGGCCTTCCTGGCGGGGCTGAAGGCGGGCGTCTGGCCGGACCAGGAGGACCTGCGCCGGCTGGTGCAGCAGCCGCGCCGCTTCGAGCCGGCCCTGCCGGAGGACCAGCGGCGCTTCCGGCTGGAGCAATGGCGCAAGGCGGTGCAGGCGGTGATCGCGTTTTACACGACCCCTTAGTGAAAAAGAGGCAGTACCTTTGTGGCGAGCGGCCGATGTCAGCCGGCCGGTGTGCGAGCGGCCGGT
>DATLYH010000120.1:0-30737 GCA_035575035.1 Gemmataceae bacterium
CACGTATGATGTCTGGGGACGACGGATCGAGAAAACCGTGGACCCCGACGGGGCCGGCCCCCAGCCCGCCCAGGTGACCCGCTTCGCCTACGACGGGGCGAACGTCTGGGCTGACCTGGACGGCAACAGCTCTTTGACAACGCGACGCCTCTACCTGGATGCGGTGGATGCCGTCTTTACCCGGATCGATGCCAGCGGGGAGGCAGCCTGGTACTTGCCGGACCGGCTGGGGTCGGTGCGGGACATCGTGACCGTCAGCGGGGGGCAGGACCACCTCGACTACGACGGTTTCGGCAACGTGGTGGTGGAGACCAACCCTGTCCTGGGCGACCGTTACCGTTGGACGAGCCGGGAGTACGACGCCGAGACGGGGTGGCAATACCATCGGGCGCGGTATTACGACCCGGCCACGGGCTGCTGGACCAGCGAGGACCCCCTCGGCTTCGCCGCGGGGGATCCGAATCTGTATCGGTATGTCTTCAATGGGCCGACGCATGCGGTGGACCCGAGTGGCCTCGATCCCATCCTGGAGCGGGCGCGTGCGGATGCCGAGCGGATCTTGGAGGAATGGTATCGAGAGGACGTCATGCATCCGGCCCTCGAGCACGTGCTCCAGACCTTTGTCCAGCAGCCTACCTATGAGCAGATCCTCGTCCGCCTCACGCAAGTGCTGGATGCCAAGTACGAGGCGGACGCTCATGCGGAAGGTCTACGCACCAGCCATGACTACCGGCGGGTGGTGGCGGCGCGGGAGGCCACGGCGCGGCGTCAGCAAGAGTTGGCCCGGGCCGAGGCTAATTACCGCCTGAAGAAGGAGGAAGAGTTTTGGCTGGCCGTGGAGATCCTGAGCAAGGGGACGGAAACTACCATGTCGCTGTTTCCGGCCTCAGGTGCGGTCATCACTGGTCTGAAGGTGATCACGGGCGACTATGAGGGGGCAGCACGCGATGTAGCGTTGGCAGGGCTACCGTATGGGCTTGGAGGATTGAAAAAGGTGGGGAAGCTGGCCCGGCACAGCGATGACGCCCTCGATGCGGTCCGAGCCATGGATAAGGCCTCCGACGCGCTTCGAGTCGCTCCAGCAACCCGTGTTGTCCTGAATGCCCCTGGAGGTACGCAGACGGCACCAGCGAAATTCATTCGCAGAGTGCAGCCCGGCGAGAAGATTGCGGACTTGATTTCCGAAGGCAAGGCCGCAACGTGGGTCAACGAAGCAGAGCACGCCGTAATCAGCCTGGAGAAGACCGGGCCAGGAAAGATTCAGCGTGTCATCGTAAGTGGGGGTCGAGACGGGATCGAGTTTATTGAGCGAGAGGGCAAGCTGTTCATCGAGATGGAGGGCCAACTGGTTCAAGTCAGGCGGGTAATCGGCCATACTCACCCAAGAGTGACTGGCCCGTCTCAAGGTGACCTCGACGCTCTGAAAATGCTTGGTCAGACTCGCTCATACATCATTGAATTGGGAGGAGAGCCAAGTGGAACGCTTATTCGACCAAAGTAGTTCACTTGTGGTGAAAGACGTGTTTGAGATCAAGGAGCGGTATGGCACGGGCCATGAACCAGGGTTGGTGGTCGTACTTGATCGCCTTGTCACTCAAGCCCCTGGCCTCCTCATTGGCAAGGTCGCTCTGATCCGAACTCCGAGCGGTGGGAGACTCAGGGCGAGGATTGACGATGCCAGAGATCACGTTGCAGCGAACAGCTTGTTCTTCAGAAGTATGACAGTTACAGACGTTCCAGTCGGCTCCTTAGTTGTCATTGAGGATCAAACAGGATGAGAGTTGTCATTTCCCTGACACACCACCGCCCTCGATGACATACGCCGGTGCCGATCTTCCACTCGCTGGAGTCCCAATCAAGCACACAGGCCGGGGGAACTACCACTCCGGCCTGATGGAACCAACTCCCAGGTTTTTCAGTAACCGTTCACCCGAAAAACCTGTACGCCCGTATCTATATGATAATTGCGATCTCACAAGATAAACTGGAAAACTACGCATAATACCGAACTATCATAGAGGCTAATGGACGTGTTGACTATAACGAGATGCCTTGTCTTAGCCTCCATATGTCGATTTTCCTTGGGAATCGGGCTATTTTCGGGTGAACGGTTACTGATGAACATGTCCTCACTCGCACTGCTATTGTCCGTATGCGTTCTGACCGCGGATACGCCGTCGATGGTCGGATGGGGCCACGCAATTGAAAACGCAACGGTCCAGAGCAAGATCAAGGCCCTGCAAGATAAGAATAATCCGGAACGTGTTCGCATTGCCCGGGAGCTGGGCGAACTCGGTCCGCGCGCTAAGGCGGCCATCCCCGCCTTGATGGACGCGCTCAAGGACGGACCGGACCTTCAGGAGGAGGCTTCCTGGGCGCTAGGTCAAATCGGATCGGCGGCGGTCCCCTCGCTCCTCAAGGCCATTGAGGACCGAGACATCTCGGTCAAGATCGCCGCCATTACCGCCTTGCAATGGGCTGGGGCGGACGCCAAGCCAGCGGTACCCACGCTCGTCAAAGTAATGAAGACGGGGGACCGCTCCCGTGCGCATCGCGGTGGTAGGTACTCTGGGTTGCATCCCCTGTCCGGAATCGGTCCAGGCGCTGGCTGACCAACTGGTTTCGGATCGGGATTACACCGTCCGATGGCGGGCGGCTGCCGCCCTCAGCAAGCACGGGGCGGAGGCCAAGCTAGCAATCCCGGCACTTGCCAAGGTATTGCGGGAGATGAACGACTTGCAAAAGGGGGGACAACTTCCCAACGTCCTGAATTCAGATCTCCCTAGATGGATGCATCCCGTGCTGGATTTAGACCTCCGTGTCGGGTACGCTCTTGTGAAAATAGGGGAGCCGGCCGTTCCCACCCTCACCGAACTGCTCAAGGACCCTGACCAAGATCTCCGGTACCGCACCCTTGTGATTCTTGAGAACTTAGGCCCGTGTGCCAAGACCGCTGTTCCGGCAGTGCTGAAGTGTCTGGAAGATAAGGACCCAGACGTTCGGTCGATGGCTGCGCGGACCCTGGGCCACATCGGTCGTGACGCTCGTGTATCGTTGCCTGCCCTCCGCAAGGCGCTGCGGGACCCCTCCGGCAAGGTTCGTGTCGAGGCTGCACATACGGTCTTACGACTGAAACCTCCATCCGATGAGGCGATGGCTGTCTTGCTCGAAGGCATGCGCGATCGCGAGACAGAAGTGCGCCTGCTTGCGATCTACGCGTTCCGGAGTCTTCGACTCACCGAGAAACGAGTGGTGGCTGCCCTTCTCACTGCCTCGAAGGATGACGAAGATGAATTGGTTCGTTGTAACGCATTGAAATGCCTGGTAGAGGTAGACCTCCCCCCAACGGTTGTGGTTGCGGCTCTCGAAGCGAGGTTTATGGACGAAAGCGAAGAGGTCCGGGCGACCGCCGCCTCCCTACTCGGCAAGGTCAAGGACAGCAAACTGGCTGTCCCAGCGCTGGTAGGGGCCCTCCAGAATTCGTCTGCGAGAGTGCGTGCCACGGCTGCGGCGGCACTGGGAAGGCATGGGAAGGCCGCGGTGAGTGCTCTCCCAGCTCTGCTCCAAGCCATGCAAGACGACCCAGACGATGGTGTCCGTGACACCGCTGCCCGTGCATCAGCACGGATAAGGGAAGAACAAGGAAAGTAATCGGGAACTCCTTCGAGGGAGGCTAGGAACAGCTTTGGCCGGCGTCCAGAGGGCGAATATGCTGAGCCAGGGAAGTTCGTCCCTGTACTTCAGCGCAACCCTAGGCAGGACGCACCATGCCACGCACTCACCTCACCCCCGCCGAACTGCAAGAGCTGCACGAACTCGCCGTCCCGTGGGGCAAAATCATTGCCCGCCGCACCGGCGACGACGCCATCGACTTCGATCTGTCGGCCCTGGAGAGCATCGCCCAGGCGGCCGGCCGGTCGGCGGGGCCCCTCGGCGTGGCGACTTCCCGGCGAGGATCGACCGGGGGGCAAGGCGGCCGCGTTTCCGGGAACCGGTGGTCGGCGGGCGCGAGGAGTTGCGTGCGGTGGGGGCGTGGGGCCTCGCTTGCGGCTGCGCCCGGACGGGGGCAACGTGCCGGGAGTGGCGGGGGTTGGAGCCGGCGTGGGGGACGTTCGCGGCGGTCGCAGGGGTGGGGCCGACGACCGACGCGGCGGAGCGGGCGTTGCGTGGCCCGGTGCGGTCTTCGAGTGCCTCAACCGTTAACTGCATGCCTTGGCGCCGGGAGCAACGCTGCCTCCCTGACCGAGAGATTCTATCCCAGCCCATTTGTTGTATCCGATATTCAGGGGTAGTCGTCGTGCTGTGTGTGATCGTGACCAGCCTGCCGCCCGGTCTGTATCAGGTTCGTGGATCTTCTACCCGGCCGAGGAAGAGCACGCTGCCGGTCTGGTTGTCACGGATAAGGAAAAGGAACGGACAATTGGTCAGGAAGAAGAAATCACCACCAGCGGTAAGTGCCGTGCCAACAGTTGCCGTTGCCGCTGCCGCCTCTGTCCCCCCTTCATTGACATCCATGTAGGCTTTATGGATTACTCTGCTAATGAAGACCTGCTCGCTGACCATTCCGGAGAAGTCGGCTTTGTCGCCAAATGGTAGGACCAGACCCATACGTTTCAGTTCATCCACCAGATCAACCCTGTATGTCATCGTGAAGCGAGGCATCATTACTTCTCCCTGTCGCGGCTCTAGACGCATAAGCATGTCCTGGAGAGCCACCGCTGTGAGTTTCTTCTCTGCTTCTGCCAATGCGCCCCGTTTTCGCGGCAGCAACAACACCATAGATAGGAGATCCCCCCAGTAGGGCAACTCGACCATTTCAAAGTCGGATCCTGCGTGGTACTTGAACAACCTGCGGTGGCTCTGCATCATCTGCACCGAGGCCTCCTCCTTCACGGTCATCGCAAACGGAGCTTCTTTCGTATCATCTGGAAAAAGATATTTCCAGCCCGCTTTGAAGTAAATGGCGTTGGTGAGGACAAAGCGCGTGTTTTTATCCACATCGCCCTTGACCAGCCATTCCTTGGTCTTCTGGTTCGTCCGACCCTCGACCCAGGCATTGATGCTCTTGCAGGCCTCTTCAGAGCCGCGCTTGAAATCGACCTCTTTGAGGCCGGCACCGTAGTTCTTCTGCGTGAGTTGCACGAAGGCGTCCAAGAACGGGGAACCCCTCTGTCCCCACAGGGAGTTGGCGACGTGGAGGTGGCAGGGACGGTCCTTGTCCTCCTTTTTTTGCAGGTCGGTGATCAACTCCCCGAAGGCAGGGTGAAGCCGCTCTTGCCCCAAGGTGAAGTGCAGCACCTTGGCCATCTGCTCGGCCGTCTCGCCGCGCGCCCCGCTGTAGGTCATGGCCAGGGCATTGGAGATGCTGTAGGGCGAGAAGATGATGTTGCCTTCCTTCTGGGCCAGGCGCCGGCACAGGTCGAAGGCAAACTCGTTGTTCCCCTGGACAAGCTTCTTCAGGTCGGCCTTCGGCGAGCACCTGAATGAGATCATCGAGTCGCGGCTTAGGCAGAAGGCGGGTATCGATCTCATGCGTGCTGGGCATGGCTCAGATCCCTGCCTCCGGTTCCGCTGTTAATCGATGTGCCGCCCGCTAACGACAGGCCCAGGTCCACTTGTAGATCTCTATGGCCAGGAAGACCGTCAAGGCAAGGGCCCAAAGCGTGACCCCAAGTGGTCAGGCTTACCGGCTCGATCTGGAGCACGGCCTGAGTCAGGGGAAAGTGCATCGCGCCGATGTGGACGAGGAAGGCCACGATGGCTGCGACCAGCAGGACTGGCGTGCGGAGCGAGGACAACCGCAAGGCTGACTTTGTCTCTGACCGGCAATTGCCGAGGGGGATGTTCTCGAACAGGATCCTTCGTCTCCACCGCGGCCAGCACCTCGGCCAAAGCGAGTGCATGCCAGGGCGGGTGAGTTCCGGGCATGCGGCCTGTCGGGGCAAAGCTGCGCTTGCCATTCCGTTCGGTCTCCACATCAGTGGTACAGGAAGAGGGGCACTTGGGCCTCCTTCAACACCGTGCGTGTCACGGAGCCGAGGAAGAACTCGCGCAAGGCGGGCTGACCGTAGGCGCCCATCACCAGCAGGCCGGCATGCCGTTGGCGCACCTGGTCGAGGATCACCTCTGCGGGCCGAGCGTACGATGCCAGTGGATGCACCACAGCCTTGATCTCATGGAAGCGCAGGAACTCCGCCGCACGGTCGGCATGCCGGGCCGCCTCCGTATGGTCCTCCGCAACACTGACGATGTGGACTTCTTGACCATCATGAAGCCCCGAGGTCTGGAACGCCTGCAAGGCGCGAGCTGCCTGCAAGCTGCCATCGTAGGCGACCAGGACAGTGCTGCCATCGGTCAGCTTCTCTGGCGTGGTCACGACCGGACGCGGACTGTTCTTGAGCACCTTGTGCAGGGTCTCGCAGGGCGACGGCTGCGTCTCGAAGTGGAAGTAGGTCTGCTGGCCCAGGAGGATCAGGTCGTAGCGCTGGGCCTCGACCAGGATTTGTTCCCAGGGCAAGCCGACGTCCTCCAGCTGTTTGGAAGGCACGCCGGCTTCGGTGCAGCGTAACGTGAAGCGCTCCAGGAACCGTTCGACCTTCACCTGGGCTTCGTGCACGCGGACGTCGTCGCGGTGGCGCTTGTAGTAGACCCCACCCAGGGGGACAGGTTCTGGCCCGCGAATGGTCGGTTCGTCGATCACCCCCAACCCAACGAGGAGGGCGTCGAACCGCCGCGCCCAGCGGATCCCCAGTTCCACGGCAGCGGTGCTGAAGGCCGAACCGTCCAGCCCGATCAGGATGCTCTTCAACATGATCCCTAACCTCTGGAAAGACTTTGGTACTACAAAGGAAGAAACCTCGGCTTCTCAGGGTTCTTCCTCCCCGGTTGTCAGGCGATAGGCGTTTTGCAGGTACTGGCCGACCATCCGCTGGGCGTTGAAGAACGAACCGTTGATGGCGATGGCCGACCGCATCACTTCGGCAAAGGCCAGGGGCCGCCGATAAAAGAGAGGCGCGATCACATATTCCAGCTTCGCGTAGAGGGACTCGGCCTCTCGGGCCGAATCGCTCGGTGCTCGCGGATCCTCGTCGATGGACCAGCCGGTTATCCCTTCCAGGTGCCCCTCGACCCACCAGCCGTCTAGGATACTCAAGCTAGGCACGCCGTTGAGGGCCGCCTTCATGCCGCTGGTGCCGGACGCCTCCTGCGGTTTTTGGGGGGTGTTTAGCCACACGTCCACACCGGCACAAAGCAACTTGGCCAGGGCCAGGTCATATTCCGGCAGGTAAATCACTCGGATGGCCGGGCTCAGGGCACTCGCAGCCTCAAAGATGCGCCGGATCAGGGCCTTGCCACCCTCATCGTGCGGATGGGCCTTGCCACCGTAAACGATCTGCAAAGGACCGGCCTGGCGGACGATCCTGCGCAGGCGTTCCAGGTCGGAAAACAGAAGACCAGGGCGCTTGTAGGTGGTCGCCCGCCGGGCGAAGCCGAGGGTGAGCGTTTGGGGATCGAGGCGTGTGCCGCTGCGCTTCTCCACCTCTGCCAGAAGCAAGCGCTTGGCCTCGGCATGGGCCTGTTGAATCTCGCCGAGGGGTATGCTGATCGCGTAGCGGAGGTACAGGTTGTCCCGGCGCCATTCGGGAATGTGGCGGTCGTACAGGCGCCCGAACGGCTCGGCCGTCCAGGTGGCCGCGTGGACGCCGTTGGTGATGGAGTTAACAGGGTAGCCGGGGAACATGCTGCGGGAGATTTCGCCGTGCCGCATGGCGACGCCGTTGATGTAGCGGGAAAAGAACAGGGCCAGGTACGTCATGTTCAAGGTATCGTTCAGGCAGCAGGCGGCCGCGCCGAGTGCCGTCGTCCATTCGTCCCCCAGGACGCGGCGGACCAGGCCGATGGGGAACTGGTCATGCCCCGCCGGCACCGGCGTGTGCGTCGTGAAGACACACCGCCGGCGGACGGCTTCCCGAGCCGATTCGGTGATCACCCGCACCCTGCCGCCCTCGGCCTGGTGCGCCAGCAGCCCGAGGGCCAGAAGGGCAGAGTGTCCTTCGTTCATGTGGTAGGTCCACACTCTGTCATGCCCCAGAGCGCGCAACATGGCGACCCCGCCCAGACCAAGCACAACCTCCTGACACAGCCGGTAGCGCGGGTCGCCGCCGTAGAGGTGGTCCGTGAGCGTTTGGTCCCAGGGGCTGTTCTCCTCCAGGGCGGTGTCCAGGAAGTAGACCGGCACGGTATGACCCGAGACGCCACGAATCAGGTAGCGCCAGGCGCGGAGTTGCACGCGCCGGCCTTCGATGTTCACGGACACACGGGGTGGCAAAGGCTCCAGAAGTTTCTCTGGGGACCAGGCGGCGGGACTCTCGGTCTGGTTGCCCTGGGCGTCCAGGTGCTGGCGAAAATACCCCTTCCGGTGCAGCAGACTCACCCCGACCAGCGGCACGCCGAGGTCAGCGGCGGCCCGCAGCGTGTCGCCGGCCAGCACCCCCAGGCCACCCGCGTAGGTCGGCATAGCCGGCTCCAGGGCGATCTCCATGGAGAAGTAAGCAACAGTAGGTGAGCGAGACGACACTTCCATGATGGTACAGCTAGCGCTCCTCCAGTTCGAGCTTCGAATTTCTCCCTCACGCAATGCACCGCACTTTGCTTTCGCAACTCATGTGCCGGGGACGGCGGCGGGAAAAGGCTGAAGGCGGCGGGCCTCGTCTTTCCGCCGCACCGGACCGAACAGGAAGCCGAAACCGCGGCACGAATCCCACGCAGGAGCCTGCTCGAAGTGTGCGGAACGGTTCACGGGTGCGCCCCTACGCACACCTCATACGGCTCCACGCCTCTGCGGAAAACCGACCTGCCCCTGAACTTCGCCACGGCGGCGCTCCCCCGGCTGCCTCACCACGGGCGAAGGCTCGTCCTCGCAAGGCGTTTTGCCTTTACCTGTTTCCTGATGCCGTACATCGGACGACCTGACGTCCGGGCGGAACGCCCTGAAGGGGCGCTGTTTCGCTCGGCATTGCATTTGCTTTCGAGCCCATAGGGTAAGAACTGATACAGGCCAGAGGTTCTTCCAAGAGATGCGCCATGCCCGTGTCAAATAAACCGCTGCTGGCCCTGACGGCTGGGGACCTGATGACTCGCGAGGTCGTCCGGCTCCCGGAAGAGATGCCGGTGCGGGACGCAGCTCGCCTTTTGTTGCAGAACCAGGTGAGCGGGGCGCCAGTCGTGGACGCCCAAGGGAAGTGTGTGGGTGTATTTTCGGCCATTGATTTTCTCCGCCTGGCTAAGATGCGAGCGGACGCTACCCGGCCCACTGCCCCTCCCTTGCCCATTACGTGCTCCTTCCAGACACAACACAGAACCGCGGATGGCAAGGAGGTGACACGGTGCATGCTGCCGCCCGGCGTGTGCCCCCTCCAGGTGAAGCAGGAAGGGCCAGGCGGAGAGAAGTTGATCGTTTGCAGCCAGCCTCACTGCGTCCTAGTGGACTGGCAGGTCGTAGAGGTGGAGAAACTCCCCACGGATGCGGTGCGCAGGTTCATGACACCGGACTCCGTAACCGCCCGGCCCTCCACGCCCATCCGCCTCCTGGCGCGGATGATGATCGACGCCCACATCCACCGCGTCATCGTGGTAGACGAAGAGCGAAGGCCGATCGGCATTGTGTCCAGCACAGACGTCCTGGCCGCGGTAGCCTATGCGGACAGCGAGCGGTGACCACCTCAAAGGAGGATTCCCATGACTCTGGCAGCGGAAAAAGAGTTCGAGCACATCGGCGAGACCTGTGGCTGTGCCGACCACGACCATGACCTGATCCATGACCTGAGCAAGCGGCTGGACGCCCTGTGGCGCTACGACCAGTACATCGCCAACGCCGAGGGCAAGCCGGACCTGCAGAACCTCTGGCGCGAGCTGAAGCGTCAGGAGATCGACAACATCAAGCGCGTCAAGCAGCTGATCGCCGACGAGGTGAAAGCAGGCTGCTTCTGACCTGACAGGAGGGTAACGTCGTGCGGACAACGTTGAGCGTGATCAAGGCGGACGTGGGCAGCATCGGCGGGCACGTGACGCCCAGCGAGAAGTTGCTGGACACCATCAGTCGGCACGTCATGAACGGGATGGGCGGTCTGCTGACCGACTACTACCTCGGCGCCACCGGCGACGACATCGCCATCCTGATGGTGCACGATAAGGGCGTCGGGAACGAGGAGGTCCACCGGCTGGCCTGGGACGCCTTCAAGGCCGGGACCGAGACGGCCAAGGGGGAGGGGCTCTACGGCGCCGGCCAGGACCTGCTGGTCGATTCCTTCAGCGGCAACGTCAAAGGCGCCGGCCCCGCCGTCGCCGAGCTGGAGTTCGAGGAGCGGCCCAATGAGCCGTTCCTGATGTTCCTGGCCGACAAGACCGAGCCGGGGGCCTACAACCTGCCTCTCTACCTCGCCTTTGCCGACCCCATGAACACAGCCGGCCTGCTGCTTAGCCCCGAGATCGCCAAGGGCTTCCGCTTTCGCGTCATGGATGTCAGCTACACTGAAGGCGACCGGGTGATCGAGCTGAACGCGCCGGAGGACCTGTACGCCTTGGCGGCCCTCTTGCGCGACAACGACCGTTACGTGGTCGAGGCAGTTTTCAGCCGCCACGACGGCGAACAGGCGGTGGCGGTCAGCACGACGCGGCTGCACAACATCGCCGGCAAGTACACCGGCAAAGATGACCCGGTGATGCTGGTGCGGGTGCAGAAGAACTTCCCGGCAACGGGCGAGATCCTGGCCCCTTACAGCATCGCCCACTACGTCGGCGGCTTCATGCGTGGCAGCCACGTCGGGCCGCTGATGCCGGTCCGGCACGGCACCGGCTGCAGCTACTTCGACGGCCCGCCCCTCGTGAGCTGCTGGGGCTTCTGCGTTCACGAGGGCAAGCTCACGGAGCCGGTGGACCTGTTTGACCACCCCTTCTGGGATGCGGTCCGCGACCGGGCGGCAGCCAAGGCGATGGAGATGCGCCGGCAAGGCTTCTCGGGAGCGGCCATGCTGCCCTACAGCGAACTGGAGTACGGTGGGATCGTCAAGATCCTGGAGAGGCTGGAATCGCGGTTCACTATCCGCTCTGCCGCTCACGCTGCCCAGGCAGTCGCCGTCTGACCCCCCGGTGGGTGCGCGTTGGTGGTTGAGAATGAAGGCGCTGGTGGCCAGCGCTAACCCTGCCTGCACCGGGCGTGGCCCATGCGCCGGGGGCATGAATTTGCGCAGCTACTCACGGAGCCAGCAGGTCCTCCCAGCCCAAATATCCACCGCTGACGAAGGCGAAGTACAGTAGCACCAGGATGGCCCCGGCCCACCGAGGAACCCTCCTCGTGAGCATGACCAGCGTAGTCGCCAGGACGGTCACGGCACAGAGCGGAAGGTGGAACCGCAACACCTGCGGCTCAACCGCGACCGGGCGTACCAGGGCGATGATCCCCGCATTGAAGCCGAAAAAGGCCAGGACCGAGCCGACCACGTTACCGTAAGAAATCTCCGGGCGTCCCCTCAGGGCGGCCGGTAACTCCCTCGCTAACTCCTCCACGCTGACCAGGAAGGCCAGAATGGTCATGCCGAACAAGGTGTCCGAAAGCCCCAGTCGGTCGATGATCGTCCTGGACCCGGCAACCAGCATCTCGCTCCCGACCACGATGGCAACCAGCGAGAGCAGTAGCAGGCCAAGCGACTTCCACTTGCTGAGCCGTCCCGCCTCTTCCAGCGTCTCGGCCACTTCGCCGGTCGGCTTGATGTCCAGCCCCTGTCTGCTCAGCCACCAAAGAGTGGCAACCGCCACGACAAAGCCGCCTAGCAAGATGCCGCCATCCAGCCTAGACAGCGAGCCATCCCAGGCGAGGGCTGTGAATAACGACAGGGCGAGAAGGGGGATGGCGAGGATAAACCGGGGAACTTGCTCGAAGGTCATCGGGGCGATCAGCGCCGTCAGGCCGAAGGCAAAGCCAATGGCGACCATGGCGGCTCCGATCACCGAGCCAAGGGCGATGCCGCTGACCGCCTCATAAGAGGCCACGGCCCCCACGGCGAGGTTCTCCGGGTCGAAGCCGATGAAGAGGACGCTGATGACAAAGGCGGACACGCCAAATCCCGCCGACGTGCCGACCACGCCCTTCACGAGCCGCTCGGCAAAGTAGATGACGAGGGCCAGACCAGCGACGAACAGGGCTAACGACAGAATCAGGTTCATTCCACTACTTTCATTCCACTACCGTACGTTGCAGGTCGCGCCGCACCGGCGGGGACCCGCTCTGCTGGCCGACTTCCCCCGGCTGGGCTCGCGTTATTCGAAAATCTCGGCGACCACGACGGGGGCGGGTCCTACGGCGAAATCACAGCAGGTCACCGATCGGGCGCCGGCTCCGGACTTTGTAACTGCCTGGCCGACGCCAAATACTCCATGCAACCTCGAAACGTGGCCATCTTTGGATAGTCCCTCTCCGTTGGCCTTGCCGTACATCTCCGCCATTACCGAAGCCGCCGATAGGCCCCGCGCCAAGGTGTGGCCATGCTCCCGGTACGTGGACACGACGTTGTCGTCCGGCGTGAGGGCCTGCATGGCACCGACCACCACCGCCTCGTCGCCGATGTAAAAGAGGTGCAGGAAGCCGTGAATCTCTCCGACCGCGTACCGCTCGGCGCATTTCTCCTCGAAGCGGCGGATCAGGAGCATCTCGCGCAGGAGAACGAGCCCGTGCTCGCGCTGGAGGATCGACTGTTTCCTCATCGTGGTGGTACTCACGTGGGCTTCTCCTCCCTCGGCGAGGGGACTGATCCAGGCGCTGCTGCCTGGCCTTGCGTTTGCAGCAGGGCGTTGATCCGGGCCACCGTCTCCTGAGGGTCCAATCCCTCCGTTTCAGCCAGAGTCCCTAGAGTCAGCTCGGCCGGAACGGAGCGCACCCGGCCAACGTAACCACATCCCCAGGCGAGGAGGTGGTCCTCCATCCACGGATGTTCGGCGAGTAGCATCGCCACGGGAGTCCGAACGGTCGCCTGGCCCATGCGGATCAGCGAATCCGGCGCCGGCCAGAGCGTGCGCAGGGCCACGGCCGTGAACAGAGCCAGCGCCGCCAGCTCTAGCACGGCCGAGAACGGCATGACGACGTACGCCACGGGGAACAGAGGAGTCGCCAGTTCGCTGAGGACGCGTAGCAGGTTGCCGGTAGCGATGAGAGCGAAGATCGGACCGACCAGCCGGGGACGGGGGTGCAGGGTGTGGCCCAGGATTGGCAGCAGCCGCTGTCCCACTCCCAGGATGAGTGTGGTCATGAACCCCACCGTCAACGCATGCCGCGCCGCACCGGCGTAGGCGTGGGGCAGGCGCGTTCCCCTCAGGACGGCATAGAGGTCTCCGAAGAGCAGCAGGGCCAGCCCGGCCAGCAGCCAGAAGAAGGCGAGCTGGACGTAACGATCGAGGAACCGCTCTCCCAATTCCGGCCTGGCCGGCACGTGCCGCACCCGCACGAAGCCGCGCATCCCCAGCGCATAGAGCACGGCCGCCATCGCCAAGGCCAGCGAGCCTGGCCATGCCGGCAGGACAGACCCTACCCCGCCGGCCAGGAGCAAGGCTGGGACACCGAAGTTGTGTAGCCAGAAGGCGGCCTCGACGAGGCCGCGCCGGGGAGTACGGATGCCGAGAAACCCGGACAGGAGCTTCTGCCCGAAGCCATAGATGGCGTTCAGGGCAAACCCGAAGAGGGCCAGCACCATGAGCGCCTGGCGGGTGGCATCGCTGTAGATACCGGGACCAGAGGCAGCCGACGAGGCGCGCAGACCCACCGTCACGGCGGCCCAGGCAAACAGCCAAGCCGCGGAGGCGAGCACAAACCGCGCCCAGCTCGCCGTCCACTTGCCGGCTACCTGCTGGAGCACTACGGCCAGGAACCCCAGCGCAGCCAGCACCAGGGCAGCGCCGCTGAGAGGTCCCAGCCAGCTCCACCACGCCGGAGCCACCGCCCAGGCAAAGCCCCCGAAAACCCCGAGAAGCATGGCGGACAAGAGGAGGACACGTGGGACGCGCCCCGGGCGTGGGCGGGAAGTCGTCATGGGCAGGTAGCGTAGGGCGATCCCCATGACGAAAAGAGCGAGGAAACCCCACAACTGCGTCTCGCCGTGAGCCACGACGTCCGCGGGCTGCACCGCCTCGAAGCTACCCTCCCAGCCGATCTCGAAGAGTAGCCATGCCCCCCAGCCGGCACCCAGAGTGAGGGTGATGACCAGCGCCGCGACCACGAATGGGCGGTGCACGTGCTGGGCGGAAAGGGCGTCGCGATCGACGCCAACCCCGGCGGCAGCAGCCAGCTCCCCGAGCAGCTGCTCCAGGGACACCCCCTGTCGACGGGCGAAGTGCTCGAGCGGCTCGAGGTGACCGAATTTCGTGGGACGGTCCGCCGGCTCACCGTACCGAAGGAAGACGTCCTGACAGGCTGGATAGTCGGCGGCCACCTGACGGACGGTCATGTCGGGCCGGAGGGGCGGCCGCTGTCCTCCTGCTCCCCCGTGCGGCTCGCGCGCCGCGAGAGCGGGCGCTCCTGGTTGTGTCGCTACCTGGGGATTCACGTGCTACTCCCCTCCAGCGTCGAAGTGTCCCCTTCGGGCAGTCCCAGCTCACGCGCTTTGAGCAGCCGGCGCATGATCATGCCGGCCCGGTTCTTCGGCAGGCTGGGAAGGAAGTTGATCTCCTTCGGGGCCACGACGGCGCCGAGTCGCTTGCAGGCGTGGGCCAGCAGTTCGCGGCGAAGGTCCTCACTTGGCTCATGGCCGGCCTTGAGCGAAACGAACGCCTTGACTACCTCCAGGGCCACCGGGTCAGGCTTGCCGATGACCCCCGCCTCGGCCACCGCCGGGTGCTCCATCAGCACGCTCTCCACCTCGAAGGGGCCGATCAGGTGGCCGGAGCTCTTGATCATGTCGTCCTTGCGACCGACAAACCAGAAGTAGCCGTCCGCGTCCCGGCGCGCCAGGTCGCCGGTCAGATACCAGCCGTCCGCGAAGCAGGTGAGGTAGCGCCCCGGCTCGCCCCAGAAGCCGCGAAACATGGACGGCCAGCCCCGTCGCAGCGCCAGCTCCCCCTGGACACCAGGCTGCTCAATCACCTCCACGCCGCCGTCTTCCTTCTTGTT
This sequence comes from Gemmataceae bacterium, assembly GCA_035575035.1. Lineage (GTDB taxonomy): Bacteria > Planctomycetota > Planctomycetia > Gemmatales > Gemmataceae > DATLYH01. Next base: position 15,155 of record DATLYH010000120.1, read on the forward strand.
CACGATGGCCGCCTCGATCCCGGGCAGCGGCTTGCCCATCGAGCCGGGCCGGATGTCCAGGGCGGCGTAGTTGGCGATCATGATTCCGCCCGTCTCCGTCTGCCACCAGTTGTCGTGGAACGGCAGGCCGAGCGCCTCCTGGCCCCAGACCACCGCCTCCGGGGTGAGCGGCTCGCCGACGCTGGCGAGGAAGCGCAGCGAGCGCAGGTCGTACTTGCGAGCCAACTCCGCCCCGGCCTTCATCAGCATGCGGATGGCCGTGGGGGCCGTGTACCAGACGGTGACCTTCTGCGCCTGCAGGATGGCGTACCAGCGCTCGGCGTCGAAGTCGCCCTCGTCGATGATGCTGGTCACGCCGTTGGTCAACGGGGCGATGATGCCGTAGGAGGTACCGGTCACCCAGCCCGGGTCGGCGGTACACCAGAAGATGTCGTCCGGGTGCAGGTCGAGGGCGAGCTTGCCGGTGGCGTGATGGGCCACAACGGCCTCGTGGACGTGGACCGCCCCCTTGGGCGTGCCGGTCGTCCCACTGGTGAAGTGTAAGAGGGCGAAGTCTTCGGGGTTGGTCGGCTCGATTGTGAAACGGTCGCTGGCTTCCTGCATGAGCTGGCGATAGTCCCTGGTGCCGGGCACGTGGGTCGGCCGGCCGTCCTCCCCGATCAGGAGGACGTGCCGTAAGAACGGCAACTCGGCACGGCTCGCGGCCACCTTGCGCTGGTAAAGCGCCTCCGTGGTGACCAGCACCTGGGCCTGGCCGATCGCCAGCCGGGCTCGCACGGGCTCGGGGCTGAAGGCGGAGAAGAGCGGGCAGAAGATGCTACGGTTCTTCAGGGTGCCTAGAGCGGTGACGTACAACTCAGGGATGCGCCCAGTCAGGACGAAGACCCGGTCCGTCTTCCTCACGCCCAGCCGCACCAGGACGTTGGCGAAACGGTTGCTGAGGTCCCGGAGCTGGGCGTAGGTGAAGTCCTGGGTGACGCCAGCCTTGCTGATCCAGCGGATGGCGACGTGGTCGCCGCGCGGTCCGGCGGCGTGGCGGTCCACGGCCTCGTGGGCGATGTTCAGCCCTTTCCCGTCGGGCAGTCCATCCAGGTCACGCCGCGCCCGGTCCCAGGAGAAGGTGGCCCGGAACTGGTCGTAGGCGGGCAGGTTGGGCGTGACCTTGAAGTCGCGGGGTGTTTTGACAATCGGCTCCACAGGCATCGAAACATCCCTCGTTGAGGAAGGAGGATGAACCCACAGGGGTCCCCCCCTTGGTTCACCCTTCGGCCTTGGCGGGAGCGGGGACTCGAACGGTCACGACCGGGCACGGCGCGTGCCGCGTCACCTCGGCGGCCACGCTGCCCATCATGAGCTGATACATGCGGGACCTGCCGTGGCTGCCCATGACGATCAGATCGCTAGCGGTTTCCTCGGCCGTGCGGGCAATCACGCCGGCCACGTCCCCTTCCTTCAGCAAGACCTCCACCCGGGCGTAAGGCGCTTCGCCACGCAGCCTCTCCAGCCTCGCCTTCACTTCCTGGCGGTAGGTCTCCAGGTCCTCCACCGTGTGGGCCTCCTTGAAGGCGGGCACGAGGGGATCGCGGCCGATCGGGACCGGCCGCGGCACCACGTGCAGAAGGATGACACGCGCCGCCTGGTCCCGGGCCAGCGCGCAGGCCATCTCCAGGGCGTAGCCGGAGGCCTGGGAGAAGTCCGTCGGGTGCAGAATGGTTTTCAGATGGATCATGGTGTCCTCTCAGATGGAACCATTCCTACGCCACCGCGGGCTGCGGCGGGGCGGAGGAGCGTTCCGACTCGCGCTCCGCTTTCCCGATGTCTTCGGCAGTCCGCAACACGGTGTCCGGGTTGAGCGAGATGCTGTCGATGCCGCAGCGGACCAGGAAGCGGGCGAACTCCGGGTAGTCGCTGGGCGCCTGGCCGCAAATGCCGATCTTACGGCCGCAGGCCTTGGCCCGCCGGATGACGTCCTCGATCAGGCGCGTCACGGCCGGGTTCCGCTCGTCGAACAGGTGGGCGACGATCTCCGAGTCGCGGTCCAGACCCAGCGTCAACTGGGTCAGGTCGTTGGAGCCGATCGAGAAGCCATCGAAGACCTCGGCAAACTGCTCCGTCAGGATCACGTTGGCCGGGATCTCGCACATGACGTACACCTCCAGCCCGTTCTCGCCGCGCCGCAGGCCGGCCTCTTCCATCACCTGAAGCACTTTCCTTCCTTCTTCCACGGTGCGGCAGAAGGGAACCATCAGCTTCACGTTGGTCAGCCCCATCTCGGCGCGGACTTTCTTCATCGCCCGGCACTCCAGGAGGAACCCCTCGCGGTAGCGCTCGTCGTAGTAGCGCGACGCCCCGCGGAAGCCGATCATCGGGTTCTCTTCCTTCGGCTCGAACGGTTCCCCGCCCAGCAGGCGGGCGTACTCGTTGGTCTTGAAGTCGGACAGCCGGACGATCACCTCCTTGGGGTAGAAGGCGGCGGCGATCTGTCCGACCCCCTCGGCCAGCCGGTCCACAAAGTAGTCGGACTTGTTCGGGTAATGCCGGGTCAGGTGGACGATCTTCTCCCTGGCTGGCCCTTCGGGAAGAGAGTCGAAGCGAGTCAGGGCCAACGGGTGGACCTGGATGGCGCTGGAGATGATGAACTCGATCCGGGCCAGGCCGACGCCGTCGTTGGGCAGGAAGGCCAGCCGGAATGCCTGCTCCGGGTCGCCGATGTTGACCAGGACGCGCGTCCGCGGTCGCTCCAGGCTGCTCAGGTCGATCGTCTTCCGGGTGAAGGCGAGCTTGCCGTCGTACACCAGCCCAACTTCGCCCTGGGCGCAGGAAACCGTCACCTCCTGGCCTGTCCGCAGCACGGCTGTGGCCTTCTCCGTGCCGACCACGCAGGGCACACCGATCTCGCGGCTGACGATGGCGGCGTGACAGGTGCGGCCGCCGCGGTTCGTGACGATGGCGGCGGCCATCTTCATGGTCGGCTCCCAATCGGGGTCGGTCATGTCGGCCACCAGCACCTCGCCCGGTTGGAACCCCTTCAGCTCCTCCACGTTCTTGACGACCCGGACCGGACCGGCCCCGATCTTCTGGCCGACGCTGCGGCCGCGAAGCAGTACCGGCCCGGACCCCTGGAGTTCGTACACCTCCAGCGTGGTCGCCTTTCGGGCTGAGGCGTGGACGGTTTCCGGGCGGGCCTGCAAGACGAACAGCTCCCCGGTCAGGCCGTCCCGGGCCCACTCGACGTCCATCGGCATGGGCCGCCCCGCCTTCGCCGAGTAGTGATCCTCGATCAGGCAGCCCCACCAGGCCAGTGTCAGGACGTCGTCGTCGGACAGACTGAACCGGTCGCGGTCCTCCTCCGGCACGGGGACGACGCGCGTGCTGCGGCCGCCGCGGGTGGCGTAGACCAGCTTCTCCTGCTTGGCCCCCAGCGCCCGTCGGAGGATCGGCCGGTAGCCCTGCTTGAGCGTCGGCTTGAAGACCAGGAACTCGTCGGGATCGACCCGTCCCTTGACCACGCTTTCGCCCAGCCCGTAGGAGCTGTTGATCAGCACCACGTCGGGGAAGCCGCTCTCGGTGTCGAGCGTGAAGAGCACCCCCGCCGCACCGAGGTCGGAGCGGACCATTTTCTGGACGCCGACCGACAACGCCACGGCGAAATGATCGAAGCCCCGGTCCACGCGGTAGGAGATGGCCCGGTCGGTGAACAGCGAGGCAAAGCACGCCCGGACAGCTTCGAGCAGGGCCCGCTCACCGCGGATGTTGAGGAACGACTCTTGCTGACCGGCGAAGCTAGCCGTGGGCAGGTCCTCGGCGGTGGCACTGGAGCGCACGGCAGTGTCGGTCTCCGGGCCGTACTCGCGGCACAATTCGGCGTAGGCCTCGATGATCTCTTGCTGCAAGTCTTCGGGAAGCGGCGTGGCGAGGACCGCCTCCCGCGCGCGCCGGCCCGTCTCCGCCAGGTCCGTCAGGTTGCGCGTATCGAGGTCCGCCAGGATCTCGCGGAGGTGGTCGGCCAATCCGCCCAGCTCGCCGGCGCGCAGAAAGTACCAGTACGCTTCCGCCGTGACGGCAAAGCCATTGGGGACACGGATGCCTTTCGGTGTCAGCTCGCGGTACATCTCCCCGAGCGAGGCGTTCTTGCCCCCGACGAGTCCGACGTCGGCGATGCCCACGTCTCGAAACCAGCGAATGAACCGGGGAGTCGTCATGGCCTGTCCCCTATTTGTAACAAGGCGGTCTAGTGCCTGGCGTAGTCGCAAGTGCAGTGCCAGAAGCGGTCGATGCCACTGAATCGGCGCCAAAGGGGCATGACGGCTCCGAAAAGCCGACTCGCGGGCGGGCGAACGGCCCCAGATGCGGAGGCTCGCTGTGCAGAATGGCACAGGGCGTGACAAATGGATACAGACGGACTACCTATCAGGTGGAAGGTCGGCACGATAGCCAGGCATGCTGCCAACAAGTTCCAGGCCCGCATCGAAGAGAAAATGCGGCGAATGACCCGTCACGAACCTGCTGCCGTCTCCACTGATCGCGTGCGGCATTGAAGAACATGCACCCACGCTCGCCCATCCGGTTCATTGTTGGTGTGTCCCGAAACGCACGCAATGTGCCGATTCGCACACTGTCCCTTTCGTGCACGGCAGCCGTTGATCGACCTTTCCATGCCCCAGGAGACGTTGGCAGCAACCAAGCGCTAGGGAATCCCCGTGTTTTCTGCGGTTTTCCGCTCCTGCGTGTCCACCTCGTTTCTCCGGCACGGACGTTGCTTGAATGGAAGCGCCCTCCAACCGGCAGAGAGGGGGCGACCTATGGGGAGAGACACCCTGCGCGGGTGTTCCCGGCGCGACTCCGCGCAGGGCCCTGGAGTACCCGCCGTGACCAGGAGGGGCCCTCACGCCGAAACACAGGAGTATGCCATGCTACCCATCCGGACCATTCTCCACCCGACCGACTTCTCGGAATACTCGGGCTACGCTTTTCGGCTGGCCTGCGCGCTGGCCCGGGACTACGGCGCCCGGCTCATGGTGCTGCACGTCGCGGCGCCGCCGGTGGTTGTTTACGGCGAAGGAGTGCTGCCGCCGGCGCCCGAGGACTACCAGGAGCGGTTGCGGGGGCAACTCCAGCAAGTGGTTTCCCCGGACCCCAAGGTCCCGGTAGAACACCGCCTGGTCGAGGGGGACGCTGTCACGGAGATCCTGCGGCTGGCCGAGGAAACCAAGTGTGACCTGATCGTCATGGGAACCCACGGGCGGACCGGGCTGGGTCGGCTCTTGATGGGCAGCGTGGCCGAGCAGGTCGTGCGCAAGGCCCCCTGTCCCGTGCTGACGGTGAAGACTCCGCAGCGCCAGCCGTCGCCTGGCGAAGAAGCCCCCCCGGCCACGGCGGAGACGGCAGTGTCGGAGGAGAGGTAAGGGCGTGCGTGGGGACCGAGAGCAGTTCCCGAGGTGCGGCATGAAGGGTCAGGTTCCCGATCAGGGCTTCGATCTGACCACCGGTGAAGGGGTAGCGGAGTTGGAGATCCATGTCCAGTGCCGGCTGGGCGGACAGCTCCGTGACTTCCGTGTGGTGGTTACCGAGGGGGGCGTGATCCTGCGCGGGCAGGCCCACACATATTACACGAAGCAGCTGGCCCAGCACGTGGTCATGGAGGCGATCAGGCTCCCGATCGTGGCCAACGAGATTGAGGTGGTCTGAGCTGGAGGGCAAGGCCAGGCGCGTTTCCGTGAAGGACGGAGATACGCTGCGCCGGCCACGTGAGATACATCATGGACCCAACTCACTCACCCGTTCACGCCCTGACGGCAAAGGACGTGATGAACCGTCCTCCGGTCGTGATCCCGCGGCAAATGTTGGTGCGGGAGGCGGCTCGCGTTCTCCGCCAGGCCAAAATCAACGGGGCGCCGGTGGTGGATGAGCAGGGGCGGTGCGTCGGGATGCTGTTCCCGACCGACATCCACCGCTGGATCGAGATGGGCTGCCCCGAGACGGTTATCGGTCCAGTTCTCAGCTGTCCCTATCAGGTCCGAGGGCGCCTACTCACCGGTGAGGAAGCGGTGATTTGCACGTTGGCCGACGGCAGTTGCCCCTTCCAGGCGGTGCAGCCTACCACGGGCGGCCGACACACAGAGCTCTGCATGCGGTCGAGGACCGAAGACTCGCCCTTCGGCACGGTACCCCGTTACATGACGACCGATGGCGTCACCGTGAGGCCTCAGACGCCTTTGCCTGATCTGATCCGGAAAATGATCAACGCCCGTATCGACTGCCTGGTGGTGACCGAGGAACAGGAACGGCCAGTTGGTACCGTGTCCGCGACAGACATCCTGGCCGTGATCACGGACGTGGGTGAGTTCAGCGGGGGGGACTCAAGCGATCACGCGAACGAGCTGCGGAAGTGATCAACGCCATTCGCTTGATCCCTTGCCACTACCAACGCCCGTGGAGGGTGACGGATGGGCACGACGAACCAGCATCGTTCCGAAGGTCCGGCAGATGCCGGGGTCTTCTGGTTTGACGAGGAGATGGCGGAGTTGTCGCTGCTGCTACGGGGCTGCTGGCAACGGTGCTCCTCGGGTGACCGAAAGGAGGAGGACGATGAGCCAAACCGGTCTGAAGCCGTTTGACAGTACCATCCAGACGACCAACATCTGGCTCAACGACATCCTGGAGCGGCTGGGATGGCGGGAGAGCCACCGTGCCTACCACGCGCTGCGGGCCGTCTTGCACGCCCTGCGCGACCGACTGAGCGTGGAGCAGGCCGCCGCCCTGGCCGCCCAGCTGCCCATGCTGGTGCGTGGCTTTTATTACGAGGGCTGGCACCCTCATGGCAAGCCCGTCAAAGAGCGTCACAAGGAGGAATTCCTCGCCCACATCGCGGACGCCTTCCGGGACGACCCGGACGTCGATCCCGAGCAAGTCACACGGGCGGTCTTCCAGGTCCTGGCGAAGCACGTGACCGCAGGGGAGATTGAAAACGTCAAGCAAAGCCTGCCGACGGAACTCCGCTCGTTGTGGCCTTGAGGTTCAGCTAATCGGGAATGCACCCACTGGATGTGTTATGGCGAACAACAAAGCCTCTGTTGCCGAGTCCCTTGAACGAGCCCACGCGGCACTCCTGGAAGACCTGCGCAAGCTGGAGGAAGCGGCGTATCCCGCCTCCGGGGAGGTGCTGGCCGAGCTGCGTCGCCGGCTGGAGGCGACGCACGGGCACATCACGGAACACTTTCGTTTCGAGGAACAGAACGGCTACCTGGACGCCGTCAGGAAGCGGGAGCCGCGCCTGGAACGGGCGATCGAGCAACTCGCCCAGGAGCACCGCGCGCTGGAGCAATCCCTGAAGGCACTCATCAGAGAGGCCGCGGCGGTGAGCCGCTTGGGTGCGGCGTTTCGGGAAAAAGTCCGGAGGTGGGTCGAGCACGTCCGGCAACATGAGGCCCGCGAGAACGACCTCGTCTTCGATGCCTTCAACCTCGACATCAGCGCCGAGGATTAGGCCGTGCGGCTGGGCGATGAAGGGAGGAAACGATGTCACCGCTTCGCCGATCTCCCCTGAAGCTCATCGCGGGCAACGCCCACCCGGCCCTGGCGGTGGAGTTGGCCCGGGAGTTGGCGGTGCCGCTCGCGACCGCAGAGGTAGGGGCCTTCGCGGACGGCGAAACGCGCGTGCATGTTGCCGCGGACGTGCGTGGCGCGGCGGTCTTTCTCGTGCAGCCGACCTGCCCCCCGGTCAATGAGCACCTGATGGTGCTGGCCCTGCTCGCGGATGCCGTCCGCGCGGCCGGCGCCGACCGTGTCATCGGCATTGTGCCGTACCTCGGCTATGCCCGGCAAGAGCAGCGTGGCCGGCCGGGCGATCCGCGCTCGGCCCAGGTGGCCGGTCGCCTGCTGGGCGCCGTGGGACTGGACCATCTGGTCACCCTCGACCTGCACGCTCCTGCCCTGGAGAGCGCCCTGCCCATGCCGGCGACCCTCCTCCATGCCGAGGAGGTGTTCCTGCCGCAGATCAAGAGATGGGGCATTCCGAACCTGATTATCGTAGCGCCGGACGCCGGGGGCCTGAAACGGGCGCAGCGCTACGCCCTCGTGCTGGGCACGCGCCTTGCGGTGATCGCCAAGGAGCGGCCCCGGCCCGATGCGGCAACTGCGGTGCAGGTCTTGGGCGAGGTCAAGGATTGCGCATGCCTCGTCGTCGATGACCTGGCCAGCACGGGCCGCACGCTGGTCGGCGCCGCCGACGCTCTCCGGCAAGCCGGTGCGCGGGAGGTGTATGCGATCTTCACCCATGCGGTGATGGCTCCCGGCGCTGCGGACCGGCTCGCCGCCGCGAGATTCGACAAGGTGCTGACCACGGACAGCGTTCCCGTCTCCCCTGGCCAGGGGTTGGAGGTCGTCCCCATCGCCCCGCTGCTGGCTCGGACGGTGCGTTACCTCTGTGGGGAAAGCGCGGAACCCGAGCAGAGATGATCTCAGCGCTCCCCATCAGAACAGCGAACTGCGGCCATTCAGGCGAACGGCCGTCGGAATCGCGGCTTTACTGGCGAGACAATATTCAGGTGACACGATCTCCCCTGTGGGGAGGATAGAATGAAGTCGGGACGTTGGACGAAGAAGGGCAGGGGAGCGAGACAAGCATGCACAACCGCAACCTTCACCTCTGGCAGCATGACCACGCCTTTGCCCAGGACCAGAAACGCCCCGGCGAGGCGAGGACGATCCTAGTCCTCGCCCTGACGGGGACCATGATGGTCGTCGAGATCGTGGCGGGGATCGTCTTCGGTTCCATGGCCCTGCTGGCGGACGGCTTGCACATGGCCTCGCACGCAGCCGCTCTGGGGATCGCCGCGTTCGCCTACATTTACGCCCGTCGGCACGCCCGCGATGACCGGTTCAGCTTCGGCACCGGGAAGGTTAACGCCCTCGGCGGCTTCACGGGAGCGGTCCTCCTGGCCGTGTTTGCCCTGCTGATGGCCAGCGAAAGCCTGGAACGATTTGTCTATCCCGTGGCTATCGTCTTCGACCAGGCGATCCTGGTGGCCGTCCTGGGCCTGCTCGTCAACGGCCTGTCGGTGGTCATCCTGGGGCACAGGCGCCACCGCGAACATTTCACTGAGAAAGGCGATCCCAACGTGGGTCATGCCCATCACGACCACGATCACAACCTGCGGGCTGCTTATCTCCATGTGCTGGCCGATACGCTCACTTCGCTGCTGGCCATCTTCGCCCTAGGGGCGGGCAAGTATTGGGGGCTGATCTGGATGGACCCGCTGATGGGCCTCGTCGGGGCGGTTCTGGTGGCGCGGTGGGCGTGGGGACTTCTGCGCCTGACCAGCGCGGTGCTCCTTGACCGGCAGGGGCCCGAGCCACTCCGGCAGGCGATTAAGAACAGCATTGAGGAGGACGCCGACAACCGCGTCGCCGACCTGCATCTGTGGTCTGTCGGCCCGGGCATCTATGCCGCGATCGTTTCCGTGGTCACTCACGACCCGAAGCCGCCTGACTATTATAAGAAGCTGATCCCCCCGGGCCTGGGCTTGGTCCACGTGACGGTCGAAGTGCATCGCTGCTCGGCCGAAGACCATCCTGAGGAGGTGAGGGCACGCGCGGTCATGGACGAAACGGTGCGTGCGGCCGACTGAACCGCCAGACCGAGGGCCCCGCCGTCGGACGACATGGCCACACGCCCGTGGGGCGGCGACAACGGCACGAACGTGGCGTTGAGACGGGCTTGCGGCTCGGTCGAGAGCAGCCCCAGGCAGTTGGGGCCGACGAGGCGCATGCCGTAACCGCGGATTTTTTCCACCAGACGCTGTTGCAGCTGCCTCCCCTCGGATCCGACTTCTGCAAACCCCGCCGTGACGACGACCAGGGCGCACACGCCCCGCGCGGCGCAATCGTCCACCACGCCCAGGACAGCGTCGCGGGGCACTGCGATCACGGCCAGGTCTGCGGGCTCAGGTAGCTCCCGGACGGACGGGTACGCGCGCAAGCCCCGGACTTCGGTGGCCTTCGGGTTCACCGGATAGACGGGGCCCGGGAACCCTCCTTTGATCAGAGCATCCAGGCACCGATTGCCGATGCGCGCCGGGTCGCGGGAGGCGCCGACGACCGCCACGGATTTCGGGCGGAAGAAGCGGTGCAGGGAGGCTACGGTCGCAACCCGATGCCGCGTCTCCAGGCAGGCCAGGGTGGTCTCGTCGGGCACGATCGACAGGTCCACCTCGACCTCGCCGCGCTCGGGCTTTTCCTCGAACGCGAAACCCGGCTCCCGGAGGACTTCTCGTATTGCCTGGCTGTCGGCCTGGGTGACCGCCCAGAAGTGCGTGAAGCCGTGCCGCACGGCCAGGAGCGCGAGCCGCTCCAGCAGGAGCGTGCCTAGTCCCTTGCCTTGAAAGGCGTCGTCCACCGCCAAGGCGACCTCGGCAGTCCTTTCGCCCTTGGCCTGGTAAGACCCGGTGGCGATTTCGCACACCATGTATCCTCTTGTCACAGCTGCGAGGGACAGCAGACCCATCTCCAAGGCCGGCGGGGTAGAACTGGTTTCACAACCCCCGAGCCGTTGGCCCGGCAGCTACCGAACCCCGGGAAAACCGGGGTCCTGTGAACATTTCATGTGACGCTTGAATGGGTTGTGAAACCGGCTCTCCAGTTCGAGGGGGAAGACAGGCCGGCACGTCCTTTGCTCCCGCTCTGACGTGAATCAACCACGCGGATGATGACACGAAAAGGAGCCCGACCATGCTTGTGCAGTTCAGCATCTACCCGATGCAGACAGGCAGCTGAGCAAGGACATCGCCGGGGTCATTCAGGTGGTGGAGGCCATCGGCCTGGACTATCGCCTGGGATCCATGAGCACGGTCGGGGAGGGAGGTGACCATGTTTCATGACCGAGAGGATGCCGCCCGCCAGCTGGCGGCGAAGCTGAAGGGACGGGCGCTGCACGAGCCGCTGGTGCTAGCGATCCCCCGCGGCGGGGTGGTCATCGGGGCCGTGCTGGCGCGGGAACTAGGCGCGGAACTCGACGTGGTCCTGTCGCGCAAGCTGCGGGCGCCCGGGCAGCCCGAGCTGGCGATCGGAGCGATCGCCGAGGACGGGCAAGTCTATCTCAATCACCACGCCGAGGGGTTCCTCGACATGCTGGAAGACTACCTGGCGGAGGAGCGCCGCCACCAGCTGGCCGAGATCGCACGGCGCCGGAAGCTCTTCCGCACCGCCCGGCCGCAGGCACGCGTCGAAGGTCGCTCGGTGATCGTGACCGACGACGGCATCGCCACCGGTTCGACGATGATCGCCGCCCTGCAGGCGGTCAAGGCGCAAAAGCCGCGCGAGTTGATCGTGGCGGTGCCGGTCGCCTCCCCGGATCGGCTGGCGGAGGTCCGGCGCTGGTGCGACGACGTGGTCTGTCTGCTCACGCCGGAGCTGTTCTGGGCCGTCGGCCAATTCTACGAGGATTTCCGGCAGATCGAGGATGAGGAAGTTGTGGAGTTGCTGCGCAAGTATGCGGCCGCTCCACAAACGAAAGAAGCAGCCACGCCGCAACCGGAAGCGGCGGCCACGGTGAGGGCACGGTGACATGATCGCCAAGCGCTGGGAGCCCTTCGCGTCCCGCAAGGTGGCAAAGCTCAAGCCTCTTGTCTGCATGAAGGGGTAAACCGAGCAGTTTCAGCCCAGGAGGGAATGGCCGCCATGATCCAGTTGAAGCGTGCCTATGAGAAGCCTGCTCCTGAGGATGGTTACCGCGTTCTGGTCGAGCGCTTCTGGCCGCGAAACCTCGACGAAAAGCACGCCAAGATCGACCTCTGGCTAAAGGAGGTTGCTCCCAGCGAGGAGATGCACGTGCAGTTCGGCGAGAACCCCGATCCCGAGCGCTGGGAAGAATTCCAGAGGTGCTACTGGCGTGAGTTACAGGACAAGCACAAATCGATCAAGCTGCTGCGCAAGAAAATGAGCGAAGGCACCCTGACCCTGGTCCACGCCGCCCACAACCCCGAGCACAGCGGGGCCGCCGTGCTCAAACGCTTCCTCGAAGAAGCCGGCGAAGCACAAGAGACATCCGCGGAAGTTTGAGTATTTTTCCATCACGATTGTTGCTGAAGGAGTTCGTGCCATGCAGCTTCCCCTGCAAGTGTCCTTCCGGCACATGGAGCATTCCGAGGCGATCGAAGCCCTCGTCCGGGAGAAGGCAGCGCGGCTGGACAAATTCGCCAGCGATATCATGAGTTGTCGAGTGGTGATCCAGCCGCTTGCCAAGCACCATAAGCGAGGCAACCCCTACGACGTCCGCATCGATCTGACCCTTCCCGGGAAGGAGATCGCGATCAGCCGAGAGGCGGCGTGGCATGAGGAGTTCAAGCACCTGGAGGTCGCCCTGCGCGATGCGTTCGACGAGGCCCGGCGAGAGATCGAAGACTACGTGCGCCGCCGTCGGGGAGACGTGAAGCACCACGCGATTCCGCCGCATGGCCGGGTCAGCCAGCTATTCCCCCACCAGGGCTACGGCTTCATCGAGACGCCCGACGGCCGGGAGATCTATTTCCACCGCCACAGCGTTCTGCACGATGCCTTTGACCGGCTCCAGATCGGGACCGAGGTGGCCTTCGTCGAGGAGGAAGGACGGAAAGGCCCCCAGGCCAGCACCGTGCGGTTGGTCGGCCGACATCATCACTTATGAATGGAGCAAACATCATGGACCTGTTCACGCGGGCTGACCTGCGAGCACTTCTGGCGGAGCACGAGCGGCCGTGCGTTTCGCTGTACATGCCCGCCCACCGCGGCGGGGCCGAGGAAGACCCGATCCGCTTTCGCAAACTGCTGGGGCAAGCCGAAGAGCGGCTGGTCAAGCAGGGCTTGCGGACGCCCGAGGCCAGGGAGTTTCTGGTCCCCCTCCACTCGCTGCTGGAGGATGTCTCGTTCTGGCCCAACCAGTGTGATGGGCTGGCCGTCTTCCTCGCCCCCGACTTTCAGAGGATTTATCGGCTGCCCTGGAGCTTCCAGGAAGAGCTCGAGGTGGGCAGACTGTTCCAGGTGGCGCCCCTGCTGCCCCTGCTGCACGGCGACGGCCGTTTCTATGTCCTCGCGGTCAGCCAGAACAGCGTCCGGCTGTTCCAGGGGACGCGCTTCACCGTCAGTCCGGTCGATCTGAAAGGCGTGCCCCGGAACCTCGCCGAGGCGCTGCGGACCCACGACCGGGATGAGGTCCTGACGTTTCACACCCGGCCCACGTCCGGCGGCTCCTGGGGCGCTATCTTCGAGGGCCACGGCGTCGGCATCGACGACGAGAAGGACGACCTGCTGCGCTACTTCCAGCGGATCGACCGCGGCCTGCATGAAGTACTCCGCGAGGAGCGGGCGCCGCTGGTGCTGGCGGCGGTGGATTACCTTCAGCCGATTTACCGGGAGGCCAGCACTTACCCCCACTTGCTGGCCGAAGGAATCGAGGGCAACCCGGACCGACTCAGTGAGAAGGAGCTGCACGACCGGGCCTGGGTCGTCGTGGGGCCTCAATTCCAGGAGGACGTCCGGCAAGCCATCGCCCTCTATCACCAGGCCATCGCGACGGGAAAGGCCACTGCGGACGTGAGCGAGATCATCCCGGCGGCGTATCGCGGCGAGTTCGAGATCCTCTTTGTGGCGCTGGGAAAGCATCTGTGGGGCATTCTGGACCCGGGCCGGAACGAAGTGACGTTGCACGAGCAGCCGCAACCCGGCGACGAGGACTTGTCGAACCTCGCGGCGATCCACACGCTGCGCCACGGCAACACGGTCTACGCACTCCGGTGGGAGGACATGCCCACTAGGTCGCCTCTGGCCGGCATCTATCATCTGCCGCTGCCCAAGCACCCGGGCAAACGCCCCTGAAGTCACACGGGGGCAGAAGGCCGTGTGATAGACCGCAGTGGTCGGCGCATCCATCTGTCCCACGGTGTGCGAGGCCGCACAGCAGCCCCGGCGTTAGACGCGACTCGTTGCGTGGTGCCGGCGGCCTGGATCAGGAGGCCCGAAGCGGAGTACAGGTCACAAGTCTTTTTCCTCACAGCGATTGAGGCTGCTCATTGAATTGGAGCGATCCGGTGCTGAGACACGGCACAGCGTTTGTTTGGGGGGATGACGGAAGCCGCAGCCTTTGCCGAATGTTCGGCAGGGCCGGCCTGGTTGGCCGCGGCTGGCATGCAAGAACCGCTGAAAGGAGTGTCGCACCATGAGAAGCCTGATTCCGTGGAGGAAGAGGAGGACCGAGCCGGCGAAAGGCGGCGAGCTGATCCCGTTCGGAGACTTCCCGTTCTCCCTGAGCCGGATGCGCGACGAGTTCGACCGGCTGTTCGACCGTATGGCCCGCGAGTTCTCGGCCCTGGCGGGGTGGGGCGGTGAGGGCTGGCGCTGGGGCCTGGAGGTCGAGGACCAGGACGACAGCATCATCGTCCGTGCCGAGGCGCCGGGCTTTGAAGCCGGCGACTTCGACGTGCGCGTGGAGGACGGCCGGCTAGTCCTGAGCGCGTCGAAGAAGGTCGAGACCAAGGACGAGAAGGGACAAGTCAAGGAGTACCGGGCGCAGGAATGCTACGAATCGGTGGCCCTACCCGTGGGTATCGACAAGGACAAGGCCGATGCCAGGTACCACAACGGCGTGCTCACGATTACCCTGCCCAAGACCGCCGAGGGCAAGGCCAAGAAGATCGCCGTCAAGGCCGACTGACAACGGGCGTCACGACAGTCGAGAACCACCTCACGGCCACGCCGTAGCACGGTGCCGACTGCCCGCCGGACGGAGAAGCAGGACAAGGGGAGACCTTCGCTTGCCAGGGGGAAAGGCGCCGGCAAGCGAAGGTTCTCCACGAATCATCTAGCCGCTACGAGTGCGGAGGAGTATGGACCGATGGAGCAGCGACGCCGAGAGGCGCCTCCCAAACACCAGGAATTACGCCAGAAGCGACTCGAACTGCACGGCCACCGCCGCAAGCTGCACGATCGGCTCACCGCGGTTTGTGAGGATTTTGTCCTGGAAGACCTGAGCCGGAAGTACAAGCAGAACACGCTGGTCCGAGAGCTGGAGTACCTCCTCGACTACTACCGGGACGAAGAGAACTGGCAAGGGATCGATTAATCGCTTCCGGCGGCCGGTGTCGTCCGGTCGCCCGAGAGAGAGCGTTCATCGACACCAGCCGGCCGGCTGAAGGAGGCAGAAGTATGACACCGGAGCAACAAGGCAAACCAACGCCTGAAGAGCAACAGGATACGGAAGAGCAGGCGGACACTGCCGCACCCGCCGCCCCAGCGGCGCTGCCGCATCAGCCAGGGGTTTCTCCCGGTTCCGTGGACATCACCGGGATCGTTCCGGAAGGCATTCGCATCGATCCCGACATCACCGAGGGACACCCAGGGTACGAAGAGAGCGGTGAGTCCGAGATCATTCCACCCGAGCGGCTGGCCGCTGGAGGAACCGAGACGCCAACACGCAGCAACTGATACCGTTCGAGGAGGTGGTCATGGCGAACAAGCATCTGCTCTTCCGGGAAGCTGCGCGGGAGAAGATCCTGCACGGAGCAACCGCGCTGGCCGACGCCGTGCGGGTGACCCTCGGCCCCCGCTCCAAGTG
>DATLYH010000121.1:0-24724 GCA_035575035.1 Gemmataceae bacterium
GCCGGCCGCTCACCTATCATTCTTACCGGCTGACTGACGCCGGCCGCTCACCTATCATTCTTACCGGCCGGCTGACGCCGGCCGCTCACCCATCATTTTTGCCGACCGGCTGACGCCGGCCGCTCGCCAGTTGGTTAGAAGTTTCTATGACTTGACGTCACGGAGGTGCGGATGACACAAGTGATACGATAGAGTCAAAGGGCCCCAAAGGGATTCGGACTCGTCTTGTAGCCTACAACTGTTGAGCCAACTCCAGCCAAACAAGCATCTCGGGACTGACCCCGACGGGATTCGAACCCGTGTCGCGGCCTTGAAAGGGCCGTGTCCTGGGCCTCTAGACGACGGGGCCAAAGGGTTCAGGTTATTAGGCTTGCGTCCAATTCCTCAATTGACTCACCACCATTTACACCCGCACCTACACCCGCGGTTCGAGATTGATTCTACCACCCCTGCCAACTCCGACAAGCCTGCCAGTCGTCCAATGAAGTCCTCCCGTGCTGCGTCGGGTCGCCGTCGTAGACCGTCCAGCGCCGGCTCGGCGCCTGCGACCCGGCGCCGTCGGCATCCTCCCAGAGGTCGATGCAGCGGTCAAGTACGTCGGAGGTGTAGCGCTCCTCGTGCAGGACTGTACCCGCGGCATCCTTGACCACCACGCGCGTTGGCAGCTTCTTGAGAAGCTGTTGCAGGAGCCAAAAAAAATGAAGGATCAGGACCAAGGGTTGAATCGAGGCCATCACTGCGGTCGTTGTCCCACTTATTTCTAACAAAAACGGACCTCATTGGGGCTGTTTTTTACTCCCAAGGGTAGTATCTCCTGCTCAGTCACTTCCTGCGGGATAGGCGCGATTTCATAATCCACTCCTTTCGCCGGGGTCAATCCCTGTTCCTCGCTATCTTCCCAAAGGCTTACGCTGGAAACAACTCCGGGATACAATCAGCAGCCGACGCCGCGATCGTGGCTCAGGGGAGGACCAACCGTGAGCGCACCTGAACCTCGCGTCTACATCATCGGTATCGGCAGCGACGGCCTGGCCGGGCTGACGGCCCGGGCCCGCGACCTGATCGCATCGGCGGAATTACTGCTCGGCTCCGACCACGCCCTGAAGCTCGTGCCCGAATCGGGCGCCTCCCGCGTTCGCATCGGGCCGGACCTCCAGGAGGTCATCCGCACCCTGGAAGCCAACCTGGGCCGGAAGCGCATGGTGGTGGTGGCGACCGGCGATCCGTTGTTTTACGGGGTCGCCCGTTATTTGTGCGACCGGCTCGGCAAAGACCGCTTCGAGGTGCTGCCGCACGTCAGCAGCATGCAGCTGGCTTTTGCCCGCATCAAGGAAAGCTGGGAGGAAGCCTTCCTGACCAACCTGGCGACGCATCCGCTGGAGAGCGTCCTGGATCGCATCCGCACTGCTGAAGTGGTCGGCCTGTTCACCAGCGAGGAGGAGAGCCCGCCGGTGGTCGCCCGGGAGCTATTGGCCCGCGGCCTGGACTACTTCCGCGCCTATGTCTGCGAGAACCTTGGCGGCCCCGACGAGCGCGTCACCCAGGGGGAGCTGGCCGAGATCGCCGAGATGGAGTTTGCCCCGCTCAACGTGATGATCCTGAAGCGCAAGCCGGGCCGGCCCGACCAACAAGCGGCACCCGGCCGGTTTCGTCGCTTCGGCAATCCCGACGACGTCTTCGCCCAGAGCCGGCCCAAGAGCGGGCTGATCACCCAGGCCGAGGTGCGGGCCATCGCGTTGGCCCAGCTGGACATCCAACCGGCCAGCGTGGTCTGGGACGTTGGCGCCGGCTCCGGCTCGGTGGCGATCGAGGCGGCGCGGCTAAGCGAGCCGGGCCTAGTCTACGCCATCGAGCAGGACGCGGCCGACTATCACCTGATCCTGGCCAATGCGGAGATGTTCGGCGTCCGCAACCTGAAAGCGATCCACGGCATCGCCCCGGAGGTCTTCGCCGGCCTGCCGCCGCCGGATGCCGTCTTCGTCGGCGGTACCGGCAAGGAGGTGGGCCGGCTCCTGGAGGCGGCCTACGCGGCGCTGCGGCCGGGCGGCCGGTTGGTGGCCAACGTGGCGACCCTGGAGCAGCTCAGCGCTACCTATTCCAGTTTGAAGGCCCTGGCCGGCAGCGTGCAGGTCTTGCTGGTCAACGTGTCCCGCGGTGTCGAGCAGCTGGAGACTCTCCGCTTCGAAGCGGTCAACCCGACGTTCCTCCTCAGCGTCCGCAAGCCGTAGCCAAACTTGCCCAAGTTCGGGCCGGACGTTACTCGAATTCTGGCGAATTCGGCCACTCCGTCGGGCAGGCACCTCCGCCGCGCGGGGGGAATCAGTTTGGCCTACGCCGGGTTCGGATGCCGACGTAAAATAATAAAGGATAAGGCGTCGGGTAACCGGACCAGAAGAGGTCGTTGGGGAGGGCAGCCCATCGTGAACAAGCCAGTGACGCCGCGGGGTGTTGAGCTGATTCCCTCGCCGGAGGGCAACGGGCTGGTGACAGCGGTCCGGGAGGTCGCCACGGGCGGGGAATCGCTGCCGGTCGGACGCTGCCTGGAGATCTACCGCATCATGGTGCGGACCCGCACCATGGAAGAGCGGATGATCAAGATGAGCAAGTCGGGGGAGGGGTATTTCTGGATCGGCGGCCCGGGGGAAGAGGCTTTCAACACCTGTTTGGGGCTTCAGGTCAAGAAGGGCTGCGGTCCCGATTACGATTACCTCCATCTCCACTACCGCAACAGTGCCACGCTCGTGGCCTTGGGCATGCCGCTGATTGACGGCATCCGCCAGATGGCCATGACCGCCACCGATCCCAACTCACGCGGCCGGAACTTCCCCGGCCACTTCTGCCGCAAGGAATGGAACGTGGTGCCGGTCACGTCGGTGATCGGCATCCAGTGGGTCAAGGCCCCCGGCACAGCGATCGTACAGAAGCGGCACGGCGGTGACGGCATCACCATCGTCACCGGCGGCGACGCCGGCACGGCAGAAGGGGACTTTGCCTCGTGCATGATCTGGAGCACCCGGCCGGGGAATGAATTGCCGGTGTTGATGATCATCATGAACAACGGCTGGGGAATCTCCACGCCCGCCTGCACCCAGCACGGCGAAAAGCAGATCATCGACCGCGGCAAGGCGTTCGGCATCCCCGGCGAGGTGGTGGACGGCAACGACCCTATCCCAAGCTGGCACGCCATCAAGCGGGCGATGGATTATGTGCGGACGCGACGGCGCCCTTACATGATCGAGGCGCGAGTCAGTCGGTTGTATGGCCATTCGTCGTCGAGCGGCGCCCTGCGAGTCAAGGACGAGCCGGACTGTGTTGAGCTATTCGAGCAGAAGCTACTGGCGGTCGGCGCTATCGATCAGAAAACCATCGACCGGACGCACGAGGAAGCCCAGGCCGAGGTCGAGGCGGCGGTCGAGCAGGCGCTGCGCGAGCCGAAGCCGGCACCGGAGGACGTCGAGAAGTTCACCTACGCCGCCAGCCCGGTTGATGCGGTTTATCCGGGCGATTATACCGGACTGCCCTGACACCACCGGCTCGCCGCGGCGAATCGAGCGAGTTAACGATGGCGACCCTGGTTCAAGCTGTCCGTATGGCCCTGCACTATGGGGAGGAGCATCTCGGCGTCACCGACATCTTCGGCGAGGATGTGGGGCCGCCGCTGGGGGGAGTCTTCACCGCCACGCAGGGGCTCAGGACGGCCTGGAACTCGCCGCTGGACGAGCGCGGCATCATCGGCGTCGCTATGGGCATTGCCTATGCCGGCGGTCGGCCGGTCGCCGAGATTCAGTTCTGTGACTACGGTTTCAATACCATCGATCTGCTCAAGGTGGCCGGCAACCAGCGCTGGGCGGGGCACGGCAACTACGACATGCCGATTGTGGTGATGACGCCGTCCGGCTCCGGCATCCGCGGCAGCCTGTACCACTCCCACTCCTTCGAAAGCTGGGCCAGCCGTCTGGCCGGTTGGAAGATTGTCATGCCCAGCAATGCGCTGGACGCCTATGGGCTGATGCTGTCGGCCATCGTTGACCCCAACCCGGTGCTGGTGCTCCTGCCCAAGGCGCTGTTGCGCGTCCGCGGCGAGCAGAAGATCCCGGGCGAACCGGAGGATGAGGAAGAACTCAAGCGGATGATCGACGCTCCGGTCGGCGACCGCACCGGCTGGCGGCCGCGCTGGCCCGACCTGAAGCCATATTTCGTACCGCTGGGGGTGGCGTCGCTGGTGCGCGAGGGGACCGACGCCACTGTGGTCAGCTATGGCCGGACATTGCCCCTGTGTGCCCAGGCAGCCGACCAGCTGCGGCAGGAGGCCGGCCTTACTTTTGACGTGATCGACCTGCGCAGCATCTTCCCCTATGACTGGAAGCTGATCAGCCAAAGCGTGCTCAAGACCGGCCGGGTGCTGATCGTCAACGAGGACACCGAGGTGACCAATTTCGGCGAGCACCTGCTGCGGCGGGTGATCGACGAGCACTTCTACGACCTGCTGGTCCGGCCGCGGGTGCTCCTGGGCAAGCACGTGCCGGGTATCGGCCTGAACCAGGTCTATGAGCAGAACACGGTGCCACAGTTGCCGCACATCAAGAGGGCGATGCACGCCGTGGCGACGGAAGAGGCGTAAGGGTTTAGCCGTGACGCGGCGAACCAAAAAAGCGGGGAATCCGTCATGGATTTTCAGGTGCCCGAGCTGGGCGAAGGTGTTTACGAAGCCGAGTTGGTCGCCTGGCTGGTCAAGCCCGGCGATACGGTGAAGCGCGGCCAGAACCTGATGGAGGTGTTGACCGACAAGGCGACCATGGAAGTCCCCGCGCCGTTCGCCGGCACCATTACCACGTTGCACGCCGAACCCGGACAGAAGATCAAGGTCGGCGACCTTGTCCTGCGTTACACGCCAGCCGGCCAACCGGCCGAGAAACCCGCCCCTGCGGTTGAGGAGAAACGCCCCACCCCGGAGCAAACCCCGAGTGCAACCGGGGGGCTCACACCCCCCGCTCGCCGCGAAGGCGATGGCAAAGCGGGAACCGGGGGGCTTGCACCCCCCGCTCGCCCGGGCGTCATGATCAAGGCGGCCCCTTCGGTGCGGCAGATGGCCCGCAAGCTCGGGATTGACCTGGCCCAGGTACGCGGGACCGGGCCGCAGGGACGCATCCTCATCGACGACCTGACGGCCCACATCCGGGCGGCCCGGCCGGAGGAGAAGCCGCGCGAGACGGAGCTGCGCCCCGACTATGGCACGCCCGGCACCCGGATCAAACTGATCGGCTTGCGGCGCCAGATCGCCGAGCACATGATCCGGTCGAAGCAGACCATCCCCCATTACAGCTACGTGGACGAGTGCGATGTCACCGAGTTAGTCCGGCTGCGTGAGGCGCTGCGCGAGCCGTTCGCCCGGGCTGGCGTCAAGCTGACTTACCTGGCGTTCTTCGTCAAGGCGGCGGTGGCGGCGCTGAAGGAGGTGCCGCTCGTCAACGCCTCGCTGGACGAGTCGGCCGGCGAGATTGTCCTGCACGACCGCTACCACATCGGCGTGGCGGTGGCGACGCCCGGCGGGCTGCTCGTCCCGGTGGTGCGCGATGCCGATCGCAAGGACCTGGCCCAGATTGCCCGCGACATCGAGCGCCTCAGCACCGAGGCCCGCGCGGGTAAGGCCCGGCGAGAAGACCTGCGCGGCAGCACGTTCACCATCACCTCAATCGGGAACATCGGCGGGCTGATCTCCACGCCGGTGATCAACCACCCGGAGGTGGCCATCCTGGGCATTGGCAAGGTGGTCCGACGGCCGGTCTACGACGCCCAGGGCAACCTTCGGCCAGCCGACCTGGTTTATCTCTCCTTTTCGTTCGATCACCGGGTGCTGGACGGGGCAGTGGGGGCCGCCTTCGGCAATGCCCTGATCCGTCGGTTGCAGAACCCCGCAACCTTGCTCCTGCCGGAAAACCTTATCTGAACCGAACCGGTCCCGACCGGCCCGGCCGCTTTTTCCTCTCGCGGGCCCTCGACGAGCCCTGGTATGCTGGGGGTTGGTAATCCCGCGGCAACATCCGTGGGGCGAAGAGAGGAGAGGCGTCGATGCATCCCTTCCTGACACGGGCCGTCCTTTCCCTGTCGGTTCTGGGCCTGGTTGGTATGACGGGATCGGGCCGGGCACAGTACCCGCCCGCCACCCCGCCGCCACCGGTGGTGACCTTGGGGGCGCCGGCGCCGGTGGACATGCCGTCGGTCCCGTTCCTTGGGGCTCGCTATTCCTTTTACACGCATTCGGGGCCCTGCCAGAGCTACAGCTATTACGGACCGGGCTACGTGGCGCCGATGTTCTTCAACCCGCGCTACCGCGACGCCGGTCCGTACTTCTACACGCGGACCTACCCCTACGCCGACTCGTACTACAGCTACTACTACACGCCGGGATTCTTCCGCTATTGAGCCGGCCGTCCAGGCAAGGGAGCCCGCCAGCGGGACACGGCTTCCGTAGGAAAGATCGCAACTGTCTGCCCCCGCTTCCTGTATCGGAGCAACGTCGCTCCTCCAGGCACCGACCGTCATCGCCGGCCTTCGCTCCCCTCCATTGTCGGCCGTTCCTTTCTTTGCACTCGGCGACAATCAGGCAACTTTTTCAGGACAAATGCTTGACGCCGGCAAGGCCAATTGTTATATCTTGTCATACCAGGTAATACTTTATTAAACGACAGGATGAAGCAGTCCTGTTCGGAAGCGAGATGGCCCGATGACAGCAATCGCTTCTCGCCTGAGCCGGCGAGCTTTCACGCTGGTCGAGTTGCTGGTAGTAATCGCCATCATCGGGGTGCTCATCGCCCTGCTGCTGCCGGCGGTACAGAAGGTGCGCGGGGCCGCCGACCGCACCACCTGCGCCAACAACCTGCGCCAGATCGGCCTGGCCCTGACCATGTACTGCAACGACAACAATGGCCGCTTCCCCGAATCAACGCACACGACCGGCTTGCAGTTCCGCCGTGCGTGGGTCTATACGCTGGCGCCTTACCTGGAGAACGTGGACAAGGTCCGGATCTGCCCGGCCGATCCCAAGCGGGTGGAGCGGCTGGCGAATCAGGGCACCAGCTACACCCTCAACGAGTACATCTGCGTGCCCGGCCCGGACCAGGCGCTGTATCTGCCAAAGATGCAGGCCACGTCGCAGACCATTACGGTCTTTACCATCTCCGACGCCACGGGCACCTCGGTCTTCAGCGACCACACCCACTCGCGCAACTGGTTCGCCAGCCCCCGCGGCGTCTGGAACCGCATCCTGGCCGACATTGAGCCGTCGCGCTTCGACGGCGGGGGCGACCCGAACCACACGGCCGGGGTGGCCAATTATCTTTACGCCGATGGCCATGTAGAAGTGATCCCAGCGGCCCAGATCAAGAACTGGGCCGACAGCGGCTTTAACTTTGCCAAGCCGCCGCAGTAAGAGCGCATCGCCCGCCGGAAATCCCTCCTTGTTCCCCCAGAACGGGACTCGCCCTCCGACCGTCCGCCGTGCGCGCCGTTCGGAAGCGACATGAGAAGGTCATGATCCTGCGAAAACTCCTTGCTCTTGGGAAGTCTTCTCGGTCCAGGACGAAACCTCGGCGGCCTGTCCGGCGCGCCTGGGAACTGGAACGGCTGGAGGACCGCTGCCTGCCCGCCAGCTGCTTCAGCCGAATCCTTACCATCGAACACACCGACCTGGCCTTCGACTATGCCAACAGTGCGTGGGACGCGGCGGTGGAGATCGGCAACACCTTTCCCACGACTCAGCATCCGCCGGAGCAGACCCTGCTATGGGTTGATCCGCAAGCCCAGCTGAGCCAGCCCGCGGGGCCGCAATGGAGCTTTCTGGGCGCCGGCCCCGGCAACCCCGTGTGGATCCTGCCGCAGTCCCAGGATAGCCGCTTGCTGTACCTCGGCGGGGCGGCAGAGGACACGCCGGCCGGCACCTTCGCCCGGTACTTCGAGTCCGACCCGCGCGTCGGCGCCAGCTTTGCCTGGATCAAGTGGAGCCTGCGGGCGGTGCGCGGCCCGGGACACTTTGCACTGTACCAGACCAACTTCGACGGCTCCCCTCTGGTCTGGATGTCCACGGCCGACGGCATCGGCACCGACGACGTGACCTTCATCCCCGAGCAGGGACATGCCCATTTCAACTGGGCCTTCAGCCGGCGCGGCTTCTACGAGATCGACCTCCAGGCCTCCGCTTTCCTCAATGACGGGTTGATGACCCCCACCGCCAGCCCGGTGGTCACGTTTTACTTTGCGGTCGATCCGGTGCTGCAGGTCACCTCGCTGGTGCCGACGGCGACCGGCTTCGTCGCTCGCCTCAACCGGCCCTTTGAGCCGGGCGTGCTCAACCTGTACGACGACTCGATTACCGGGCTGGGACCGGCGGATGTCACCCTCGTCGGCCCGTCGGGGCGAGAGGTGCGCGGCTCGCTGGTGATCGAGGGAATCAACTGCGTCCGCTTCGTCCGCACCGGTGGCGTGCTTGAGCCGGGCGGCTACACGGCCACTCTGCGCAGCGCGGCCGACGGCTTCAAGACCACCTCGCTGGGAACCCCGAGCATGCTTGACGGCAACGGTGACGGCACGCCGGGCGATCCCTTCGTGCGCTCATTCACGATCACACCTGCCGCGACCGTGACAATGGGGGTGCCCGATGTCGCCCGCGGGCCGGGGCAGCCGGTCAATGTGCCGGCGATGGCGTCCGGCTTGCCGTTGCAACTCCGGGACGGCAGCGGCATCACGGCGATCGCGTTGACGCTGCGCTACGATCCCGCCCTGCTGAATATCAGCGGGGTCAGCCGGGGGCCGGCCCTCCCCGCGACAGCCCAGCTGAACTTTACCAACACGCCGGGCCGTCTGGTCCTGAGCATTACCAGCAGCGCGGCCCCACTTGCCGGCCCGCTCGATCTGGTTTTGCTCAGCGCCCAGGTGCCGGCCGGGGCGGCTTACACAGCCAAGCAGGTCCTCGACATTGACAGCCTTCAGCTCAACAACGGCACCGTGCCGGCATTGGACGACGACGGCATTCACGTGGTCGGCTACCCGGGCGACACGACCGGCAACGGCGGCTATACTTCGCTCGATGCCGTGCGGGCCTTGCGGGTGGCAGTCGGCCTTGATGCGGGTTTCGGCGCCTACCAACTGGCCGACCCGATGATCGTTGCCGACATCAGCGGCAACAGTGCCGTCAGCTCAGCCGATGCGATACGCATCCTCCAGGAAGTGGTCGGCATCAACCGTCCCGAAATCCCGCCGCTGCCCGCTGGCCCGCCGCCGATCGTACCAGGCGGCCCCGATCCCCTCCTCCGCTTTCCTGTCCGGTTGTGGGGCCGGCGCGGCCGTTCCATCGTCGTGCCGTTGACCCTGGACACCTCCGAGGGCCTACAAGCAGCGGACCTGGCCATCTCCTACGACAGCCGACGACTGCGGCTGCTGGAGGTCCGGCGAGGCGGCCTGACCGGCGATTTTGACCTCTTTCAGACGAATGTCGATCAGCGGACCGGCACCCTTCGCGTCGCCCTGGGACGGACAGTCGGGCCGATCACGGGACGCGGCAGCGGCTCGGTGCTGTGGCTCCGTTTCCGCATCCGGGACCATGCCCCGCCGGGGCAGGCGCTTATCAACCTGCGGCGCGGTGTCGGGATGATCCTCACCAATTTGAACGAGGGTGGACTCACGCTGACCCCGACCCCGGACGATGCCGCTGGCGACGCGCTGGACGGTGTGATCACGGTGGCCCCCACGCGCAGCAGACGGAGGCCGCCTCACTGGACTGATGGGTCAACCACCCTGACGAACGCGGTGCCCGGAAGGGAGAGATGATCGTGAACAGTACTCAGGGGATCGTAGCGGCGAGGGGCCGGAAACGAGAGGTCGGGCGTGCGGCGGTCTTGCTGTTCGCTGCAGGGGTGGCGTTAGCGGCCGCGCCTCCTGCCCGCGCCGACTTTATTGCCCGGTTCACGAACCAGCACGTGGACGTGGATCTCCGCTTCGAGATGGGGCAGCCGGCCATCGGCTGGCACGATGAAACCAATGACATCGAGTACGAGGCCGACGAGGCACTAGTCCTCGTCGGCACCGCTGCGCTCCGGAGCCGACCGGCCAGCGCCGCGTTCAACTTTCTTGGCGTCGGCCTGGGTGCCCCGGTCTGGGTCTTGCCGCAGGTCCAGGACCCGAACCTCGTCTTTCTCGGGATCGGCACCGAGGAGATTGACCCCGGCATATTCCAGAATGACGAGGTGACGCTGAGCCTGGTCGGCATTCGCGGTCCCGGCTTTTTTAGCCTGTGGACCACCGACGCCTTCGGCTCGCCGACCCCGCTGCTGACGACGGCTGACGGCATCACCACAGCCGACCGCGTGGTACGGCCGATCGGCAGCCACCAGGATTTCAACTGGGGCTTCACAGTACCCGGATTCTACGAACTGGACTTTCAGCTATCCGGCGTCTTGCTGAGCGGGCAGCCGGTCAGCAGCGAGGTGACGACTCTATCCTTCAGCGTGGTCCCCGAACCTGCCTCATGCAGTCTGCTGGCCGTGGGCACCGCCGCGATGCTTTGCTATGCCCGCCGTCGTCGGAGCACGTGACGGGCTTTTCGCGCTGCGGCCGGAAGGTCGGCGGTGTGTCGCCCACGCCGCTGACCATCAATAGTCACTGATGACCTCGCCCCCCTGGCGCGTCGCCAATGCACGCCAGGTTTCCAGCCGGATCGAGTCGGTGACAAAACGGACCGACCCGTCGGCGAACAGCATGGTAACGCCGCCGGGGTGGTAGCTGCGGGCGGTTGAGAGCGCCTTGTTGTGGCTGCGGTTACCACAATCCCAGGCGTGCGGGTTCGGCGGGTAGAAGTGGTTGTACAGGGCGTTACCATAGTGGCCGTCGATCCACTTGGCGCCGCGCTGGCCGGACCAGACGTTGCCACTCCCACCCACCGCGCAGGCCGCCGGCGTGGGGTCATTACCGCCCGGAACCTCCAAGACCTCGCGGCGCGGCTCCAACGGCGCCGCGCCGGTCGAGGTCACCCCGTTACCCAGGATACTCTCGCTGAAAGCGGCCGTGTTGGATGACCCGTCCACCAGATTGCGGAAGGCGAGCGGCGTCTGCGTGAACATGCCATCTCCCTCAGCGATCAGGCCGAACTGGACCGTACCGCTACCCACGTTGGCCACGTAGTTGGTACCGCCGTCGGGAGAGCCCGGGACTCGTCCCCCCGTGGGGTCGCTGGGGCAGACAAACAGGCGGACTAGCGCCTGCGAGGCAGCGGCGTTGGCGGCACTCGTCGGCGGCTGGGTGACATCGACCAGTCGCCGCAGGTTGTCCTGCTCGACGAATGGTAGCAGGCGCGCCTGGGGCGAGTGGACCAGAGGGAATGGGTTCCGCGCCACCGGGAAACTCTCCAGGAAGCCGTGATAGTTGTGCAGAGCCAGGCCGAGCTGCTTCAGGTTGTTGGCGCAGGTGGTACGGTTGGCGGCTTCACGCGCCTTCTGAATGGCGGGCATGAGTAAAGCCACCAGGACGCCGAGAATGGCGATCACCACCAGCAACTCGATCAAGGTGAAGCCTCTTCGGATGCACATGCTCATCTCCTTGGGACGCTAACTCGGGCGCCAGGTGCCGACGAAAACGGCGGCGGAATGCCGATCCCTCTCCGGTCGGCTATACACAGCACTGCACCATGACCCATCGCTGGGGCGCACCAAGAGCGCGGCCCTACCGGCAAAGCGGACAGGGATTCTCCGATTTCCCCCAGGGAGGGGATCGACCGCGGAGGGAAAGTACCCGATGACAGCTATTGTCCATGCCGAGAGCGCAAACCATCCCCTCAGCCGACACTTCCGACAGGACATCGGCAGCAGAGCAGTTCGCCCTCAGGAGATGAGCGAGCGTGGAGGTGGGTCAAGCGGAGGAAACGCCACAGCGAACCGGCGAGGGGCCCAATCGATCAGCCACGCCACCACAGACCAACCAGGTGTCCAGGCCGACGGCGACGGCAGCAGAACGGCCCCCGTGGTGATCCACACGGTACTCAGGCCGTGGCAGCGCAAGGCAGCCGCGACGAAGAAGCAGTTGGCGATCATCTCCGTATCGTCCGTGGCAGATTCAGAAGCAGGTGTCTCGCCGGTGGGCTGGACCTGGTCATTGCTGCGGAGGGCCACCCCTCGATCAAGAGGCATATCCTCCCTCGGGGGTACAGCACTGCCGTTGTCCAAGGCCTCCGCGTGTTGCTCGGTAGCACAACAGCAGCAGTGCTGCCGGCAATCGGCGGCACATTGGCAGCTGCAAGCACGATGCTGGCAGGGGAATGGTTCGCTGGTGTCTTTCCGCGAGCAGGTCGGCAAGGCGAAACCAACGGCGAGAAGCGAGTAAGCCAGGAGCACCAGAACAGCGCCGAGCCGGCGAACGCAAGGAACTCCGATATAGTTTCGGAGGCGGAGAAGCATTCGTAAAGCCTCGCAGCGATCTGGTAATCTCCCCTCGTTCTTCAGACTATGTTCCAAGGCGCGGCTGGTCAAGTAACTGCTTGGTGGGGGTGTACCCAAATTCTCCTGGGGTGATCAAGTCGTCAGGGCCCAGTGGGGGTCCCATTGCGAGGAATAGCGCAAAGCAAGGCCACCGGCGAGCTCCAGCCGATCCCCCCGCGTCAGATCGACGACCTGGGTCTGTGGGGCATCCTGGTCAGAGGGGAGCGCGGCCAGTTCTTCCCGGAGGCATTTTCGTACCGCCGGTAACACCCAGTCATAGCGGGGGTCCTGGTCCCACAAAATGACCACCTCATTGGCGAGGCGCTTGCACCACCAGGTCGCGGAGAGTAATCAGGCCGGGTCGCTCCCCTGCATTCGTTGCGGGCAAGGGGTTGGAACACTCCCCGGGCCGATACGTTCGCGCTTGCAGGTCGCTGCTCAGCTGCTGGAGGAATAGCTTGACTCCTTCTTCGACGGTTTCCCAGGTGCGCGTATTGACCCCGAGGTTCGGAGCGCCCTTTCTGATTTGGGCGTAAGCGAGTTGCAGGTTATCCAGCTTACTCAACTCGCGATATAAACCCTGAACCCGGTGCGAGCACTCCTCAGGCCGTCGGCGCAGACGTGCGGCTAGGTCCAGACCAACGATAGGATTGTTGGCCATTTTATAGTTTCCCTTAAGGGAGACGTCGTCATGATCCGCTCGATAGATAACAGTATGTACCAATGACGGGATTACTCTCCCCCTGTCCCGCAGGAGGATTCGCCGCCTCAACTACAGCTATGCTGTCATAGCCCGGCGAAGGAGTCCCGCTGCAACTGCACACCTGGGTCAAACAACCAGTCGTGTAAAGCGTTCGTTCGTTACCAATAACGTTTATCCGGCAATCCGACAGAAGCCATGTAGGGTCGCCTCTATCCAGGCATTGACCAGCACCCTCGCACAGTGCGCAAGTAAAATCCACGAGCACCATACATTGGTCATCGCTGCACCAATGGAAAATACGCCTGTCCCTGTACCGGCACTTGTTGTCACAGCCAGCCAAAGACATGGCGCAGTCGAGGTACGCGCCAAGGGCCACCACGACCAGAACGAGCATCACGATGGCTTTCGATTGCACAGACATCACGCGACCTCCTTGGAGCGAGCGACATGAACATTAGGGGAAGAGACCACACCAGTTGCTGGAGAAGACCGAGCCCAGCCAGGCTCCCGAGCGAGACGCGCGGGCGGACTGGTTTGCTCCAGAACTGACTGGTCACGGTAACGTTGCTCATTTGGCATCAGGTTTCACCTCGTAAGTCTCGTCCTCCTCCTTATCAGGACATAAGTCAGGATGATGAATACCACCCCCAGACCAGTAAGCAACGGGATGTTCCGCCGATACCAAGGATACTTCGGTAGCTCGTCCGATCTGGGTATCATTGCCCCGCCTGGAATCAGCTCATCCCGGGATAACTCGCGCATGGTCCCGTCGGGTTGAACCTTGTAAAGCTTGCCGTCTCTATGATCAATCACCTCGCTTCCTGTCGGGAACTGGATGTCGAACAACTCATCCGGCTGGGGAGCGTTAAAGCGCATCTCAAGAATGTTCACTTTGCTTGTAACGAGTACGGCGCCGTTTGGCGCGTACTTGTTCCGCACCCAAGAGTCCGGAACCCATCCTACGTTCTCGTCGCGATGATATTGGATATCAAACTGCTCGGAAAGACTATTGTTCGCCAGCAGCCGGATGCGGCGGATGACATAGTCCTGATCCGGATTCAGCCAGCAAGTAATCGTCCACTTGTCCGATAATTTGTAACTGTATTCCTCGTACTTGACTCCTTCGATTGGAAGGGTGAGCCCCGTGGGCTTCATCATGTTGACGGGATAGGGGCTGATTGCAGGATCTAACCCGCGGAATGTCATCGTGAGAGGGGTCAAGATGTAAGACCTGACGTCATCTTGCCGGGCATCTTTCAAGATAACGCCTGTGCCGTGGTCCCTGTTCCCGAAAAAGCTCTTTGGATAGAAACCCTTGGCTCGGGAGCCGTTAGACACACTTAGGCGACTCCGGTGGATCAACTCTCCGTCAGGCAGGCGAAAGCTGGGCCGGTTTTCCTCGAAACGGATCTTCGTCCCTGCGAGGACAAGCCGGTTAACCGACTCGAGGGTCGTTTCCTTGTCCGGCACCGCCACTTTTGGTTTGTAGGGACCTGGGGGTTCCGCCTCCGACACGCCGCCCCTGGCATACACCTCAGTCAGCTTGAGTTTAATGTCCACTGTCTTTACAGACTCTTGCCGGACCCGGGCGGCGGCTATGCCAGGGGCATCTTCCGCACCAGGGTGACCAGCCACGTCAGAAGCAATAAGTATAAGTATGAGAGGAACCATCGTGAAAGCCAACACTGTCGCGCGCATAGCAATATTCCTTCTCTCTCATCCCCGTCATGACCAACCTGACCCATTCAAGGGCCGGCCAGTCCATGATACCGCACCGGAACCACAAGGCGGTACTCCATGCCGTCGTCATGCTCAATCGTGAATTCGGCAGCCACCTCTTGGGGACCGGTTTTCGTGAACCGGAGGCGTAGCGTATAGATCTCATCCTCACCCAGCATCCGGGTGACCTCCAGGTCGCCGCTATTAGAAGTCGCGGCCTTGACCATGAATCGCTGGTTGGTCAGGGAACGCAGTTGGAGCGCCTCAGTCGCAGCCGTGCCGCACGGTTGCCGTCCATGATGAATTTCTCGGGGATAGGCTATGACGTCGCGGACGATCTCGCCCACAAGGCGGAGTTCCTTGGCCGGTAGCCGCTCGCCTGCGCGACTCACGGGTGTGAGCCGGAGAGTGTCCGAGACAGGGCGGGGTATGAGCTTGCCATGAGATCGGAGAATGGCCCGGAACTTGTTGGGCGACGAACGTGCCTGGTTCGGGACGATCTCCACGGCCCAGTCCCGAGGTGATTCGCAGTCAATCCATCGGACTTCGTCCGACGCTTCTATGTCCAGTGACTGTTCGATCAGTGGCTGGCGAGCCGACAGGGTCCCGAGGTGAATCGTGGACCGACTGAGCCGGATGGTCGGCACGACGAGACAGTTCAACAGCCAGTGCATTGAATACTGCCCGTGCCCCTGTACAGAGTAGACGGCACTGAGACTCACTCGGAGCGGTTCTCCTCCCCAGTGGTTCGGCGAGCTGAGCTGCGAGGCGAGCCTCAGTTTGATGTCAAACGTCTTGGTTTCGTGCGGTTGCAAGGTTACACCCGCACTAGGCGTGATGCCCAGGCAATCGCAGCTTTTCTCGAACCGGATGATGGTCACGGGCTGATCGCTGGAATTCGTGACACGAAGCCGGTGTTCATAAGCGCTGGTCTCGTAGACCCGTCCGAGGTTGAGTTCATTGTCCGCGATGACCAAAGGGAGAGCCACATCGGCTTCCTGGACCTTGTCTTTGTGAAGAGCTTGGTAGAGGTACTTGGCACTCAAGTAGGCGCCGGGAGACCCGATAGCAATAACCAAGCAAAAAAGGACGTACTCCCTATACCGGATCCTCTTTGTTGCTTCCTTGAGGGTTGCATCGTTCGTCGGGGACGCTTCACTGCTCGAACAAGGAGGGGAAGAGTTCCCCAAGCGAGTTGTTGGCGTTACAGCCTTCACGGCAGCGATCCCCCGCCAGGGCACTGGGGAATGGCTCGCTACCGATGCTACCTGCCGACCTCTTCTCCTGCACCTCCGGAATGGTTCAGTTGAGAAGGGTAGTGACGGCATCGGGCAATGTCAACCAAAATCTCGGGAAAAAAGAAATAAAGATAGGGGGGGGTAAACATTTTGCGTGCCAATCTACGGTGGCCACCCCGCCTTCCGGAGCGAGCAGCGGCGCGGGTCCGTGCTCCCGGGGACACCCGCTTCAGGAGCCGACCGGCCTTCCAACTCTCGGATGGCAGTCATCCCAGGCGTTCGGCCGCCTCGGCCTCGGTGCGGAAGCGGCGCCGGTCGGCCGGCGAAGCCAGGGCCCCGGCGAGGAGCATCTTCAGGGCGACGGTCCGGTAGGGGTGCGGCAATCCCGACCCGATGATACGCGCCCGGACGGCTCACGTGGAGGCCGCAGACGCCCCCCGCATCGACCGCACCCGCCAGTTGGATGAAGATCGTAGTCGGGTGCGGAAGGATCGGGGGCCGGCGAACGGGGGCCTGCTGCGCCGGATGGTTCTGTCCCGGATCAAGGCCGAGGAAAGTAAGGGAAGCGTCCGAGGTCAGCGGCAAGGAGCGGCCTGGGACAACGACTTCCGGGAGAAGATTCTGTTGGATCTCACGAACATTTAGATACGATTGCTCTGTCCCCTGCAACCAGACGATGTTCCCGGTCACGCCGCGCGGCCGCCGCTACGCGGCGTGAACATGAATTCACCCGCAGCGCGGATCGGGACCGTCTCGACGACCGGCGTCCGTAGCAGTGGCGATCCCGCAACTCCTCGAGTAGCTTCCAGCGAGCGACCACGGGCCGCACCTACTCGTCACCCATACCTTTCTCGTAGCTCCTGGGTAGCTGGTCATTCCACTTCTGGAGGGCTGCAGCCAGTTCCTTGACGATCCCCGGGTGCACCGCCGCGATGTCCTGCCGTTCGCCAGGGTCCTTCGCCAGGTCGTACAGCTCTCCCGGGCCGCGGTGGGGTTGGTACAGTTTCCAGTTGCCCCGCCGGATGGCCACCGGCGAGTGCGGCCGCGACGCCTTCCAGAACAGGTCTTTCTGTCGCTCTCGTTCTTTCCCCAGCCAGACGTCCGAGACGTCCTCACCGTCGAGTTTATCCGCTTCGATGGTTGTGCCGGTGAGCGCGCAGAGGGTGGGAAGCCAATCGACGCCGGCGATGACGGATTTCTCGTCCCTCCGACCAGCGGGCACCCGCCCTGGCCAGCGGATGATGAACGGTAACCGAATGCCGCCGTCGTGCAGGCTGTGCTTGCGGTCTCGAAGCGGCCCGGCCGAGCCAAGCAGGTTCTCGGCCAGTTTTTGGCGCCTTGGCGGGTCGGCGTTATCCTTATCCGGACCGATGCCGTTGCCGGGTCCGTTGTCGCTGGTGAATACGACAATCGTATTCTCCCGCAGCCCAAGATCGTCGAGCACCCGGAGAATGCGGGCAACCTGATCGTCGAGTTGCGCCACGTCGCCGAGGTAGTTCCGCATCCCGTCGTCGAGCTTGCCGCCGAGTTTCTCGTACAGGTCGAAGTACCTGCGGATGTCCGGGTTCGGGAAGTCGTCCCGCTTCACGGTGACCGCAGCGAACCGGTCAACGAACGCCTTCGGCGGTCGAACCGGGTTATGCGGCGTGTGGAACCAGACGTTTACGTAGAACGGCCCGGCCTTGTTGGCCTTGATGAAATCGATGGCGGCGTCGGCGATGGCAGCGTCCCGACCCCGCGGGTCCTGACGGTTGCCGCCGGAAATCCGGATGGTGTCGATCCCGTAGGTGCCGTTTGTCTGCTCCTCGCCCATGTGCCACTTGCCGAAGTGCCCGGTCCGGTAGCCGTTCCGCTTCAACAAGTCGGTCACGGTGACGGTCCCGCTGAAGCCGAAAGCAGCGGGGTACTTCTGGAAGCGGGCGGGGAAGCGGCCGGTCATGAATCCGGTGCGGCTGGGGCAGCAGGTCGCCCCAGCGACGTAGAAGTTGTGGAACAGCGTCCCGTCTTTCGCCAACTGGTCGATGGCCGGCGTCTTGGCGTAGGGATGACCTGTGCAGCCGAGATCGCCATACCCGAGGTCGTCAGCCAGGAGGAACACGATGTTGGGTTTCTCGGCAGCCGAGGTTACAGGGAGTCCAACAGCGAGGGTGGCCAATGCTGTGAAGGCGGCAACGGGCAGTCTCATCGGTTAACCTCTAAGGGGGACAATGAGCCACGCGGAGGAATCACCAGGGCAAGAGATAAAACCCAGTGGCGCTGAGGAAGTTCCGTGGCCTGTTCCGGTGCGCCTTCCAGGGCCGAACGCCCAAACGTACCTGCCGGGGCCGCCTGCTTGACTACACAACTCGGAATGCCATGATGCGGCCCCGTCTGCTGGAGCGCCGGGTTCGGCGTTGTACCACGCACCGCACCGCGATCATGCGCTCTTGTCCCGTAGAGTTCTCATCGCGCCGGCCCAGGCGGCGAGTTGATCGAGCATCTGGTTGAGCGACTTCTCGTGGTAAGCAGCCGGCTTGAAAGTGGTGTAGTTCTCGAAGTCAGTGAACAGCGACAACGCTACCTGGTTGCGGACGGTCGCCACCTGCACCTCGGCCATCACCAACCGCAGGTGCTCCACCGCCCGGACCCCGCCCGCACTGCCGTAGCCGACGAAACCGGCCGCCTTGTTGTTCCACTCACGGTAAAGGTAATCGATGGCGTTCTTGAGGGCGCCGGGGATGCCGTGGTTATACTCGGGTGTCACGAAGACGTAGCCGTCGAAGGAATCGATCTTTGCCGCCCACGCCTTGGTGTGCGGCTTCGAATACTGCCCCTGAGAAGGCGGGACGGGCTCGTCGAGCAACGGCAAGTTGAAGTCCTGAATATCAACCAACTCGAACTCGGCGTCCGTACGCTGACTCGCAATTCCGTACACCCACCGCGCGACGGATTCGCCAACGCGCCCTGGTCGAGTGCTGCCGATGATGATCGCGATCTTGAGCATACGCGTAGTCCTCCTGAAGCAGTTGGCGATTCCAATCGTCGCCGGCCACGCCGCCGAACGAGGGAGCTAAGTTGTGGGCCGCCCCTGCGGAGGCTGGTTCCCGTGCGGTGGCCGGGTGGCGCGGCCCGTCAACTGCAGTGACGAGTTCGCCCTGACCATCCCGCAGCTTAGCTCATCCTCGTCGGCCTGGCGCCGCGGCGCCGACACCTGCTCGGTCGCCCACTTGGACCAGGGGAGCAACTTCCCGCGAACGATCCCAGCTCAGCCGTGGTGAGGGCTGCTGAAGCAAGGAACCTCGAAAACGTTGCATGCCCTGCTGTCTGCGGCAGCGGATCGTTCGGCGCTCTCATTCCAGGATCTCGACATCGTACTTGGCGCAGAGCGCCTTGATGGCTGCATAGTCGCTGTAGTCCATCCCGTCTGAGTCGATGAAAAAAGTGGCGAACCGCCCGGGGATGACGGTCAGCAGCAGCCGCCCCTCGGTCAAACCGATATTGCGGAAGGTATGGGGGACGTCTCGCGGACCTACGACCATTGTCCCGGCCGGCGCCGGCACTTTCTGGTCGCCGAGGGTGATCTCGAACTGACCTTCGAGGATGTAGAAAATCTCCGTCTCGTGGCGATGTACATGCAGCGGCGGCCCGTGGCCGGCGGGAATCTGCTGTTCCAGGAGAGCGTAGGCCCCGCCGGTCTGCTCGGGGAGTACCTTGAAGGTGCTGCGGTCGCCCAGGACAACGACCACCTTGCCATCGCCGGGCTGGCGGACGATCGGAACGGTCGTCTCCGTTTTGGGAAGAAATTGTCCGCCTTCTGCCATGGAATTCCCCTTTCACACGCAACCTAGGATAGCTGCCCGAGCCGTCACCCTCGCCAAATGAGGGGTCAGGGCTTTCCCCACGTCTTGCCGAACCTGTTATTACCTTGCATCAGCGCAAACGCTCGCGGTGAGCGGTTCGGACCGACCGAACGGTCACAACCCCCAACATTACCGCCGGTTGTGACGGACGAACAAGCCAAAACCCGCGCCAGCTATCCCATTAAGGGGCCTTGCGCGGGACTAGCTCCCCTCCGGGGGCCGCACAGCCTGCGCATCGGGGGCGTTGGCCGGGGGCGGCGAGCACAGTTCGATCACGTGGCCGTCCGGGTCGGTGACGAATACCTGGATGTAGCCGTCGGGACGCGGTCGGGGGCCCGAAAGGATCGGCACCTGAAGCTCCTTCAGACGCGGGACGGTGGCGGCGGCGTCCTCGACCTCGAAGGCGACGTGCTGGGTGCGGGCCGAGCGGAGGTGTTCGGGGAGCAGGTTGCCGGCCGGCCCGGAACCGGCATACTCCTGGATCAGATGGATCTGGGTCTTGCCGGCCTGGAACCACAGCCCGGCAAACGAGAACGCCGGTCGGTGGATTTCCCGCATCCCCAGGACATCGACATAGAAGCGGCGCGACCGCTCCAGGTCCTTGACGACCAGCGTCACATGGTCGATGCACTTCACCCGGATTCCCCGCTCTGGCGGGGATGCCGGTTGCGGGGCTGGAGCGGCGGTTTGGGACGCCTGAAGCATCAGCTCAACGGCCTCGCGGCCGGTCATCCCCACCCGGATCCCGTAGGCCGCGGCCTTGGGCGTGACGCCGACGATGCGGGCGTCGAACAGGTCCTCAGGCTCGACCAGCGGACAGGCCGGCGTCCCGCGGGCAATGGCGATGGCCTGGTCAAACTCGGCAGGGACTTTCAGATCATAGATGCCGCAGCCGACGATGCCGACCGGTGTCAGGATCGAGCAGTACTGCCCCTTGATCCAGCGGTTGCTGATGCCCAGCGCCTTGCCGTGTTCAAACTGAAGTTCCCGATGAATGGTACGGGGGAGGGGTTCGCTCATGGTAGGTGCTCCACAAAGTCTCGATTCACCGGTTTGATCGTACCGCCCCGGCCGGGTCCGGGCAAACCTTCTTGTCCGCCGCAGCCGGGGGAGGTTTGTAACCGGCCGTCCGACCTGGTAGGCTAAAGGTGGTCTGCCTCCCCGCCATCGGGAGCGGCACGCATCGGGGGTCGAGAGATGTCCTCCTTGAAATCTCAGCAGCACGACCTGGCCGCCCAGCATTCGCTCTTGATCACCCGCCGCCACTTCTTCCGGGAGTGTGGCATCGGCGTCGGCAAGATCGCGCTGGGCACGCTGCTCACCGGCGCGCTGACCGGCCGGGCGGCTGCCGGCACCGGCCCGCTGGCCCCGAAGGCCCCCCATTTCGCGCCCAAGGCGAAGCGCGTCATCCACTTGTTCATGGCCGGCGCCCCGAGCCAACTCGACTTGTTTGATTACAAGCCGAAGCTCGCCCAGCTCGAAGGGAAGCCGATCCCTCCTGAGGTCATCCGCGGCCAGCGCTACGCCTTCATCCGTCCCGACGCGGCTGTGCTCGGTCCTCGCTTCCGCTTCGCCAAGCACGGCCGGTGCGGCGCCGAGCTGTCCGAGATGCTGCCGCACCTGGCCACCGTTGTGGACGACATCTGCATTATCCGCTCGGTCCACACCGACCAGTTCAACCACGCACCGGCCCAGATCTTCTTCAACACCGGCTTCGCCCAGCCGGGCCGGCCCAGCCTCGGCTCCTGGGTGCTCTATGGCCTCGGTGCCGAAACCAGCGATCTGCCCGCCTTCGTCGTCCTGTCCACCGGCAGCGGCATCAGCGGCGGCTCGGCCAACTGGTCGAGCGGCTTCCTCCCCACCGTCTACGCCGGCGTCCGCTTCCGCAACCAGGGCGATCCCATCCTCAATGTCTCCCGGCCGCCCGGCGTGGACGAACGGCTGCAGCGCGAATCGCTCGACCTGATCGGCGAATGGAACCGGCGCCGGCTCGCCGCCGCCGGCGACCCGGAGATCGCCACCCGCATCGCCTCCTACGAGATGGCCTTCCGGCTGCAAACTTCCGCTCCGGAGCTGACCGACCTGCGCGGCGAGACCGAGGCGACCCTGCGGCTGTACGGCGCCGACCCGGACAAGCCGTCGTTCGCCCGAGCCTGCCTGCTGGCACGGCGGATGCTGGAGCGCGGCGTCCGCTTCGTGAACCTCTACCACGAGGGCTGGGACGCCCATTCCGATGTGGCGGGCAACCTGCGGAAGAACTGCGGTGCCACCGACCAGGCGACGGCCGCCCTGATCAAGGACCTGAAACAACGCGGTCTGCTCGACGATACCCTGGTCATCTGGGGCGGGGAATTCGGCCGGACGCCGATGGTGGAAAGCAACCCGATCCTGAACCGCAAACTGGGGCGCGACCACCACCCGCAGGCGTTCACCATCTGGATGGCTGGCGGCGGCATCAAACCGGGCATCACCTACGGGGCCACCGACGAACTGGGCTTCCACGTTGTCGAGAACCCGGTCCACGTCCACGACCTACAGGCGACCATCCTGTACCTGCTGGGGCTGGACCACGAGCGGCTGACCTACCGCCACGCCGGCCGCGACTTCCGCCTCACTGATGTCCACGGCCGGGTGGTCCACGACCTGATCGCCTGAAGATGATCCCTGTGCAGCGTTGAGCGCCGGCCTGCCGTCCGACCGGGGCACCCAATCACGCCACGCCGGCGGCTTCTTCCTACCACGTGAACTCCACGCCGATGTTGGCTCCATGGACGAAGAGGCCTCTTTCGCGGAAGAGTACCCCCGGCCGCCCCTGGCCCGTCGGCAGTGCGCCGCCGGTGGGGAAGTTCGGGATCTGGGTGATGTCGATGAAGCGATCAACCTGGTCGGCGGCCCGGATCACCCGGTTGAAGTAGAGGAAGTTGTAGCCGCCGACGAAGGTGATATGCCGGCTAAGCGGCAGGATGATGTTGAGGTTCGCCTCGGGAACCTGAGCGAATCGGCTGCGGCGGTAACGGCCGATGTTCGACGGCAGCGCCAGCAGCGCCCCTCGGAAGGTAGTCTGCGTCCCGTCCGGGTCGGTGCGGAGTTGACCGCCGTCAATACGGAGCTCCTGATCGTTGGTGCCCAGAGCCAGCTTCAGGTCAGCGCTGAAGATGGCCCCCACGAAGTACAGTTTGGCGTTGAGGCCGACCTGACCGCCGTAGAAATGGTTCCGTGTGCTGAAAGCGTCGAACTCCTCCAGCTGGCTGCCGGCCAGGAACTGCAGCGGAGCGGGCAGGGCCGCCACGTTGGGAGTGAACAGGGTCTGGCGATCGACCCGAAAGCCCGAGGCGAAGTTCAGGTGCCGGAAGCCGACCATCACATCCACCCGGGCGGTGGTGCTCGGCGAATTCTCGAAGACGTTGTGCCAATAGTTGGCCTCCACCCCCCAGAAATTGAAAGCAGCATCCGCGGAAACGTTCCCGGTTGCGAGGCCCGGGGCGGCGACCAGGACGGCCGCCGGCGTGCGGTTATTGATGTCGAAGAAGGGGCGGAGAAGGGTGGGGTCGGCCGCGCTCTCGACGTGGTCCGACCGCTCTACCAGGAAGAAGCCGGTGACCTCGACGCCGGCATAAGGGAGGCGGAAGCGCGGCGGCAGGGCCGGGTCGTAGTCGGCCCACCAGTAGCCCAGGGAGAACCGGCCGCCGGGGATCGGACGGCGGCGGCGATGACGGAGGTTCAGACCGGTCGGGTCGGTGGTTCCGTCGAAGGCCTGGGTGGTCAGGGTGTTCTCGGGCCGCTCGGCCTGGACGAACCACAAGAGGTACTCGGCATCCAGGGTCAGGAAGGGGCGGTCGGGGCCGTCGAATACGGGCATGCAGTCCCAGCAGCTCCCCAGCCACCTGCCGGCCTCAGGGGGGGGCGGCTCCAGGTAGGGGCCCGGGGGGGCGGCCGGCCGGGGCAGTTCCGGCGTTTGGCCGAGGACGAGGCCGGCTGCCGCGAGTAAGCCCAGAAGGGAGACGACAAATCCCTTGCTCATAGCCACTCCTGTTCTCTCCTGCCGCGTACCACCCGGGTGCCCGCGGTGCCAGGATCAAACTTCTCCTGGGGTAGCGGTGGTGCCAGAGACTCCGAGAGTATGCTCTGAGAAGACTTATCGGCATTTCATCCTCAGGCCATGAAGGCAAGTAAGGCGGGAAGCAACGGCTAAGCCGGTATTCTCGATCTTACTGGGTATAGCCAAAAAATGGCTTGGCGGGCTTCTCCAGCGCCGTCGTCGGAGCCGCGACCGTAAGGGAGCGGAGTTACAACCACTCCCTCGCTGAAAAGCCGGGTGGCGGCTCCCAAGACTGCTCTTGTCCGCCGACCGGCCGGATGATATGGGGGGTGACCCTGTACCTTCCAGTGGCCGATGCAACCGGCTCCGGAGCCCGAACGTCCCCAGTCCGGTCCCCCAAGGCGGGCCGGCCGGCAGCGTGCGCAGAGAGGGAGAGGCCCAGTGTTCGAACCAGGAACAATCAAAGCGCGGGACGAACAGGCCGCGGACGGCCGGGGAAGTCGGGTCGGCCGATGCGCCGCTTATCCCGTCCTCCTTTTCCCTCTTTTCCTCGTCGGGCCGCTCGGCTGCGCCAACTTCTGGGACGACGTCACCAGCCGCGACTTCAAGCTCAAAGAGCTGTTCGTCAAGCCCGACCCCATGGAAGTACTGGCCCACAGCACCGACGGCGACAAGCAGGCCCGGGCCTTGCGCGCTCTGCGCGAGCCGAAGCAGTACGGCGGTAG
>DATLYH010000122.1:0-33041 GCA_035575035.1 Gemmataceae bacterium
CGGGGGGAGAGGGGGAGGGGTGAGGGGGAACGGAACCGCGCAGGAGCAGACCATGAGCGAACCGCTGCGAGCGAGCATCATCATCACCAGCTACAACTACGGCCGCTACTTGCCGGAAACCATCGACAGCGCCCTGGCCCAGACCTATCCGCACACCGAGGTGATCGTCGTGGACGACGGCTCCACGGACAACTCGCGCGAGGTCATCCTCGGGTACGGAAGCCGGGTCATCCCGGTGCTCAAGGCCAACGGCGGACAGGCCTCCGCCTTCAACGCGGGGTTCCGCCACAGTGGCGGGGACGTGATCCTCTTCCTCGATTCGGACGATGCCCTGCTCTCCTCCGCGGTGGAAACGGCGGTCCGGTGTTTTGAAGATACCGGGGTGGCTAAGGTGCACTGGCCTCTCTGGGAGATCGACGAACGCAGCCGGAGGACCGGGCGGGTACACCCGCCGCGCGAGCTGCCGGAGGGCAATCTCCGCGAGCAGATGATCCGCGACGGCCCGGACAGTTACGCCACTCCGCCAACGACGGGCAATGCCTGGGCCCGCTGGTTCCTGGAGCGGGTCCTGCCGATGCCCGAGCCCGAGTATGTCACCTGCCCGGACGGCTACCTGGCCGTGCTCGCCCCCCTGTTTGGCCGCCTCGCGCGGATCCCGGAGCCGCAGGGCCTCTACCGGGTGCATGGGCAGAACAACATGGGCGGGATCTTCTACCGGGAAAAGATCCGGCTGTTCGACCACCGCTGCGCCGTCCTGCAAGAGTACCTGCGCCGCGAAGGCCTCTCTGTTGACCCGGAGGTCTGGAAACGGCCGTACTACTCCTGGCTGCGCCAAATTGAGCTGGCCGAACAAGACCTCGCCACCGTTCTTTCATCTGAAGACACGGCCCGTTTTATCCTGGTCGATGAGGATCAGTTCCGGGGCGAGTTCGCGGCGGGACAGCGGGCCATCCCGTTCCTCCAGCGCGGCGGGCAGTACTGGGGCCCACCCCCTGATGACGAGACGGCGATCCGGGAGCTAGAGCGGCTGCGGCGGGCGGGCGCCCGCTTCCTCGCCTTCGCCTGGCCGGCCTTCTGGTGGCTGGAGCACTACACCGGCTTCCACCGGCACCTGCGTTCGCATTACCCCCGCCTCCTGGAGAATGAACGCCTCCTTGTTTTTGACCTGAGAACTTCCTTCGCCCCGCTCCCCCGGCAGACAGCGTATGAATGATCTGGAATACACCGGCGAGCGCGTCGTGCCCGGCAAGATTGATCGCGCTCTCTGGCACGAGCACCTGGCGCGTTACGTCTTCGCGGCGCACTTCGTGAAGGATCGGACCGTGCTCGACGCGGGCTGCGGCTGCGGCTACGGCGCCGCCTTCCTGGCCGCTCGGGGGGCCGCCCGTGTGCTGGGAGTGGATATCTCGGCCGAGGCGATCGCTTACGCCCGGGCGCATTATCGACGCGACAACTTGGAGTACCGGGTCAGCGACGTGGTCGCGCTGGACCTGGGCGATCGGATGTTTGACGTGGTTGTCTCGTTCGAGGTCATCGAACACCTGGCTGATGCGGAGAAGTTCCTGGCAGAGGTGGCCCGGGTGCTGAAAGAGGAAGGGCTGTTCCTTGTCTCCACGCCCAACCGCCTGGCCTACCGCCGCGGCCAGGAGCCCAATCCTTTCCACACCCGGGAATTTGACGGCGACGAATTCCGCCGGCTCCTGGGCCGGTTCTTTCCCCGCGTCACGATCCTGGCCCAGGATCATTTCACGGCCATCGCCTTCCTGCCCACCGAGGGCCAGCGCCCAGACGACGAAGGGGAAGCCGTCATCGACCGTTCGCTTCTGCCGGCCGAGGCTCATCACTTTTATTTCCTCGCTCTTTGCGGCGGCGCGGCATCGGTGCCGGCGGCCCCGCCCCGCCGGCTGGTTCAACTGCCTCACGTCCGCGACGAATACTTCGACTACCTGGAATGGATTCACCGGCTGGACCTGGTGATGGAGGACATCGCGCGGGCGGTCCCGCCGGGCGAGACGTTTGTTCTGATTGATCAGGATGAATTCGGACGGGCGCCCGGCAGCGGCCGGCGCGCGATCCCTTTTCTGGAGCGCGACTGGCAATACTGGGGGCCGCCGCCCGACGACGCCACCGCGATCGGGGAGCTGGAGCGCCTGCGGGGGGCCGGGGCAAACTTCCTGGTCGTCGGCTGGCCGGCGTTTTGGTGGCTGGAGCACTACACCGATTTCCACCGCTACCTGCGCGCGAACTTCCGCCCCATTTGCGAGAATGAGCGCATCATCATATTTGACCTGCGGCCGGGTGACGGGTCGGTCATTTCTGGCCCTCAATCTGGTTGAGGGCGTACAGCGTCGCCACGCGGATGTCGCCATCCTTCTCCTTGGAGGCGGCCTTCAGGGCGGGGAGGGCGGGCCGGGCCTCCGGGCCGATCTCCGCCAGCGCGTAGATGGCGGCGATGCGGACCGGCTTCTCCGGA
This sequence comes from Gemmataceae bacterium, assembly GCA_035575035.1. Lineage (GTDB taxonomy): Bacteria > Planctomycetota > Planctomycetia > Gemmatales > Gemmataceae > DATLYH01. The sequence continues at coordinate 2,474 of DATLYH010000122.1, forward strand.
TCGCGCATCGCCTCGATGAGGGCCGGCACCGACTCCCGGGCCGCCGGGCCAAGCCGGCCCAGGGCGGTGGCCGCCTGAGCCCGGACATAGACGTCCCGGTCCTTGAGGGTCTTGCGGAGGTCCGGCGCCGCGGCCGCGGCATCGGAGCCGATCTGCCCCAGGGCCCCAGCTGCGTTGAGACGGACGCCGGCGCTGGCGTCCTTGAGGAGAGGAATCAACGCCGGGACGGCTTCGCGGGCCGCCGGGCCGATGCTCCACAGGGCCTCGGCGGCCCGGGCGCGGACCGCGGCGTCGCCATCCTTCAGCGCCGCAGTCAGGTCCGGCACGGCGTCCGCGGCCTTCAGGGCACCCAAGGCCCCGGCCGCCTCCCGGCGAACCTGGGCATCGGGATCGCGCAGGGCCTGCCTCCACTGGCTGGCTGACTTACCCTGGTGAAGAGGCTCCTTCTTGCCGCACCCCATCAGAAAAAGGGCCAGACTCAAGGCCGTAAGGGCTCTCATGCGGATCAATCCTTCCGGTCAGCGACAAGCGTTGGTCCGAACCTGGAGCGTCAGCGACGGGATAAGGTTTGCCCCGTCGCTCACGCTCCGGGCTCTGACTCACGCTCCGGGCTCTGAAAAGACGTTCTGGGCGCCGACAGAGATCCCTGCCAACTGCCTCCCGGTGCGTAGGTTGATGTTCGTCTCTCCATGAATGCAGTTGTCGGACTGGTACTGACCATGCCGATGCGGTGGGGGGTAGTCATGCTCGACGGAGGCGGCGGGACCGAATACCGGAGCTATCCAGGGCGGATACCACGTCGCCGCCGAACCGCCGGAAAACCTCGTCAATGGCCGCGGCGCTCACCATTCGTCCATCCTGCGCCGCGCGCCGCCCCTTGCGGACTAGAATGGCGCCGTCCAGCGCATCGCCGGCCTGGTCGCTGGGATCGGGGTTGAGGTCCAGGGTGCCGTCGTTGAGTTGGGTGACCGTTGGTCCCAGGCCAGCCCGGAGATTGATGGCCGCCTGCCCCGCCGGCGCCCGCGCCTTGATCCGAAAAGCGATCAGCAGCACACTGCCCGATCCCCGGCCGCTGACCGGACCGGCGGCGCGCCCCAGGCCCGCCCGGATCGTCCCGGCCGCCGGATCGACATTCGTGGCGAACAGGTCAAAGTCGTGCGTCAGGCTGCCACGCCGCACCTCTACTACCTCTAGCCGGCGGGTGTCGTAGGAGATCGCCAGGTCGGCCGACTCCAGCCCATCCGACACGTCCAGGTTCACCGGCACCACGACGACCCGGCCGCGCCGGGCGCGCAAGGTCTTGGGGATGCTTAGCAGCGGGTCGGCGCCGGTCGGGATGACTGCCGGCGGGTTGGCCGGCAGGGGCGGGATCTCGGGGCGGTCCAGGCCGACAATCTCTTGAAGTACCCGGACGGCATCAAAGGTGGTCACGGCGGCGTTGTCAGTGATGTCGCCGACCAGCCGTGGGTCGGCCAATGGAAAAGCAAGGAAACCCTGATCCAATCCCACCGCCACGCGCTGCAACCGCTGGGCGTCGCCGGCGCTGTAGCGGCCATTGGCGTTGCTGTCGCCGAGGTAGCCGACTACATGGATGCCGTCGTCATCCAGCGCCGAAGCGACACCGGTGACCTGAGTGACGGTCAGATCGAGTACATGCTTGCGCCCATACGGGGCGTCGGCGGGAACGACCGCCACTAGCCGGACGAAGTCCCCGGCATCCGCCGGCAGGGCAGTGCCGGTGTTGAAGTCGATCTGCACCAGGTCGGGCGCCAGCGGGGTTAGCGTGGTGGTCGCCCCGGTCGGCACCGCCGCCGCGGCGGTGATGCTCAGCAGGGCCGGATCATAGCGCAGGGTCAGCCGGAGGGCGGTGACACCGGCACTGCCGCTGAGGCGCAACGGCAGGTCGTTGGCGGTACTGGTGGCGGGCACGTCCACCGACTGGCCAGGGCCGCGCGTGAAGTCCGGCACGCTGACCGTCACCGCTGCGGGTGCCGGCACCATGAAGGTGGTGGTGTAGTTATCGCCCGGCGTGTTGTCGCTATTGCCGTCGAGCAAGCCGCCGTTGAGGCTGCGGAAACCGGTGGCCCCACTGCGGAGCGTTACCATGTAGGTTCCGGGCGCCAGCACGCCGCCGGTCTGGATGAAGGTAATCCGGCGATCGCCCAGGTCAATCGCCAGCGAGCCCAGGACGGTCCCTGCGGGGCCGGTCAGCGTTACATCAGTCGGTCCGAGCCCCCCCGTCTCGGTGTCGTACAGGTTAAGCCCGGCCGTTTGCAGCACTCGGCTGAACGTGGCCCGGAAGCCGGTCGAGGTGGGCGTGAATGAACTCACCACCAAGGTGGTCAGGCCGTCATCGTCTGTGATGGTGCCGGTAGCCTGGCCGTCGCCCAGGGTATCATTGACCGGGTTGGAGAGGGTGAGCAGGAAGGCCTCGTCCGGCTCCGGGGCGGTGTCGCGGATGACGGGGACAGCGATGGTCCGGGTGGTCGTGCCGGGGGCGAAGGTGAGCGTGCCGGAGGCAGGCTGGTAATCGACGCGGGCCTGGGCCTCGACATTGCTGGTAGCGAACTGCACCATGACCGTCTGGGTGCTGGCGGCCGACAGGCTGACGGTGAACACGGCGAACGTGCGCTCGGCCGTCAGGGCCGGCTGGACGGCCAGGTCGAACAGGCGGAAACTGTATGGGCCGGTACTGTCGTCCGCGCCGTCGATCACCAGTCGGTAAGTGCCCGTCTCGACCAGTGTGATCGGACCGGCGTCGCTACCCGCGCCGATGGTAAAGAGGGTGACGCCGCTGGGACTGACCAGGGTGGCGGTGCCGTTGACCATTGGCGCCGTCGGCAGGCTGTCGAAGAAGAGGCGCTGGCCAATGGTGCCGGTGAAGGTGTAGATGTCGATCTCGCCCGGCTCGCTGATGGTGGCACTGATGGTGTTCCCCAGCGTCAGGGGAGTAGTGGTGGTGTCGGGGGTTACGATGCGGAAACTGTAGTTGACCGGAGCGCTGGGATTGAGTCCCTGCAAGGCCAGCACATAAGTGCCGTCGGCCGGCAGGGTGGCCTCGAAGTCGAAGCCAAGCGTGTTGCTCGCCACGAACTGGTTGGCTGGTCCGAACAGCTGCCAAGTGCCCGAGCCGGAGGGGACCAGCAGGCTGTCGAAGAAGAGGCGCTGGCCGGCGGTGCCGCTGAAGCGGTACAGATCGGCCTCCAGCCCGGGGTTAACGGCGTCGGTCACCGTCGTGTCCAGCGTCACCGTCGCCACCGGCGGGGCGGCCACATCGAGCAGGCGGAAGCTGTAGCTGCCCGTGTTCTCGCCGGGGTAATCGAAGACCAGCCGGTAGGTTCCCGCTTCGGGCAAGGTGAACGGTCCCAAGTCACTGGCCGGGGCGGTGGTGATCACGGTCGCCCCGCTCGGACTCTGTAGGGTGACGGCAAAAAATGCTGTCTCCGCGGCCCCGAGGGTGTCGAAGAAGAGGCGCTGGCCAATGGTGCTGGTGAAGGTGTAGACATCGATCTCGCCCGGCTCGCTGATGGTGCCGTTGACGGTGCTCCCCAGGGTCAGGGCCACGGTGGTGGTGTCGGGGGTTACGATGCGGAAACTGTAGTTGACCGGAGCGCTGGGATTGAGTCCTTGCAAGGCCAGTACATAGGTGCCGTCGGTCGGCAGGGTGGCCTCGAAGTCGAAGCCAAGCGAGTTGCTCGCCACGAACTGGTTGGCCGGTCCGAACAGTTGCCATGTTCCCGAGCCGGAGACAGTCGTCAGGTTATCAAAGAAGAGACGTTGGCCGGCCGTGCCGCCGATCCGGTACAGGTCGGCCTCCACGCCCGGATCGAGGGTGCCGTTGAGGGTGGTGTCCAGGGTCGCGGTCGGCTGCACCGCCACATCAAGCAGACGGAAGCTATAGCCCCCCGTGCTGTCGCCGGTGCCGTCGATCACCAGCCGGTAAGTGCCTGACTCGGTGAGCGTGACCGGGTCGCTGTCACTGGCCGCGGCGGTCGTGAAGACGGTCAGGCCGCTGGGGGCGATCAGAGTAGCGGTGCCGTTGACCGCCGTCGCCAGGCCGTCGAAGAAGAGGCGCTGGCCGGGGGTGCCGGTGAAGGTGTAGATGTCGATCTCGCCCGGCTCGCTGATGGTGCCGTTGACGGTGCTCCCCAGGGTCAGGGCCGCGGTGGTGGTGTCGGGCGTCACGATGCGGAAGCTGTAGTTGACCGGGCCGCTGGTGTTGGTGCCGCCCAGCACCAGCACGTACGGGCCGTCCGCCGGGAGGGTTACCTCGAAGTCGTTTTGCAGGAAGAAGAATTCCAGGTTGATGAAGTCGTCGGAGGGCCCGGAGAGTCTCCAGTAGCCCCCGAACGGCACCGAGACCGACAGGTTGTCGAAGAAGAGGCGCTGGCCGGCGGTACCGATGAAGCGGTACAGGTCGCTTTCCACGCCTGGATTGAGTGTGCCGTTCACCGTCGTGTCCAGGGCCACGGTTGGCTGGGCCGACACGTCCAACAGCCGGAAGCTGTAGTTGGGCGTGCCGGCCTGGCGGCCGTCCACGATCAGGTAGTGCGTCCCCGCCTCTTCGAGCGTCAGGGGGAAGCCGTCGTTGCTGGCGTTGTCCACCGTGATCAGTCGATTGCTCGGCTGATACAGCCAGATCGAGACGTTCTCGAAGTCGGTGTCGAAACTGTCGAGGTAGATGCGCTGGCCGATGGCGCCGGTGAAGCGGAAGATGTCGGTCTCGAAATTGGGCAGCGTGCCGTTGACCACGGTCGCCAGGGGCAGGTCAGTTGTGTTGGCCGGCAGGGCGAGCAGCCGGAAGCGGTAGTCGCCCGCGGCGGTTGTGTCGAGGTTGCGCACCGTCAAGGTGTAGGTCCCCGATCGCGTCAAGGTGAGGGGGAGCGGGAAGCCTTCCGACGAGGCGTTGAGGACGAAGACCTGCGTGTTCCCCGGGTCGCGCAGCTCCACCTGGACACTGTCGAAATCAATGTCCTGGGTGTCGAAGTAAATCACCTGGCCGGCCGAGGCCGCGTAGGTGAACTGCGTCTGGACCCCGGCGGCCAGGTTGCCGCTCCGGATGACGTCGAAGCCGCTGGGCGTGACGGGGGGCTCGCTCTGGTCGAGGACCTGGAAGCGGTAGCTCACCGGGCTGTTGCCGGAGCCGCGCACCGCCAGTACATACGTGCCGCCGAGCGGCAGGACAGCGGTGAAGTCGGCCGCCAGAGAGGCGGCGGAGCCTACCACCTGGTTGGCCGGCCCGAACAGGACCCAGTTGGACCCTGGCGACATCGGGTCGAGTAGGCTGTCGAACAGGAGCCGCTGACCGGCCGTGCCCGTGAAGGTATACAGGTGCGTCTGCCACCCCGGATCAAGGGTGCCGTTGACGGTGGTGCCCAGCGGCAGCGTCGGCTGGGCGGCCACGTCAAGCAGACGGAAGCGGTAGCTGCCCGTCGGGTCGCCGATGGCCTGGAACGTCAGCCGGTAGGTGCCTGCCTCCCGCAGCGTAACCGGTTCCAGGCTGTCCGCGCTGATATTGACGCCGAAGACAGTGCGGCCGCTGGGACTGGTCAGGTCGGCAGCGCCATTGCCCGGGAACGGCCCGGTCTGGTCGAAGTAGAGGCGCTGACCGACGCTGCCGGTGAAGGTGTAGACGTCTACCTCTCCCGGTTCGCTGAGGGCGGCGGTCACTTCCACGCCCAGCGTCAGCGGCATGACCGTGGTGTCGGGTGTCACGATGCGGAAGCTGTAGTTGATCACACTGGGGTTGGCGCTGAAGGGGGCCACGGCCAGCACGTAGGTGCCGGCGGTCGGCAGCGTGGTCAGGAAGTCGTTGCCCAGATTAACACCGCTGCGAGCCACGATCTGGTTATCCGGCCCGAACAGGCTCCAGAGGATCGTGCCCGAGGGGGTGGGTGAGACCGACAGGCTGTCGAAGAAGAGGCGCAGGTCTGCCGTGCCCGTGAGGCGGTACAGGGCGCTTTCCATCCCCGGGTTGAGCATGCCGTTTACCAGTGTGTCGAGGGCGACGGTCGGCTGGGCGGCCACGTCCAGCAGGCGAAAGCCGTAGCTGCCGGTGGCGTCGCCGGTGCCGTCGATGATCAGCTTGTAGGTCCCCGCCTCGGGCAGCGTAACCGGGTCGCCATCCCGGTTCGGGTCGCCGCTAAAGACCGTGAAGCTGTTGGGACTGACTAGCGAGACGGCGGCATTGACCACGGCCCCGAGACTGTCGAAGTAAAGCCGCTGGCCGATGGCACCGGTGAAGGTGTAGACGTCGATCTCGCCCGGCTCGCTGATGGTGGCACTGATGGTGTTCCCCAGGGTCAGGGCCACGGTGGTGGTGTCGGGGGTTACGATGCGGAAACTGTAGTTGACCGGAGCGCTGGGATTGAGTCCTTGCAAGGCCAGTACATAAGTGCCGTCGGTCGGCAGGGTGGCCTCGAAGTCACTCTGCAAGCCAAGGGCGCCGCCGGCGATGAACTGGTTGGCCGGTCCGAACAGTTGCCATGTTCCCGAGCCGGAGACAGTCGTCAGGTTATCAAAGAAGAGGCGCTGGCCGGCGGTGCCGCCGATCCGGTACAGGTCGGCCTCCACGCCCGGATCGAGGGTGCCGTTGAGGGTGGTGTCCAGGGTCGCGGTCGGCTGCACTGCCACATCAAGCAGACGGAAGCTGTAGCTGCCCGTGCTGTCGCCGAAGCCGTCGATCACCAGCCGATAGGTGCCCGCTTCCGTCAGCGTCACCGGGCCGGTGTCCATGCCGGGACCAAAGGAAGCCACGGTGGCGCCGCCGGGGCTGACCAACTCGGTCGAGGCCGACACCGCGCCGAGGAGACTATCGAAGTAAAGCCGCTGGCCAGGGGTGCCGGTGAAGGTATAGATGTCGATCTCGCCCGGCTCGCTGATGGTGCCGTTGACGGTGCTCCCCAAGGTCAGGGCCGCGGTGGTAATGTCAGGCGTCACGATGCGAAAGCTGTAGTTGACCGGAGCACTGGGATTGAGTCCCTGCAAGGCCAGTACATAGGTGCCGTCGCCTGGCAGGGTTGCCTCGAAGTCGTTTTGCAAGAAGGTGGCGCCGGCCACGAGTTGGTTGCCAGGCCCGAACAGGCTCCAGCCGGCACCGAACGGAACGTCCACCGACAGGCTATCAAAGAAGAGGCGCTGGCCGGCCGTGCCACTGATCCGGTACAGGTCGCTCCGCAATCCCGGGCTGAGCGCCAGAGTGCCGGAGGAGGGAATCCGAGTGTCGAGAGCCGCCGTCGCCTGGGCCGCTACGTCCAACAATCGGAAGCTGAAGTCCGGCGTGCCCGTGAGCAAGGTGCTCTCCACGATCAGATAGTGAGTGCCGGACTCGGTCAGGGTCAGTATGCCGGAATCCGAGTCCGAGTTCTGCGAGGTCAAGACGGTACCGCTGGTGGGGCTGACCAGCCGCACATTGACCGCGTCGAAGTCATTGTCCAGGGCGTCGTAGTACAGCCGCTGCCCGACGGTGCCGGTGAACTGGTAGACCTCGGTCTGGAACGGGGCGGGGAGAGTGCCCGTCACTGTGGCACCGAGCGTCAGGGCGGTCGCGTTGGCCGGCAGGGCCAGCAGCCGGAAACGGTAGTCGCCCGTGCTGCTGCCAGTCTGGCCCCGCACCGTCAGGGTGTAGGTCCCCGAAAGGGGCAGCACCACCGGCCCGGCCTCGGTGGAGGCGTTCAGGGCATTGAAAGGGGCGACCAGCGCATTGGTCGGGTCGCGCAGGTCCACGACGATAGCGTCGCCGTCGATGTCCTGGGTGTCGAAGTAGACGAGTTGGCCGGCAGGGGCCGTGAAGGTGAACGGCACCTGCTGGCCGGCGGCGATGTTCCCGCTCTGCACCGTGCCCAGGCCGCCGACCGGCACGGCGAAGTCGGTCACATCGGTGAGCCGGAACACGTAGTTGATCGGGGCCGTGTGGTTCCCTTGCAGCATCAGGATATAGGTGCCGTCGGCGGGCAGGGTCACCGTGAAATCGGTCGTCAGCGAGGGGGACGAGCCAAGCACCGACTGGTTGCCCGGTCCCAGAAGGGTCCAGGTCGCCGCGCCGGCCGATGCGGAGATGTTGTCGAAGAAGAGCCGCTGCCCGGCCGTGCCGTTAAAGCGGAAGATGTCCGTCTCCGCCCCCGGATTCAGGGTGCCGCTGACGTCAGTCGGATTCCCCTCGACAACCGCGACATCGGTCACGTTGATGGCCAGAAGGGTGAGGTCTTCAAGCTGCTCCAGCTGCGGCCGGAAGGTGCCCCGCGGCTTGCGAAGGGCCCGGCGACCCTTGCGGGGTTGGCTCAGGCGGCCGGCTAGCTGGCGCAGTGTGGAGAAGAACATAGCGGCTCCTTTAAAACCGGCGAACGTTGGGGACACCTGTATGAAGCTGGGGCGATGGGGACAAGAAAGGAAAAATGGTGATCGCCATCGGGGAGAAGATCACAGTCTCGGGACCGGGGCGACCTCACAAGAAGCCAGGTAAGGGGCTGCTGACCGGCGATTGTATCAAGGATTCCGGACCAATGCATGCACAAGGCATACCGCGCCGGAAGATTCCCGGGGGCCGGTCCTTTCGCCGCTTAACTTGTTGTTGCCCGGCTGGATAGGATGGCAGCGCCGGGCCGCGGCGGCGCAAGCAGAAGGCGGCCGGACGGGGCCTTTTCGTCCCTGTGTTAAGGTTGCTTAACGTCGTGTTGCCGGACGTTTACGGGAGGATAGGATGGCAGCGCCTCGACCGGCCGGGGAGTGGGCCGCTCCTGCGGGCCGGTGTACCCCTCAACGCCTCGACCGGCCGGCGTCAGCCGGCCGCTCGCTATGCGTTAGCGGCGGCGCGTTGCGCATCTCGACCACAGCGATGTCGCACAGGCCGAACGGCGTCTCCCCCGCCAGCTGGGCGACCTTCTTCGACAGCCAGTTGGGGAGTCCCGGCACGTCGCCCAAAGCGAAGTGCTTTTCCTTGACGATGTGCACCTCCGGCGGCAGTGCCTGCCGCAGGCCGCGCAGCGAGCTGCGGTGGGTGCAGAGGACCACGGTGCGAGGCTGCTGCCGGACCACATAGCGAAGCACCTCGATGTCCCGGCTGCGGATGTTGCGCAGGTCATCCCGCCCCAGGTAGAAGGCGAGTGAATCCACATTGCGTGGATAACAGATCACCGGCACCCGCGGATCGGCCAGGAAAGCACGCACCTCCTCCGGCCGGCTCATCGGCGAGCGATACCAGGCGTACCACGGCACCAGCACGTGATGCCCCAGACAGAGCAGCCCGAACGTCGTCGCCGCCGCTGCTGCCGGCCAACGCGAGTGACGCCAGTGGCTGACGGCCAGGTAATACCCCACCGCCAGGGCCAGCGGCGGAAAGGCAGGTAGCACATAGGTCGGCAGCTTGCTCCCGGACAGCGAGAAGAACAGCACGCACCAGCCGCCGGCCAGCAACAAGAAGCCCAACTCCGGACAGCGCCGGCGGGCCGCGTGCCTCTCCCCCGAAACCAGGAAGCGCAGGAACGGCACCGCCAGCAAGGTCGCCGGCAGCAGCCCCGCCAGGAGCACCGGCGCATAGTACCAGACCGGCTGGATGTGATCGAACGGTTGCAGGAAGCGCAGGATGTTGTGCTGCCAGAGGAAGTAAGGAGCGAACGTCGGCTGTCGCAGGCAGATGGCGACATACCACGGCAGCACCACCGCCAGCAGTACCGCCGCAAACGCCAGCAGCCCAGGCCAGCCGACCCGGCTGCCGCCGTTCAACTGCCGGTAGACCCACAGCGGCGGCGCCAGCAGCACCAGCGCCACCGGCCCTTTGGTCAACACGCCCAGCCCGCACGCCAGGGCCGCCAGCAGCCACCACCCCCACCGCCGTCGCGGACCCCGCACCGCCTCGAAGGCGCCGAGGATCGCCAAGGTCACCCACAAGGTCAGCAGTCCGTCCAGGATCAGCAGCCGGCCCATGCCGATGAACCCCGGCGCCAGGCAGAGTACCAGGCTGCCCCAAAGCGCGGCCCGCTCCCCCAGACTGCGCCGGCCAAGTAAGAATGCCGTCAGCACGCTGCCATGTACCGCCAGTGCCGGCACCAGCCGGGCTGCCCAGTCATGGACGCCGAAGAGCAGATAGCTCCCCATCACCAGCCAGTACAGCAGCGGCGGCTTGTCGAGGTATGGCTCTCCCTGCAAATAGGGAATGACCCACTCGCCGCGCAAAAGCATCTCGCGCGGAATCTGGGCATAGCGCCCCTCGTCCGGCTCGAACAGGTGGAACGACAGACAGGGGTAGAGGAGCACGCCGGGAATGACCAGGATCACCAGCAGCACAAGCCAGCGGCGGCGGACCGGCTGCGGCGGCGCGTGCCCGGGGAAAAGGGTCTGCCGCCAGAGCAACGGCAGACAAGCGAGCACAGAACGAGGAAGCGGAGGATGCGAGCGCGCAACAGCGGCGCCCGCCGGCTCATCCAGGCACAGCATGGCGGTCCCTGCCGATGGCAGTTGGGCAACGGCGAGATGATGCCAGAGTCGGCGTCAGGGGTCAATCCATCTCGCCTCCCCGCCGCGAGCAAGATTGGTTATGTTTGCCGAGGGAAGGTGGTGAGGCCGCCTCCGGAAGACTCAGGAATGAGGCCAATCATGAAGGGTTTCTACCACTGCCTGTCGGTCGTGGTCATCCTGGGGACAATATGCCGGGCCAGCGCCGCCGACGAGCCGGCGCTGAAGCTGTCCGAAGAGGAGCGGGTCATCCTCGAATGGACCAACCGGGAGCGCGAGAAGAAGAAGTTGCCGGCGTTGCAGCCGAACCCGCTGCTGTTCGCCGTGGCTCGATCACACTCGGCGAACATGGCCCGCCAGAAAAAAATGAGCCACGAACTTGACGGCAAGAACCCCGCACAGCGCGTCCTGGAAGCCGGCTACGATTATGCAGAAGTCGGTGAGAACCTCGCAGCGGGAGACGGCCCCGTGCCGGAATTCTTCACGCTATGGCTGAAGTCGCCCCCTCACCGGGCCAACCTCTTGGGGGAGCTCTACCGGGAGATCGGCATCGGCCTGGCCCGCGACGACAAGGGACAGATCTACTGCACCGTCGTCTTCGGTACTCCGCGCCAAAAGCGCTGACCGAGGTGCCATCCTTCTCAGGTCCCGCGCTCGCGCAGCTCCCGACGCTTGACCTGGCCCGACGCAGCTTTGGACAGGGCCGACGAAGGCACGCTTGCCAGGTCATCGGCGGTCTGGGCCGGCCAATTATGTCCTTGCCCGCCCTGCAAGTCCCCTGCTACGATAAACCAACGTCGCCCTGTCTCGAGGGAGCGGGCGCCGGTCCATAACCATGACTTCGTCGGGCAGGATCTGGATGTCCACCTCCAGCGGTTTAGGAACCCTCCCTGCGATTGAGTGGAGCCGTTTCCAGGCAATTGCCGAACGTTTCGAGCAGGCCTGGCGCCAGGGCAAGTCGGTAGACGTGGGGGCGTTCCTGCCTCCGGTCGGCGACCCGCTCCGGCCAGTGGTGTTGCGCGAGCTAATCAAGCTCGACCTCAGTCTGCGCTGGCAACACAGCCAACCGCGCACCCTGGAAGACTACCTGAAGGAATTCCCCGAACTGGGGAGCGCTCAGACGATCGCCGCCGACCTGATCTTCGAAGAATACCGGGTGCGCCATCGCTACGGCGACAAGCCGACCCTGGAAGTCTACAAGGACCGCTTCCCAAGCCAGTACACCGAGCTCCAGCAGCTGGAAAGCAACCAGCCGGTGACTCAGGCCCGGCTCGACCCTACCCCTACTTCCCCCCAGCACGCCACGCCGTTGCACTCCCCCGGCCCGCTGCTGACGGTGCAGGGCGGTCAGAGCCAGCTGATGCCGGTCGGCGGCTATCGGCTGCTCCGGCGTATCGGCTCGGGCGGCTTCGGCGAGGTCTGGAGCGCCGAGGCCCCCGGCGGCGTCCCGGTGGCGGTCAAGATCATCTTCCGCCCCCTCGACCATGAGGACGCCAAGCAGGAGCTGAAGGCGCTGGAGATGATCAAGCGCCTGCACCACCGCTTCCTGCTCCAGACGCACGCCTTCTGGTCGCTGCAAGATCGGCTCATCGTCGTCATGGACCTGGCCGACGGCAGCCTGCGCAGTCGGGACCAGGAGTGCCGTCGGGATGGCTTGTCCGGCATCCCTGTGGCGGAGCTGCTCCGCTACTTCGGCGAGGCGGCCCAGGCCCTGGACTACCTGCACAGCCAAAAACTGGTCCACCGCGACATCAAGCCGGACAACATCCTGTTGCAGAGCGGCCATGCCCTGGTGGCCGACTTCGGCCTGGCCCGGACGCACATCACCCAGCGCTCCGGCAGTGCGCCGCTGGCCGGCACCCTCCCCTACATGGCGCCGGAGGTCTTTCGCGGCAAGGTCCACTACCACAGCGACCAATACAGCCTGGCCGCGACCTACGCCGAGCTGCGCCTCGGCCGCCGCCCGTTCGGAGGCGACGATCTGGTCGAGGTCATGCGCAACCATTGTGAACGGCCGCCAGACCTCAGCGGGCTGACAGAGGCCGAGCAGCAGGTGCTCTTGAAAGCCCTGGCCAAGGACCACAAACAGCGCTACCGCAGCTGCCAGGAGTTTGTCCAGGCGCTGGAGCAGGCCCTGCTGGAGCGGCCCTCTCCGCCGCCGCCGCGGCGCTGGCGGTCGGGGGCCCTGCTGGCGCTGGCCACCTCCTTGCTGTCGATCTTTCTTGTCTGGGTCATAGTCCCGCGATTCTTCCGCGCGGTGGAGCTGGTGCCGCCCGAGCCGATCGAGATCCGGGCGGAGGGGGAGGGAGAAACGATCCGGATCCGCGCCACACGCCGCTGGTTCAAAGACCCAATCCCGCTGCTCTTCCCGGACCTGCCCAAAGGTGTGGTCGTGTCCCAGGGCGCTGTCATCCCCGCCGACAGCGACGACATTGAGGTCCAGCTTCTGGCCGACCGCACCGCCCGGCCAGGCACCCGTACGGTCACAGTCCGGGCCGAGGCGGCCAACCAGCCCGAGGTGACCTTCCCCCTTACCATCCACCAAGGACATTGGGAGCCGAACTGGGAGGTCGTGCCCGGTGCCGAGCCTGTCCAGGACGCGACCGGCAAATGGTATTACCGGCAGATCGACGTGCGGCGCGGCGGTCAGCGGGTCCGGTTCCTCCTCGTCGAGAAGCTCGCGACCGACGACCCGGCCATCTCGTGCTCGTTCTACATCATGCGGGACAAGGTGAGTAACGGACTGTTCCAGGCGGCCGTCGGGGACCCGGAGTTTGAGAAGCTGCTCGCGCGCTTCGCTGGCTGCCATGAGAAAGCGGTTCAGAGAAAGTGGCCGCAGCCGCCCCCCGACGGAGCCAAGGACTGGAACAACCTTCCGATGCTCAACGCGACCGCGGCGGAAGCCCACGCCTTCGCCTTATGGCTGGGAGGCAAACTGCCGACCGACTCGCAGTGGTGGAAAGCGGCCGGGGCCCGCCACCCGGATTGGAAAAGCCCCGGACCCTTCCGCCCCGTGGTGAGGCCGTTGGTTGCCGTGGGCATTCCCCAGGCTATGCCCATGGGGGAGGACACCGATGACGTGGGGCCCTACGGCTGCCGGTACATGGCCGGCAACGGCCTGGAGTGGACGCGCACCGAACACATCACCAACGCCGACTGGACGGAGCGGCTCGCGGGCCAGGCCCTCCCGTCCAACATCGACATTCTGTTGACCGGCCGCGAGTACCATTTTCCCCAGCCGTTGCTCTTCAAAGACCGCGACGATCGGCCCCGGGAAACCGAGCGCTTCTCCTACGTGCCTCGCGGCGACATCGGCTTCCGGGTCGTGATCGAACTCCGCTAACCCCGGAATGTCGGGCCGGGATACCTCCCCTCTGCTCGGTCATCCCAAGCAGCCGCCCAGGGCTGGCGAACGGCCGGCTAACGCCGGTCGGTGAGTCTACCGGCGGGCTGACGCCGCGCTGCTCGCCGGCCGCTGCGTCTGACATTTTTCCGAGAATCTTCCCGACGGGCGCAGGGCGGTCCGAATGCCCAGAGCGTGCCGAAACCGCGTTGGAAGAAAGCGCGGCGAAGGCTGGGGGCCGTTTACCGGGAGTTTGGTTGGTGGCCGGGTCGGAGGTCCAACTGACAAAAATGCGCGCGGCCATCATCCTCCTCGGGCGGTCCCGTGGCTCAGTTTCCTGCGCCGGGCGCGGCAGCCAAGGGGCCTGTTCCCTACTTGGTATTGTCCCAGGTCCATACCTGGACCTGACCGGCCATGTCGGCCGCGGCGATCCAGCGCCGGTCCGGAGAGACGGCGACGCTGTGAAACCAGTCCTTGAACTGCCCACCGCGGGGCTGGCCCAATTCCTTGACCAATGTGCCGTCGTCCACGCGCCAGATACGCACCGTGGTATCACGGCCCGACGAGACGATGTGCTGGCCGTCGCGGGTAAATACCACGTCGGTCGCCCCGTTCAGATGGCCCGGAGCCAGCTCGCGGACTTTCTTGCCGCTGACCGGATCGATCAACAGCACTTTACCGTTCGGTCCATCGACTTCGCCACCGCGGGCCACGGCCAGCAACTTGCCGTCCGGCGAAAAGGCGGCTGCGGCAAACAGGTGGCCGCTGAAGTCCTTGTCCTTGCCCAAGTCGTGCAGGAGCTTGCCGTCTCGGGGGTCCCACAGCTTCAGCCCGGCATGACGCCCCGAGTCAAAGACCAAGGGAAAGCGCTCCGCGACGAGCAGCCGATCGGCCTGGGGCGCCAAGGCCAGCGCCCAGCACCAGCCTTTGACTTTCCAGCGGCGCAGCTCCTGGCCCGCGGGCCGGTCCCAGACGATGACTTCCCCCTTGTCGTCGCCGCTGACCAGGATGCTGCCGTCCTGGCTGAGTGACAGGCCGAGAACCCAGTCGCGGTGGCCGTCGAGCATCCGCACGGCCCGGCTGAGGGACACCGTTACTTCGAGCGGCGGCGGCACCTTCTTGTTGGCACGTTTGCCCGCGGGGGAGTTGGCGTCAGCGATGGCGCGGGCGTTGAGGACGAGTTTTTCTTCCCCCTGGGGCGCCGCCTGCATGTCCCAGTAACGGATGGTGCGATCACTGCTGGCGGAGATGAGCCAGCGACCGTCGGGCGTGGCCACGAGGCGGTTGATGGTGTTGGTGTGCCCGTCCAGGCGGCGGCTCGGCGCCGGCGGCGGTCCGCTCGGCTCGTCCGGCAAGTCCCAGACCAGGATCTGCCCCAGGTTGTTCCCCGCGGCCAGGCGTTTGGGACCGAGGAAGCAGACGGCCGTTACCCAGTCGGCATCCCAGGGGAGCGTCCAGGCCGGCGCCGCCTTGTTCGGCGCGGCGGGCTGAGCCAGGACGGCCGACACCACCAGGGCCGGCAGCAACGCGATCACAGGCCACCATCGTGCCGGTGCAGACATGCAAGTTCCTCGCCTTTCGTCGGCAATTCAGCCAAGCAACTCGCGAATCGGCCTTGATCCTTCCGGCGTCAGCCAGATCGGCCGCGTCCCATAGTAGTGGCGGGCACGCGGGTTGATGCCCAGGGCGGTGTAAATGGTCGCGAACAGGTCGCCTTCGGAGACGGGGTTGTCGCGGACTTCCTGCCCGTCGGCATCGGTGGAGCCGTACACCTGCCCGCCGCGGATGCCGCCGCCGGCCAGCACAATGGTCCAGGCACGAATGAAGTGGTCCCGGCCGGCGCGGTTATTAATGCTGGGCGTGCGGCCGACTTCCCCCATCCACACCACCAGCGTGTCGTGCAGCAGGCCGCGATCCTCCAGGTCTTGCAGCAGGGCCGACCAGGCTGGATCAAGCACTTCCATGTTGGCCTTGTGGCAAACGAAGTTGTCGGCATGACTGTCGTAGTTGTCCTGGCCGACCTCGACGAACGGCACGCCCGCCTCGACCAGCTTGCGGGCCAAAAAGCACCGTCGGCCGAATTCCGTGTCGCCGTAGCGGTCTCGCGCGGCCGGCCAGTCGCGGCTGATGTCGAAGGCGGACCGGGCGCGCAGCAGACGGTGTGCTTGGACTTCGGCTAGGCGATGCGCTGCAAACGGCTCGGCGCGATGGTGGCGGCTGAACTCCGTCTCCAAAAAGTGCAACAGCTCGCTGCGGCGCTGTTGGGCCTGGGGGGGCAGATACGGCTCAGTGAAGGGAGGCAACCGGCCGTCCCGCCCGAGCGAGAACGGTTCGTAGCGCGGGCCGAGGTAACCAGCGCCGGCATTGCCGGCCGGCCCCATGCGGACAAAGCTGGGCAAGTCCGCCTCCGGATCGCCCAGATAGCGGGCGATAACGGCGCCGATTTCCGGGTGCGGCACGCGCTCGCTTTGGCGGTAACAGGTGTGCATGTGATAGATGCCGTCGGGGTGGTCGGGCGACTGGGTGCGCATGCTACGAATGATAGCCAGCTTGTCCGCCAGCTGCGCCATCCGGGGCAGATATTCACAAATCTGCACGCCGACCACGTTGGTCGGAATCGGCCGGAATGGGCCGCCGGTCCGCCGACCCGGCTTGAGGTCGAACGTGTCGAGTTGGCTGGCCCCGCCGTTCATCCACAACAGGATGCAGCGTTTCTGCCGGCGAGCCGTTGTCTGGGCGGCCGCCGGATGATAAAACAGGCCGCCCCAATTAGGCAGGATCAGTCCGCCGGCCGTCACCAGCATCCCCTTCAGCAGGGCACGCCGGCTTAGATGCTCGCGGGCTGTATTGTGCAGGGTCATCGCGGACCTCCTCGTTTCACGGATCCTACCGATCCATGATTCAATGATTGAAGCGGAATTCCGAACAGCTGACCAAGGCCCAGATGGCCTCTTCCACCAAAGCCGGCGCCGCCTGTGGGTCGCTTGTTAGATGCTGAACGAACCGTTGCCGTTCGGCGGCGCTCGGCGGCCGGCTCAGCACCGACAAAAACAGCCGATCCACGCGCTCCTCCCAACTGGCCGGGGCAGTCAGCAGGATGTGGGCCAAGTTCTCCTTTCGCGGCTGGATCATCTGCCGCAGGTGATGACTGTTATTGAGAAAGAGGTGCTCCGACAGGCTGGCCTGAAATTCCCCTTGACCATTCGTCGGTTCGCCGAAGAACCGCGTGAGGTATTCGATGGTGTCGCCGCCGATCTTACCGCCCGCAGCGTCGAAGCCGGTCGCTGTCCGCAGCGAGGCAAGCAACTGCTCGGCCGTCAGCGGCCGCACGGGGGCGCGCTCGAACCACAGCGGCAACGCCCGCGTCTCTGGGCCGGTGCCCGCCAACTGGTACGTCTCGCTATTGACGATTTCGCGAATCAAGCTCTTGACATCGAACTTGTGGGTGCGCAGGTGGGCCGTGAGGGCCTCGAGCAAGCGTGGATGACTCGGCGTGTTCTTGTCGCTGAGATCATCGACCGGATGGACCAGACCGCGGCCCAGGAATTGGGCCCACAGCCGATTGGCCAAGGCACGAGCGAAGTACGGATTGTCGGGGGCCGTCACCCACGCAGCGAGCTTTTCCTTGCGCGAGAAGAGCGGCCGGGGCGGCTCCTTGACCTTGCGAAAATCCGGCTCCTTGAAGTCCTTGGGCACCGGCGGCTCCTCCAGCTCTTCGCCGCCGAGGAACTTCGGCTTGACCGGCTCTCCCTTTTTCCCCGGCCTCTGGTCCTTGGCCGCCCCGCTGAACAACACCTCGCCGGTGCTCTTCTCGGCGATCCGGAAGCGCTTCTGGGCGCCCGAGCCTTCTTCGAGGACGACAAGGCGAACAAAGAAGGCGGCCATACCGTAAAAGTCGCGCTGGGTCCAGTTCTCATACGGATGATCGTGGCAGCGAGCGCAGTGTAGTTGCGTGCCGAGGAAGACGCGGCTCACACCCACCGCTGCCTCTTCCGGTTGATTGCGATACTGGACGTAATACACCTGGGAACCGTCTTCTTCCCCCTGGAGCAGTTCCCGCACCCACTGGTCATAGGGAACATTCTGGGCGAACTTGTCCGCCAACCATTTCTTGAATGCCGGGCGCTTGCGGGTGTCCTCCCCGCCAGCGGGGTGCCGGCCGAAGAGCACCAGGTCCCATACGTCGGCCTGATGCGTGGCGAAACGCGGATCGTCAAGCAACCGGTCGATCAGTTTGGCGCGTTTGTGCGGGTCGGGGTCGGCAAGGAAGGCCCGGGCCTCGTCATAGGTCGGAATCGTGCCCACGAGGTCCAGGTAAACACGGCGGAGAAACACGGCATCGTCCGCCCGCGGGCTTGGGACGATTTTTTCCCGGGTCCAGGCCGCACGGATTTCCTCGTCGATGAGCTTCCGCAACTCCGCTTCCTGACCGTGCCCGGCGCCAGTGGACGCCAGCACCACGACAAGGGCGGCTACCAGCACAGATGTCGCAGAGTGAAGGCGACGCGCAGCGGGAAGTCTTTGGGTGGTCATAGCACTTTGGTAGGTAATCACTCAGGATGCCTGGCCCGACGGCCGGCATGAAAGACCGACCCAGGACAGGGGGATCAATCCCAGGCCAGCTTGGGGGCGGGGGCTAGCCAATTTTCTCACAAGCTAACCGCATTGGAGGTGCAGAGCAAGCTTATGGACTGAATGACACAGCGATTGTATATATGGCATTCATGGCGAAAAAATCGGCAAGCGAAACCGACCGATGCCCCGTCGGGGTTGGCCGTCTTGGGGGAGCCGGCGCTACGGCTCAAAGAGGGAAAAGGCCGGCCCGGGGTCGCGCGGGAATGACCACGAAATGACACCCGAGACCGAGTGCTCTCTTGACCGGGGAGAGAGCCTTCCGGTACTATAACCCCTTAGGTTAGATCAGAAGGAGAATCCAACCAATGAAAGGACAGGGAAAGAAGCCATCTGCCGGGCCCTTCCTTGCTCCGTTCACCTGGCCCGGCGCGCTAACGTGTTTCCTTGCCTTCGTGATATTGGCCGACCCAGCGAGTCTGATGCGCTGCACGGCGGCCAGTCTTCCACCTCTCCTGCCAAGCAACTCCATCCCTGAAGAAAAGGATTCAGAAGACACAGGCAAGCCGGTCCTTTCCATCTCGGGCGGCCGCCAACTCGCCCGGAAGAGATCGGCCTCGCAAGCGCCGCAAAAAGACCTGGCTTCCCCTTGCCCTCACCGGACGTTGCCTGCCCCCATCGGTTTGCGCTCTTTCACCCACCTTCCCGAATGTGCCCTCTCGGCGGGCGCTATCGTTCCCTTGCGCTGTTGATCTTCGGGTCTATCCTCCGTTTCGTTGACATTGGTATGGCATCGGGACCGACACCGGTCCAGCCGGGAACGCCCCCTCATACCGGTAAGCCCGGCTCCACGCCTTGCCCCGAACCGAAACGGAACCCTTCCCCCGATGCCTGCCTCGCCGGTTGGCAAGCGACGTGTTAGCGCCTGTCAGACTTGGAACCGGGCCCCTGGAACCCAGGGCTGTCGTTTCCTGCCTGGCTCCTGCCAGGCCATCGGCCCGCCGACGAACCACGGAGATGCGATTGCCTACTGAGGGTTGAAAGGGATGGTAAAAAGCAAGAGCGACCTGGAGGCGGAGATCAGTCAGGCCCTTATCCGGTTCGAGAAGGAGTTCATGGGACGCGGCCCCCTGGAGACGAGGACTTTCATCCTTGACGATCTGGTCGTGGTCCGGTTGAAGGGGGTCCTGACGAGGGCGGAGATCAAGTTGGCCCAGGCAGAGGACCGCCGCGGCCGTTACCTGCTGAAGCAGGTTCGCCAGGAGTTGCTCGACCGCGGCCGCCCGCTCCTCGAAGCCGCCATCAAGGACATTCTCGGGGTCGCCATCAAGAGTCTGCACACCGACATTAGTACGAAAACAGGAGAGCGAATCATCGTCTTCACCCTGGAAGAGCGCCCCCGCTACGCGGCCGGGGCACGGGCCGGCCGGGACCGACCGGATCCCGCGGCCGCTGCGCCGCAGCGTTCCCATTAAGGTTAATGCGCTCCAAGGGGGCCGATGGACCTCGGAGTCTTGATTAGTGGGCCTCCGAGGCCAAGGTAAATGCAGGCGCAGGCATTCTGGGG
Organism: Gemmataceae bacterium; assembly: GCA_035575035.1. Lineage (GTDB taxonomy): Bacteria > Planctomycetota > Planctomycetia > Gemmatales > Gemmataceae > DATLYH01. The sequence continues at coordinate 22,405 of DATLYH010000122.1, forward strand.
GCCGAGGCGGAGGCCGCCCCCCCGCCGCGGACTCCGATCAGGGCTTACCGCCACCGGCGCTCCGAGTGACGCCGGAAGGCCGTGCTGAAGTCCCTCGGGAAAACCAAGCCCGCGGGAATAAGGCCGGAGAAGTGCATTGCCGATGCGCTGCTGCGGTTTTGTGACTAATTCGGCCCGGGTTCCGCGCGTGTGGAGCCGGCGGGCCGCATGACCGAGCCGATGTCCGTCGGGACCGAAGGCGCCCGAGGGAATAAGGACCGGAACGCCGCGCCCCCGGTGCGGTCTTCCGGTTTTTTGTTGATCGAGATTTCCGGGTCGTCCGGTCCCGTAGGTGCAGGACCGGCCCCGGGCGAGACCCACCAAACTGCGAGGGAAAGTGACATGGACCTTCCCAAGGTCTCGGGCAGCAGGGCGGCCGGATCGGATCGCTCCTGGCGGCATGATTTCCTGGCCTCGATCGTGGTCTTCCTGGTTGCCCTGCCTCTGTGCATGGGCATCGCCATTGCCTCGGGGGCCCCGCTGGAGAAGGCAGCGGCGGTGGGCCTGATCACCGGCATCGTCGGGGGGCTTGTCGTCGGGCTGCTGGGCGGCAGCTGCGTCCAGGTCAGCGGTCCGGCAGCCGGTCTGAGCGTCATTGTCTTCGAGCTGTCCCGGGCGTATGGCTGGGAGATGGTAGGAGTCATCGTCCTGCTCGGCGGCGTCATCCAGTTCGTTGCTGGGCTGCTCCGCCTTGGCCAATGGTTCCGGGCGGTGTCCCCGGCCGTCATCCACGGCATGCTGGCGGGCATCGGTGTACTCATCGTCGCCAGCCAGTTCCACATCATGGTGGATGATCAGCCGCGCGGCAGCGGCCTGGCGAACCTGCTCTCCATCCCCGAAGCGGTCTGGAAGGGGATCGTCCCTTCCGACGGCGACCTGAACCACGAGTACGCTGCCCGCATCGGCCTGCTGACGATTGTCCTTATCGTCTTGTGGCGGCCGCTGGCGCCGAAGGCCCTTCGGGTGATCCCAGCGCCGCTGGTGGCGGTGACCGTGGCCACCGCCGTCACTGCCCTGCTCGGCCTGTCCATCAATCGGGTGCAGGTGCCGGACAACCTGGCTGATGCCATCAGCCTCCCCAATGCCGCCCTGCTCGAACGGCTGCCGCCCTGGCCCACGCTACTGTTCGCGGCCGCCTCCCTGGCCTTCATCGCCAGCGCGGAGACCCTCCTGTGCGCCACCGCCGTGGACCAACTCCACCAGGGGCCGCGCACCCGCTATGACCGCGAGTTGGCGGCTCAGGGGATCGGCAACATGATCTGCGGGACGCTGGGGGCCTTGCCGATGACCGGCGTCATCGTCCGCAGCGCCACCAATGTCGAGGCCGGGGCCCGGACGCGGCTATCCGCCATCCTGCACGGCGCCTGGCTGCTGCTGTTTGTCTGCCTGCTCCCCGGAGTTCTGCGCTTCATTCCCACGGCTGCCCTGGCCGCCGTCCTGGTCTACACCGGCTACCGGCTCGTCAACGTCAAGGCGATCCGGTCTCTTTGGGGCTACGGCAAGAGTGAGGCCGCCATCTATGCCGCCACCCTGACCACCATTGTTGTCAAGGACCTGCTCACCGGCGTCCTCCTCGGTATCGCCCTGTCGATGATCAAACTATTGTACACTTTCTCCCATCTCAATGTCCGCTTGGAGACCGACCTCTCGGCCCGCCGAGCCACGCTCTATCTCGAAGGAGCAGCGACGTTCATTCGGCTGCCCCGACTGGCGGCCGTCCTCGAAGCGGTCCCGCCGAACACCGAGCTGCACGTCCACTTCGAGAAGCTGACGTACATCGACCACGCTTGCCTCGACCTACTCCTCAACTGGGAGAAGCAACACGAGGCGACCGGCGGTTCCCTGGTCGTGGATTGGGAGAGCCTGACGGCCCGCTTCCGCCGTCCCGGCACGGGCAACGGGCGGGGCAACAACGGCCTGGACCGCAGCCCCGGCGCAGCCGCCCGCCCCGAGGAGGAACTGGTCGCGCCCAAGGCCGCCAAATCCGCCTGACCCCCTAGCCGCAGAAGCGGCCAGGATCCACAGACGCCTGATCATCATGGTGTTGAGCGGGACGGCAAGCGACGCCGTCCGGGCAGAAGACGTGGTCCGCGCCCGCCACTCGCCGCAACACGACCGTTGACTGCCGGAGGGGGCCTCTGCACCCTACCGCCGGAGCAAGAAACGGAAAAATCTGTTGCGGGCCTTGACAACTGCCCAAACCCCGTCTTTTACTACCCTCGCCGCACCGCAAACCAGTGCGCAACCCATCCCTGCAAGGCAGCCGTTCCCGGAAGGCCGCGCCGGCTATTGAACTTCATCATTCGGCCAGCCCTTTGAAGCAGACAGCCGCACGCCGTAACCTAGCCGAGGAAGGACCAATGAACCAACAACCTTCTTCAGGAAGTATGCGAACCTCCTCAACAGCATCGAGGGTGGTGGCGCCTCGTCACCGCCATTCCAGGTTGCTCGCACTGCTCACGTGGTGGGCCGCGGTGACCGGGCTGTCAGGCTGCGCGGCCCTGCTAGACACCGGTGTCAGTCCGGCTCAAGCCGCTTTCGCACAAGCGGATCTGGCGGAGGAAGTGCAACAACAGGCTGAATGGGAGCGACCATTGACCGATCAGGAGAAGGTTCAACAGGACAAGACCGTGGCCGCCATTCAAAAGCGGGGGGCCGCGTCAGCGTAGATGAGAATCGCCCGGATAAAGCGGTCGTTAAGGTTTTTCTCGGTGGCCCTAACTACACCACTTCGGTTTTCTCGGACGACGACTTGCAGCTTCTGCACGGACTGCCGCGCCTGCACACTATCGTTTTTGGCCGCAGCAGGGTTACCGACGAGGGCCTGAAACACTTGCAGGGGCTAAGGCATTTGCAGGTCGTCTGGTTTCCTTTGAACGGAACCGATGCCGGCCTGAAACACCTGAAAGGGCTGGCCAACCTGCGCGAGCTGTATGTGGGCAACAACACTTCAATTACCGATGCGGGTCTAGAGCACCTCAAGAGATTGACTCAGCTGCGCATACTGAATCTAAACCATACCAAGGTGGGCGACGCTGGTCTGAATTATCTTCAGGGGTTAATTCGGCTAGAGCAGCTTTACCTCACTGGCACCCGAGTCACCGACGCTGGATTGGTCCACCTGCGCGGGCTGACTCAACTCAAGACGCTCGATTTGGCCGGGACCAAAGTCACCCGCCAAGGCGCCGCCGAGCTTCGCCAGGTGCTACCGAATGCCACCATCACCAGGCACACTAAGGGGGGCGGAACCTGACCCGCGCCAAGACCATCCCCTACCGCAGGTTGCCAGGGAACGCCCCAGCAAAGAGAGGTGACACGACAGACGCCTTACTTCCCGCCTGGACCACCGCGGAACGGGTGGGGGCCGACAGGGCCGAGGTTGGGGGACCTTGACCGTGCCTGGGGGCAGGTTGTTTTTCGCCGCCCCCACGGCCACGCGGGCGGCGCGGCCGTGGGAGCCGTCGCGATGCCGAATCGTTCGGGGTCAATCAGGCCGACCTCGTTGAGCCGCAGCTGGAGCCGCTCGATGAGCCGGTCAAGCAGGCCGCGGCGGCGGAGTTTGCGGAAGCGCTCCTCGGCGGTCTGCCAGGGGTCGTCCCGCTCCGGCAGATCGCGCCGAGGGGCGTCGGTGTTCAGCCACCAGGAGATGGCGTTGCGCATCGTGCGGTCGTCCGTCCACTGGCCGCCGCGCTTTCGTGGGCGGGGTGGGAAGAAAGGAGCGAGTTGCTCCCCCGGTTGGTTCGAAAGATCGTGTCTCCTCCTACCAGGTTATGAGACGCGAACACGTTAATTCGATTCGTCAGACAGAGCCTAGGCCTCGGGAGACAGCGTTCGTGCCTTGGGAATGTCCAATCGGTCAACATAGGACTACTGTCGCTCTTATCAAGCTCCTGTTAATACCCCTTGTCAAGCTCCTGTTAATACTTGGCTCAAAGTATAAGGCGGTTGGTTCGCGGCGCGAACGGGCGGCCTTGTTTGATGGGGCTTGCTGTCCACGTCTACGGCAGCTCCGCGGCTAGCCGTCGATAGCTGCCCTGCTCCAGAGGGTGAAGTCCCTCGGGCTGCAAACCCAGTGCCTGTGCCTTCTGCAAGGCCTCCCGGGCGCCTTTGCGATCCTGGGCGAGTTGGTGTGCCTGGGCCAGGTGGAAGTAGCGCGACGGCGTCGGCGCCTGGGCGATGGCCTCTTTCAGGTCTTTGATCGCCAGGTCGGGCCGACCCCGGCCGATGTGGACCACGGCTCGGGTATCGAGCAATTCCGGCAACGGCCCGGCCAGCTTCACGGCCGCCTCGATGTAGGGGAGCGCCTCTTCCGCCTTTTGCTCCTTCAGGGTCAGCAGCCAGGCCAGGTTGTTCAGGGCGATGATGCTCGGGATCTTGCCGGCGGCAACGCGGCGGTAAATCTGCTGGGCGTCGTCATAATGGCCCTGCAACTCGTACACGTCGGCCAGACTGATCTGTAGCGAGACGCTCGCCGGGGCCTGCTCACACGCCTTCCGCAGCCAGCTCTCCACCCGCTTCTGGTGCTCTGGCCGGGACTTGCCCAGTCGCAAGGCAGCGGCGCTCACCGCCCCCACCGCCTCGGCCGGGCATGTTCCCCAGGCCTTCTCGCACAGCGAAAGCGCCTCATCCAGCCGCTGCCGGCGAGCCAGGAACTGGATCAAAACCAGGACGTCGTCGGGCCGGCCCGAGCGGTCCACGAAGCGGCGGTACATCTCCTCGGCTGCGTCTGTCTGACCGATCTCCTCGAGCAAGCCGGCAGCCAGGACCAACATCCCGGCCGGTTTGTCCTCGGCGTACTTCTTGACCAGCGCGATGGCCTCGTCGCCGCGCCGCTGGGCCTGCCGCAGCCGGGCCTTGACCGATACTGTGGTGAAACTGTCGGGATCCGCCTTCTCCAACTCCGCCAGGCGCGCCTCGGCCTGCTCCAACGCTCCTTTCTTGAGGAGATTGTGAGCATGATGGGCCAGGTAGCGTGGGTTAGTGCTGTGTGTGGTAAGCAGCCGCCGCAGGTGGTCCTCCGCCTTGGGCCCGTCCTGCACCGCCTCGTAGAGCTGGACGAGACGGAATCGGTCCTCGGCCGACAGGGCCTGGCGGGCGTCCAGATCCTCCAGGATCTGAATCGCCTCGACCCGCCTGCCGCGTGTGGCCAGCACCAGCGCTCGGGTGCGCAGGTCCTCCAGCGCCGGCTCGGCCCCCTTGCGGTTCTGGTCCAACAGGGCCAGCGCCTCCTCCAGCCGGGCCTGGTCGCCCGTCAGCGCCAGTCCGTAGGCCAATTCGCGTCGCGCCCAGGCCGCATCTGCCTCTGGAACCTTGCCACGGGCCGTGGCCAGCTGGCGCAGCAGCGGCTCGGCACGAGCGTAATCACCCTGGCGGAGGAAGAACCGGATCGTGGCACGCCAGACATTGACATCGCCAGGCTGCCTTTCCAGGGCAAGGCGGTAGTACCGGGCCGCCTGATCCCTCTGGCCGACCGCCTCGTAGCAGCAAGCCAGGGCCAGAGGGGCCTGGGCCTCCGGGATGCGGGCCTGGGCCCGTTCGATCTCGGCCGCCGCCTTCTTCAGATCAACACCGGCCAGGAACTGGACCAGGGCCACCCAGGTGTCGGGCGACGTGTCGGCGAGGGCAACAGCGCGGCGCAGGGCCTGCTCGGCCTCTGCCTTCTGCCCCAAGGCGGCCAGGATCTGCCCCTGCCAAAGGTGCTGGCGGTAGTCCGTCGAGCTGGCGGGCACCGCCGCGCGGGCCAGTTCCAGCGCCCGCTCACGGTCCTGGGCATGAAGCGACACTTCGGCGGCCATACGGCCCAGGTCGCCGCTGAGGGTGCTCGGCTCCCCCAGGCCACGGAACAGGTCGTTGGCCTCGGCGCCGCGGCCGAGCGCGTACAACAGCTGGACCGCCCGACCGATCACCTCCGGCCGGCGCTCGCCCAGGCGGATGGCCTCGCGGTAGTGGGCCAGGGCGCCGGCGGTGTCTCCTTCCAGTTCCTTCAACTCAGCCTGCAACAAGGAAACACGGGGCAAGTTGGGCTGTAGTCGGGCTGCCTCGTTCAGGTGGGCATGGGCCGGTTTCAGCGCTGCCGTGTCGCCGCGGCGGGCCCGCGTCAGCAGCCACGCCGCCTCGGCCTGACGCCAGCAGGCCCCCTCTGGTCCATCGATGCGGCGGATTTCGTCCAGCAGGCGACGCATGGCAGCCTCGTCGCCCGCCTTCCGGGCCAGGTCGAACAGCCCGAGCCGGACCGTCAGGTTGTGCGGCTGGCACTCGGCTGCCCGCTTCCAGAGCCGTTCCACCTCGGCCGAGTCCCCCAACCGGTTGTAGCCCAGGGCCAACTCTTGCAGGTACTGTGCCTGCTCCTGGCGGGGGAGCGCGTCGAGACTTCGCTCCAGCTCAGCCAACTCCTTGCGGGCCTCGGCCGGCTGACGGCCGGCGCGGTACAAGGAACGGGCCAGGCGCACGGCGGGGCTGTCATCGGCAGATTCGAGGAGGGCGAGGGCCTTTTCGGGACCTTCTTGGAGGTTAATCACCGACGCCAGGGCCAGCGTCAGTTCGATGCGCTCGGGCAGCTGGCCGCGCGCCGCTTCCAGTACGCGCCGTGCCTCGCTGAACTTCTCGCGGAGGACCAGGATCTGGGCGCGGACAACCGGCACCTCGACGGACTGAGGCATTGCCTCTTCCGCCTCGTCAAGAAGCTGTTCCACCCGATCCCACTCGCGCCGATCCGACGGCAAGCGGAGTTGCCGCGCCGCCAGGAGTTGGGCGGCCCGCACCTTCGCCAACGGAGATTGAGAGGCGGCCTTGAGATACTCCTCTAGGGCCGACTCAGACGAGCCGGCCGCCAGGAGCGCCTGGGCCAGCTCCAGCCTTGGCGTCACGGCCAGAGGGTTAGCAGCCACCAGGCGCTGGCAAGCCTCTAGACGGCGGGGAGCGTCGCCAATCTGCTTGTAGCATTGGATCAGCAACCGGTCGATGGTCGGGCTGATGACGGCCAGCTCCGGCCGGAGCTGCTCCAAGGCCCGCGCTCCCTCAACCCACTCGCCCTTCCGCACCAACACGCGGGCCTCCAGGTAGCGGATGGCGGCGGGGTTCTTCCTTTGCTGCCGTAGCCGGCTAATCACCTCTTCGACCTCGGCAAACCTGCCCGCCTCGATCAGGGCCTCGGCCCGCAGCGGCAGCAGGTCGTCCGGCCGCTCCACCACCTGGGCGGCGCGATCAAGGATGTCGATCGCCTTGTCCGGCTGACCGGCCCGCAGCTCCGTCTCCGCCAGGCTCTTATGCAGGCCGTCGTGCCGCGGGTGGGCTTGCAGGGCGCGTTTCAGGAACCGCCGCGCCTCGGGGAAGTCGCCGCGGCCCAGCGCCAGGTTGACGGCGGCAATGGTCACGTCGGGGTCGTTAGGGTGCTCTTGCAGCGCCCGGGTCACGTCCTTTTCCACCTGGGCTCGCTCCCCTAATTCGCCGTAGTACCTCACGCGGGCCACGTAGGCCCTGGGGTCGCTTGGGTTGTCCTGGACCAACTCGTCCATGACGCGGTTGGCCTGGTCCGGCTGCCGCAGTTTGTGGCGGTACAGGGCTGCCAGCTCGACGTAAGCGTCGATTTGCCGGGGCGGGTGCTTGAGCGCCTTCTCCAGGTAATCCTGTGCCTCCTCAAGCCTGCCCAGGGCCGAGGCGCAGCGCCCCGCCAGCAACTCCAGCTCGCCGTTGTCGGGCGTGGCGTCGAGGAGGACTTTCAGGTGTTGCAGGGCCATGTCGAAGCGCCCCAGGTCCATGGCGATCATCACCAGCCGACGGCGGACATCATGGCGGTCGCCCTGGCGGCGGATCACCTCCTCCAGACGCAGGAAGGCCTCCTGGAGCTGCCTCCAGCTGACCACGGTCCGGTCCGGCCGGGCCAGCTTTTCCAATGTCAGGCCGTAACGGGCCAGGACTGCAGTGTCGCCGGGCACCAGGTTGAGATAAAAGTGCAGGTACTTCGCCGCCTGTTCCAAGTCGCCATCCTGCTCGGCTCGCTGCGCCTGATCGAGGAAGGCGCTGGCATTGCGCTTCACCTGGTAGGCATGGAGAAAGTGGACGCCAGCGCCGAACAGGGCGCCCCCCAGCACCAGGCCGATGACGAGCTTGTAGTTGATTGTGCGGTGGAGCCACCGCCGCTTCCAAAGCCGCTTCAGCCGCCGGACCACGGTCGAGCCGCCGGTGACCTGTTTGGGCCGACTTCCTCGCAAGACTCGCTTCAACCATCGCCGCATGATGACGTTTCTCCGCCGATGTCGCACCGAGGAGATAGAAGATTCCAGGTTATGGCTGCCTGGTGTTGGCCGGCGCAACAAGAGATGGCCTGACCGCGTTGGGTGTTCTCCTCCGGCAATCCCGGGGGAGTGTTTCCACCCGGGCTGGGAGTGGGGGGTGACGACCTCTCTCTGTCCGCGCAAACAAAACGGTGCCTACTGCCTGCCACCAGGCAGGGATGGGCACCGCAAAAGTATGGTAAGGCTCCGGCTCCGGCCTTGTCAAGGATAAGTTGGCACGGCGTAGGGCCAGCCCTGGTGTCCTGGTCAGGATGGCAGAGGGGACGACGAGCCCGGAGCGTCAGCGACGGGGACGACGAGCCGAGCCCGGAGCGTCAGCGACGGGGACGACGAGCCGAGCCCGGAGCGTCAGCGACGGGTGCCACTACCCGTCACTAACGCTCCGGGCGCTGCCGGTGGACGAAGATAGGAAAGGATCGCCTTGGGGCTCCGGCACAGACTTGTGATCCGTAGAAAATATTTCCAGTTTTCTCTTGACAAGCCGTGCCAGGTGAATACAAAAATCGGTGATTTTCAAGTTACCCTTTCTCCGCGTATCGCAGCTTTGTGGGGTTTCGATCATGCCCTTATGGCCCATACAGCTTGCCCATCCCCCCCCAGATTACCAACTTCCGGTCCCACGTTTTGCGGGTGGTTCTCGGGCTTTTCTTGCTGAGCGCTGCCGGGCTGAAAATTCACGGTCTATTCTTTGATCCTTCGGCCCACGAATCGATCCTCACATCGCCCCGGATTCAGGTTGCGACGATCGAGATTGAACTCCTGCTCGGCGGGTGGTTGCTGAGCGGTTGGTGGGTGCGTGCTGCGTGGGCAGCGGTGCTGGTGTTCTTTGGCATCCTGGCCAGCGCGAGCCTGTATCTCGCTCTGGTGGGCCAAACGACTTGCGGCTGCTTCGGTCGGGTAGCGGTCCCCCCCTGGGCCACCGTGGCGATGGATGTCGCGGTCCTGGCGGCCCTCTTGCTCTGCCGGCCGAGAACGTCCCATGCTCCTCAAGCAGCCTGGGCCTTGCGCTGCTGGTCTGCGGCCTAGTGCTCGTGCCGCAGAACCGGCTTCTTGGGGACGAGCCGGTAGAGGAAATAGCCGGGTTACAATGTCCAACCAGACCGGAGGGTGGCTGCGAGAACCCTGGTGCGCGGTGTATGTTTTATGATTTGCCAAGCACCTGTGGTCCTGCTCCGAACCCGATGTTATGCACTTGCTTGGATCCCCGCTGATAAGTCTCGGGTTTTGAAGCGTCCGGTGACAGGGCCGAACTCGTGGACCAGGCACTCTTGTTTCTCGTTTTCGGCCCTGCAAGAGTGTCTGGTTCACCCATCGTAACAACTCCTCAATATTTCTAAGGGATGTAGGCATGAGCCGGGCCACATGCTGGAAGTGGTGCCTCTGTGCGCTCGCAATCCCGTTGGCATGCGCGAGCCGCGGCCTTGGTGCAGATCCAGATATACGAGCATCCTTTCTGTCTGCCTACAGCAAAGCTTACGGCAAGCTGGTCCAAAACTATACGAATATAGAATACCGATATCATAGTGAGGCTCCACAAGGGAAAAAACTTGTGCAGCTGACCTCGCTGGAAGGCAAGTTCAACCTTCACCATTATCTGGGCAGATACGAGGGACGGGTGGCAAGAAGTGACACGAGGGAGACAACTCTAGAGTTGCGACCGCTTATCGTGGCGGCCAACACAAAATATACGTTTGAATTGGCAGACTATGGTGAAAAATACGTCGTGCGAAAATTAGAGATGCTGCCTCCCAACGGCCGAGCAGACTTCATGCCTTTCATGGCACCAATTGCCGACTGCATGACGAACAGAACATACCTGGAGATCGCCGAAGATCCTGAAACAGGGTTTATCTCTATGGTTGACACAAAGTTTCGGGGTCTGAATGTGAAGCAACTCACACTTGGAGTGCCATATTTTAATATAATCACGAAGAAGAACACGAGGTCGAAAAAGAGTTACTTCTTCCTACCCGAGAGAGGGTGGTTATGCCTCGGCTGGACACAAGATATCGAACCCGGCTCTAAGTATATTGAGGAGTCTTACGAATATGAGGCAGAAGGAGCTTATCCCCCGCTTAAGTTGATAGAAAGGACATTTCGAGATCGCCAAGATCCAACTACCTCCGAACTCGCCTGGAGAATCGAGTTTACCAAGTTTACTCGGGTGGCGCCCTTGGATGAAGCCGAATTCCGTCTCTCCGCCTTCGGCCTGCCGGAGCCGCTTGGTGTGACCTGGTCCAAACCCACGCGGTGGTATCTATGGCTCAGCCTGGCCGGGGCGTTGTGTCTGGGAGGTAGTGGGGT
>DATLYH010000123.1:0-4549 GCA_035575035.1 Gemmataceae bacterium
GCGTGGACAACGAGCTCTATTACAACCCGAAATGCATGATGCTCTTCGGTGACGCCAAGGAAAGTCTCACCAAGCTCCTCACCGCGCTGAAGGCCTAAGCAGCGGGTCAGGGATAGCTGGAAAGTTTGGTTAGCGCCTGGAGCGTCCGCGACGAGGAAGACCAGCCCGGAGCGCTAGCGACGGGTAATGCCGTTCTCCGTCGCTAGCGCTCCGGGCGCTGAAAGAAGTCATCCCCAACTGCGTCCCATTGCTTAGTGCACGATCAAAGGACTTAATTTTGCCATCGGGGGTGGCCAGGGGGAACGCAGCCTCAGCCCGGGGTTCGCCGGCATTCCCAATCCGCTCTTCGCCGCCGACAACACCCTCATGCTCTTCGGCGATGCCAAGCAAATGGTCCGGGACCTGACGGCCGCCCTCAAGGGGGCGTAGGGGCGCCGTCCGCCTCGCTCAGTCTTCTTCCCAGTCACCCAGCAACTCGGCAATCAACTCGCTCAGGACCAGCGCCCCACGCCCGGAGCCAGGATAACCCTTGTCGCTCTTGTCTCCCTTGGCCGGTCGGTCGTCCGACCTGTCCCAAGCGCCGACGGGCGGGTCGGCGGGTCGATCCTGTCGTCCGCGCTCGATGGGAGGAGTGAATCCGGCGGCCTGGGGGACGGGCGGTCTGCTGCTGTCTGGGGCGTCGCGGTCCTTGTCGTGGACCCAATCATCCTCATCGGCAATGAACACATCCCGGCCGCGGCCGCCTATCAGCCAATCGCGCCCCGGGCCGCCTATCAGCACGTCATCCCCTGCGCCACCCCGGAGCACATCGTTCCCCCACCCACCTTCCAACCGAGCGGGCAGCTGAAGGCAGCCATCCACCCGAATGTCATCGTCGCCGGCCTGGCCCAGGGCCACGATTCCTCCGGTCGGCTGGAAGATTCCCAACTCCTGACGGTTAAGCACGACCCGGACGCCGCCGCGCCCCCTCACCCCTACCCCTCTCCCCCAGCTGGGGGAGAGGAGTAGGGGTGAAGGGGCGGGCCGGAAGACAAGCCGGTCGTTGCCTTCCGTGCCGCCGACCACCAGGATCGTCTTGCTGGGGTCGGCGGGATCGGGCTGGAGGGCAATGGCACTGGTCTGCACGGTCACGGTTGCGACGGCACTGACGCCGCCGTCCTTGTCGGTGGCCGTCACCCGCACGGTCCAGGAGCCGGCCTCGCGGAAGACATGGTCCACGCTGAGGCCGCTGCCGGCGAAAGTCTGCACCGCCGTGCCGTCGCCCCAGTCAACCGTGTAGATGAACCCGGCGGCCTCATCAGCCGGCGAGACATCGGAGGCCCCCAGCGTGAAGGTGAGTGCTTGACCGCGGACCCCGTTGGTCGGTCCCGTGATGCGGGCCGTCGGGGCCACGTTAGTAACGGTGATGCGGACCTCGGCCGTCCCCACAGCACCGTCATCGTCGGTCACGGCCAGGGTAACGACATAAACACCGTTGTCGTCCGGGGTGAAAGTGAAGTCCGCCTCTGTCCCGGAGGCGAAGAGAACGCCGTCCCGCGTGACGCTCCAGGCGTAGGTGAAGGTGTCCTGCACGCCCGGATCGGCAACCGAGCTGGCCAGGGTGATTGCGCTTCCCTCCGGACTGTCCGCCGGGGCGCCAAGGATGGCCGCCGCCGGGGCGACATTGTTGACCGTGATAGTGGCGGTGTAATCGGTGAAGCCGCCGTCCCGGTCCTCGATGCGTCCTCGGACAGTGCGGGTAGCGGGGCCGTCAGCAAGGTAATTGGCCGGGACCACCGCTGATGGCGAGGAGCTACCGGCGATCTCGAAGAGGCCGTCGTTGTCGAAGTCGTAACTGTAGCTGAAGCCGGCCTGGGTGTCGCCGGCCGAGGGGTCGAAGGGGTCGGTGAAGAAGACGGTGGCGGTACTCCCCTCGTCCACGGCGCTGCTACTGGCGAAGACGGCCGCCGGGGCCACGTTCTGGACCAGGATGGTCGCGGTGTAATCGGTAAACCCGCCGTCCTTGTCGGCGATGCGGCCGCGGACGGCGAAGCTGCTGGGGCCCTCCGCCCAAAGGTCGGCAGGCACACTCGCGACAGCGGCGCGGCTGCCGCTGATGTCGCCGGGATCGGTGAAGTCGCCGTCATTGTTGAAGTCGAAGCTGTAGGTGAAGCCGGCGGCGGTGTCGGCGGCGGAAGGGTCGAACGGGTTGCGGAAGCAGACCGAGGCTGGGCTCCCCTCGCTGACTGGGCCGCAGCTGCCCAGTTCGGCAGTGGGGCTGACGTTGGTGCTGCTCAGGACGACCGCGGCCCGGCCGCTACCGCCGTTGCCGTTCGTCACCAAGAGGCTGGCAACGTAGTTGGCATTGTCGTCCGGAGTGAAGGTGAAGTCGGCGGCGGTCCCCCCGGCCAATTCCGTCGGCCCCTGCAAGGGAGCGGTCGAGGCGACCCAGGCAGGACTGGCCAGTGCCGATCCTCCTCCTAGTCGGCCGTGGTTGCCGCTGCTGGACTGATCGAACGCCGTGTTGCCGGTTCCCTCGTCGAAGCGATAGTACCCCACCAGGCCCGGCTCGGTGCCGGTCAGGGTACGGTTCATGTCGGCCTGGATGGCGGCGGTGCTGCGGGCGACGTTCCAGATGCGGACCTCGTCGATCAGTCCCTGGAAAAATCGGCGGTCCACAGTGTTGCCGCCGATGGTGATCGTGGCCGGGGCCGTCAGAGCCCGCGTGTTGCCGGTGTTGAGCGAGCCCTCTTCCACGCCGTTGACGTAGACCTTGATGGTGCCGGTGGCCCGGATGCGGACCGCTGCCACGTGGACCCACTGGCCGGTAGTGACCGTGGTGGTGGACAGAATGGTCCGGTCGGGGTTCCCCGTGCCGAAGGCAAACTTGCCGTTGACCAGGGCGGTGCCGAAGTCGTTGTTGACGAAGGGGACATCGGCGTAGATCAAGCCGCTGCCGTGGAAGAATTGCGAGCCACCCAGCGAGGACGTGGTCTTGATCCAGGCTTCCAGGGTGAAATCGTCCTGGACGGAGCGATTGATTGCCACGAAATCATTGATGCCGTCAAACGCCAGGGCCGAGCCTGCCTCCTGGTGTCCGGCCCGCCAGGTGTAGGTGAGGTTGCCCGAACCACTGACACTGCTGCTCAGGGCTACCGGCGTGCCCTCCGCCACGCTGACCGGGGTCCCGCTGATGCTCACGCCGAGCGCGTTTCCAGCCAGCAGCATGCGGTGTTCCAGCAATTCCACCTGGGGCCTTCCGCCCCCCTTCCGGCGGCCGTGCTTGCCGGCCGGAACCTTCCAGGGAAACTTGAACCAGGACCAGTTGAGCGACATGACAACACCCTTCGGCGCGAATGACAAACCGACCGGTGCCGGCCGCGACCGGCGCCGGGATATTCACCGACTTGTGCGAAAGCGGCCATAGCGCCGAGCGCCTCTCATCATCGGCGGCGCTGGGAGGGGACGGGTATGGCGATGATCCTTGCCTGACGGCTGCTCTGAGGGAGAAGTGATGGCAACTCGAATCCTTGAAGCGGGGCGAGGTTTACCGGAGACTGGGCATTCTCCCGCAGGTCGGCCGGTCGGAGGAGAAGGGGACCGGCCCGGCGGGAAAAACCCAAGATCGGACTCGCCACGGTAAACATAGCTCATTCTCCGCCGCTTGCCAGCAAACCGGGCCAAAAAAACAGGGCGGCGTTCCCCCTCGCTGCCGTTCCGAGCGCTGAAAGAGACCTTAGGATTTCGGCCGGAACGCCTTCACCACCGCCTCGTTGGTGGTCAGGTACGGTCCTTCGAGCAGGTCGATGCAGTACGGGATGGCGGGGAAGACGGCCAGCAGACAGTCGCGGATGGCGCTGGGCTTGCCCGGCAGATTGACGATCAGCGACCGGCCGCGCGTGCCGGCGATCTGCCGCGATAGAATGGCCGTCGGCACCACCTTCAGCGACACCGCCCGCATCAGCTCGCCAAAGCCGTCCAGCACCCGGTCGCAGACCGCCTCGGTGGCCTCGGGCGTCACGTCCCGGCGCGCCGGCCCGGTCCCTCCGGTGGTCACTACCAGACAACAGCCCTCGCGGTCGCATAGCTCCTTGAGCGTCTCCTCGATCAGCGGCTGCTCGTCCGGGATCACCCGGGTCACCGGTTCCCACGGGCAGGACAGGATCTCGGTGAGGCACTCGCGGATGGCCGGGCCGCCCTTGTCCTCGTAGATGCCCTTGCTGGCCCGGTCGGAAATGGTGACGATGCCGATACGGATCGGCGGATGGCTGCTCATGATCTGTCCCTCCAGGTCGGTCATCAATAGCGTTCCAGCAGCAGCTTGACCTCGTCGGCCAACTCCTTCCCGCGCAGGGCCTCCCACTCGGCCCGGCGCACCGCCAGGAACGCCCGGACCAACTCGGGCCCCAGGGCGTTCCGCAGCACCTCGTCATGGGCCAGACTGTCGAGGGCGATTTCGAGGCCGGCCGGCAGCGGTACGATGCCGCGCTGCTGCCGTTCGGCCTCGCTCAGAAGGCCGGGGTCCACATCCACCGGCTCGCCTGGGTCGAGGTTGCGGCGGATGCCGTCG